>DASVLI010000087.1:0-17378 GCA_036384955.1 Occallatibacter sp.
GCGATGCGGTTTGCGGTGCGGAAGGCTGCGTGAGTTCAGGTTCTGAGGTCAATGGATTCGGGCTCGGCAGGTGTCGCCATCAGTACACCACGCATCGGTTCGGCAACAAAGCGCTATTTGCACGCAGTCACGGCGCGTTCCTTCACAAAGTCGGGCAACGTTCCGGCAGTTCTTCGCTGCAGCAGGTCATCCAGATAGGCCTGCTTATCCTTGGGGTTGCTCTTCAACAGCCATTCGTAGGTCTGTAATGCCCCTTCAACGCCAGCCTGATACTCAGCTAGAAGATCGCTCCGTTTGTCCGGATTCTCCAGAACAAACGCTGCCTGCGCCATGAACTGGCCGCCGAAAATGGTTCCTGCGTCCTTCTTGTCTCCTTTGGGCAGTTTGTCGAGAAGGACACACACATGAACGGTCAGGTCCGGTACTTCGGTGAACCACTTGAGAACGCGGCCGAATTGATCCTTGGCGTCGGAGCCGAGCGGGTTGGCCTGCCACGCATGGATAGACTCGAGGATTTGCTGGCGCTCTTCGGGAGTGGAGGGTCCGCGCTTTTCCTGCGCTTTGCACTGCGGCGCAAGGGCAAGTGACAGCCCGATGGCTGCCGTGCATATGGAACGAATAAACATGGCTGGATTCTCCGCCAGCGAAGTTAGCACTCGATCACATTCAGCGCAAGGCCGGCCAGGCTGGTCTCCTTGTAGCGCGATTGCATATCGAGGCCGGTCAGGTACATGGTGCGGATAACCTGGTCGAGCGAGACCTTGTGCCCCTCGGACTCGTTCATGGCGATGCGCGTGGCGTGCACGGCCTTGGCCGCGCCCATGGCGTTGCGCTCGATGCAGGGAATCTGCACCAGGCCGCCGATGGGGTCGCAGGTCATGCCCAGGTTGTGCTCCATCGCGATCTCGGCGGCGTGCTCCACCTGGCCATTGGTGCCGCCCAGCGCCGCGGCCAGTCCGCCGGCGGCCATGGAGCAGGCCACGCCCACTTCGCCCTGGCAGCCCACCTCCGCTCCGCTGATGGACGCGTTCTCCTTGTAGAGAATGCCGATGGCGGCTGAAGTGAGGAAGAAGCGCATCAGCCCTTCGTGGTCGGAGTTTGGAATGAAGCGCTCATAGTAATGAGCCACAGCAGGCACTACACCGGCTGCGCCATTGGTGGGCGCTGTAACCACGCGGCCGCCAGCGGCGTTCTCTTCATTCACGGCCATTGCGTAGACCGTCAACCAGTCCAGCGGCGCCAGCGGATCGCCGCGCAGCCCGTCGGCTTCCTTTTCATGCAGCCTCTGGGCCAGCCGGTGCGCGCGCCGGCGTACGCTTAGCCCGCCGGGCAAAATGCCTTCGGTGGCAATGCCGCGTGCCACGCAACCCTGCATGGTTTGCCAAATGCGATCGATGCCGGCACGCACATGGTCCACCGGCGCGATGCTGGATGTGTGGTCCACCAGCGCGCACTCGTTCTCCAGCATCAGCTGGCTGATGGAAAGCTCGTTGGCGTGGGCAATCTCCAGCAGTTCCGCTGCCGTATGAAACGGGAACGGTGTTTTTTGCTCGCTTTGGCCGAGCGTCTGGGAGGAACCATCGGCTCCGTCCTCGACGATGAAGCCGCCGCCGATGGAAAAGTAGGTTCGCTGGTCGAGCGCCGCGCCTGCCGAGTCAAAGGCGGTGAAGCGCACGCCGTTGGGGTGCTGCATCTTCGCGCCCGGCGGCGTCATCTGGTCGCGGTGCATCAGCAGGGAATCGCCTTCGTCGAAGGGGATGGTCTTGCTTCCGTTCAGCGCCAGCTGCTTAAGTACGCGAATGGCTTCGACGGTTGCCTCGATGCTTTCGGGGTCAATAGTTGCCGGCTCATTGCCTGCCAGGCCCAGCAGCACGGCTCGGTCCGTGGCGTGGCCTTTGCCAGTTAGCGCTAACGAGCCGTAGAGGTCGGCCTGCACGCGCGCCACACGGCCAAGCAGGCCGCGCTGTGCAAGGCCGCGGACAAACTGGCAGGCCGCGCGCATGGGGCCCATGGTGTGCGAGCTGGAAGGACCGACGCCGATTTTGTACAGGTCGAAGAGACTGGTTGCCACGGTTGCATTGTAGATGGCCGGCGCTCCTCGGTGCCCATAGTTACCGCCGGTATGACGCGCGTCCTACGCGCAAGCATTGCGCGGTGGTAGACTTCGAGGCACTGAACCGCATGCTCTTTAAAGCTCTCAGCGCCGCGGTCTATGGCATTGACGCCAACCTTATCGACGTGGAGGTCGATTACAGTGGCGTGGTCAGCGACCATGATCACTTCCACACGGTTGGCCTTCCCGACGCCGCCGTGCGTGAGAGCCGCAACCGTGTCCGCGCCGCCATCAAAAACTCCGGCTATTCCATTCCGCCCACACACATCACCGTGAATCTGGCCCCTGCCGACCAGAAAAAAGAAGGTGCGGGTTTTGACCTGCCCATGGCGCTCGGCATTCTGGGCGCGTACGGCGCCCTGCAGGTCAGCGACGTGAGCCGATACTTGATCGTCGGCGAACTTGGGCTCGACGGCGGCGTGCGCCCCGTGCCCGGCGTGCTGCCTATGGCAATTCTTGCGCGCGAAAAGAACATACCCAATCTGATTCTGCCGGCGATGAACGCCGCCGAAGCTGCGGTGGTGGAGGGTGTGAACGTTTATCCGGTCAGTTCGCTCACCGACCTGATCGATCTGCTGAATCGCTCCGTGGTTGGCGTGGTGCAGCGCGAGCCGTTTCGCGTCTCGAATGAAAAATTGCTGGGCGAGTTGCAGCATTTCAGTGTGGACTTCAAGGATGTGCGCGGCCAGCAAACGGCCAAGCGCGCGCTTGAGGTGGCCGCGGCCGGCAGCCACAACATCCTGATGATTGGCCCGCCAGGCTCTGGCAAAACGATGCTGGCCAAGCGGTTGCCCTCGATTCTTGCGCCGCTCAGCTTCGAAGAGGCGCTGGAGACCACCAAGATCCACTCCGTGGCCGGCGTGCTCGATGCCACGCAAGGCCTGGTGACGCAACGGCCCTTTCGCTCACCGCACCACACCATCTCCGACGCGGGCCTGATCGGCGGCGGTATTGTGCCGCGCCCGGGTGAGGTCTCGCTGGCGCACAACGGGCTGCTCTTCCTCGACGAGCTGCCGGAGTTTCCGCGCAATGTGCTGGAGGTGTTGCGCCAGCCGCTGGAAGACCACATGGTCACCATCGCGCGCGCGTCCATGTCGCTCAGCTTTCCGGCGCGCTTTATGCTGGCCGCGGCCATGAATCCCTGCCCATGCGGCTTCTTCAACGACAAGTCGCGTGAGTGCATGTGCACGCCGCCCATGATTCAGCGCTATGTGGCCAAGGTCTCCGGCCCGCTGCTGGACCGCATCGATATACATATTGAGGTGCCCGCCGTGCAATATAAGGAACTGCGCGGCAGCGCGGCGGCCGAAGGTTCGGCGGAAATTCGTGCCCGGGTTCTGGCCGCGCGCGAACGGCAGCGCGAGCGATTCCGCCAGCATGGCGAGAAGATTTACTCCAATGCGCAGATGACCACACGGCAAATTCGCACCTATTGCGAGCTAGGGCCCGATGCGGAGAAGTTGCTGGAGCGCGCCATGCAGCAGCAGGGCCTGACGGCGCGCGCCCACGACCGCATTCTGAAGGTTGCCCGCACCATCGCCGACCTGGAGGGAGCCGAAAAGCTGGCTGTCTCTCACCTGGCCGAGGCTATCCAATATAGGACGCTGGACCGCAGCTACTGGGCCTGAAGCTGGCAAATGGTCCGCTGCACCAGCCAAAGTGCACATATTTACCGTATGGATTCCTTTTTCCGAAAAGTGAGGATTGCAGTGTGAGACGGAGGAGTGTCCGTATTCGCACAATGAAGCGATAAAATTGAAATAAAACCATTTATATCAATTGTTTGAACGGATGATTCCGAAAGTGCAGGCGAAGGTAACTGCCCAAAGGAACCGCCCAAAAATCATGTTGACCCCATACAGGAGTCGGTATACATTCAACATTGCCGTTCACAAGGGTAGATTGAATAAATCGATCTTGTTTCAGTTCTGATTGCTTTCCCCGCATCCAAACTGGTAGGCGTTTGTTTCGTATTGCCCGGTGTGTGTGTGAAAGCCGGAATGGGAAAGCTCGGCACGACAATTCCCTCCACGGCAACAACTTCGCTGAATCGGCCAACGAGAACCACTCAGGAATAGGCAAGGTACGCCAAGATTTTTTAGAACTCTGTGCGTGCTTGCTGCGTCTAAAGTCCTGAAGCTGGTTCAGGGGCAGACCGGACCGGTCGATGGTCATTCAGCTTTAAAGTGCCCCGACGGTGCCACGCAGTACCGTGCGGACACTCGATTTGGAAGGAGATTTTTTGTTATGCGTTCAGATTTGGTTTTTGGGGCACTCTCTCATGTGACCAACCGCTACCAGCTGTGCCAGTTGGCCAGCAAGGCAACCCGCAAGCTGCACAAGCCGAATACGCGGCTGCAGGATACGACCAACGAAGTGCTGGTCCGTTTCCACACCATCAATCCCGGCCCCGTGGCGCCGGTGAACCAAGCCCGGGCACAGACTGTTGAGGCGCGGCGCGCTGCTTAAGGCAGCGCCGCTCCCCATTTCCACTTTTTCTTAATCAGGCAAGTGCCTCTGGCACGCCTCCCGTCAAAGCTAGCCGCCGTCCTCCCGCGTTTCGAGCTCCCAGGGCATTTCCAGTTGTTGATTGAATGCTTCTGCGTGCGGCAGCTTTCCTGAGTTCCGCCTGATTGCCGCTGGACCACTCCTTCCTCCGCACTCCTCTCTCCAATCCCATTCTCAAGATCGCAGGTGACCATGACCATCGCTGAACTGAAAGAAAAGAACATTACAGAATTGAGCCGCATTGCGCGCACCCTTGAGATTCCGGGCGCCAGCGGTCTTCGCAAGCAGGATCTGATCTTCAAGATCCTCCAGGCACAAAGTGAAAAAGAAGGCCACATCTTCGCCGATGGCGTACTTGAGATTCTGCCCGACGGCTATGGCTTCCTGCGCTCGCCGGACTACAACTACCTGCCCGGTCCCGACGACATTTATGTCTCCCCCTCGCAGATTCGCAAGTTCGACCTGAAGACCGGCGACTCGATCAGCGGCAACGTGCGCCCGCCCCACGAAGGCGAAAAGTACTTCGCGCTGGTCAAGATCGAGGCCATCAACTTCGAGTCGCCCGAGGAGACCCGCAACAAGATTCTCTTCGACAATCTGACACCGCTCTATCCGCAGGAGCGCATCAAGCTGGAGACCGTGCGCGAGGCCGTCAGCGGCCGCGTCATGGACCTGCTGACGCCCATCGGCAAGGGCCAGCGCGGCCTCATTGTCGCCCCGCCACGCACCGGCAAAACCATGCTGCTGCAGTCGCTGGCCAACTCCATTACCGCCAACCAGCCTGAAGTCGTCCTCATCGTGCTGCTCATCGACGAGCGCCCTGAGGAAGTCACCGACATGCAGCGCTCGGTGAAGGGCGAAGTCATCAGCTCCACCTTCGACGAGCCGGCAGCGCGCCACGTGCAGGTGGCTGAAATGGTCATCGAGAAGGCCAAGCGACTGGTGGAGCACAAGCGCGATGTGGTCATCCTGCTGGATTCCATCACACGTTTGGCCCGCGCATACAACACCATCGTTCCGCCCTCGGGCAAGGTGTTGTCGGGCGGCGTTGACTCGAACGCACTGCAGCGCCCCAAGCGCTTCTTCGGCGCGGCCCGCAACATCGAGGAAGGCGGCTCGCTCACCATCATCGCCACCGCCCTGGTCGACACCGGCTCGCGCATGGACGAAGTCATCTTCGAAGAGTTCAAGGGCACCGGCAACATGGAAATCATTCTTGACCGCAAGCTGGTCGACAAGCGCGTCTTCCCGGCCATTGATATTCAGCGCTCCGGCACGCGTAAAGAAGAGCTGCTCATTCCCAAGGAAGACTTGCAGCGCATCTGGATTCTGCGCAAGGTGCTGAACCCGCTGTCGCCGGTTGAGGCGATGGAACTGCTCATCAGCCGTCTGGAAAAGGTGCGCAACAACGCCGAGTTCCTGACCAACATGAACCAGCTTTAGATAGTTCGAACTCTGGGGTCTGGGTGTGACCAGAGTAGCGAAGGCCGGGGCGATGCCCCGGCCTTTGTGTTTTTTGTGCGGCGGCTATTTCTTACGTCAACCGCGCAAACCTTCGCGACGACTCCGGAAAATCCATTCCCGTGGCAAACCACGAGCCGAGGCCACAGGCCAATGCCAGAGCGATGTCGCCCGCATGGAGAGGGGCAAAGCGCTGCAGCGGTGCGCTCGGAATGCAGGTCAGCGCAGCACCGGCGATGCCAGTGAAGATTGCGATCCACTGATAAAAACGCAGGCCGTGCAGCACTTTTGTCTGCGGCTCGCCGCGATAAGCCTCTTCCACAAAACGGCCCGCGCTGGTCAGCAGCAGGTAGATGCCACATAGAAAGCTGCAGGAGCATCCCAGTTGCAGCAGGCGCAAGAGCGCCAGCCCCACCACAACGTTGCAGAAAATGGAGTAGACCGGCGTCGCGTGAATGGGAATGCCGGCCAGATGCGCCAGGCGGTAAACGCGCGTGCGCGGATGGTGATAGCGGATGCCAGGGACCGAGCCTGTTGCGTGACCATGGCAACAGCCCTGGACGAGGCAACGAAGACGGCCCAGCGCCTGAATCCAGGGTGCCGCGATGGCCAGTGCGGCACAGACGCTCCAGAGCGAGACGCCCAGCAACGGCGCAAGCAGCGCGCCGAGAACCGCGCCGATCATGCCGCCGTAAAAACCCATCGGTCGCAGCAGCGCAGGCGATCCCTCCACCCACTGCGCCCAAAGAGCCGCGCCTATGGTGGAGAGAACGAAGATCGCAACAGGCAGGATGCGATGACCTGCACCGAGCAGTGAGTTGATGATGCAGATTCCCGCAAATGTTCCCAAGCCGGCATACGCGCCGTGGTTGATGATGCGCAGCGATCCAATCCGCCATTCACGCCACGAGTTCGCAAAGCGCTCCGTGATGCGCAGAAGCTGCTTCCATATCTCATCCATTCTTGCCACGGCGAAATACGCTGCCGCTCCAGCGAGAACGTCGAGGATGGAGTGCATGCCGGTGGCCACACAACTCGCGCAGACCAGCAATGCCCACAGCGTCCAGAGTATTTTGCGTGCGCGGCCGCCATAACCCAGCGCGCAGGCTGCGATGAGCGCCCAGACAACGTGGAACGATGGAAATGCACCGATGCCAGAGATGGGCGTTCGCTCCCACGCGAGGAGCGGAGCGAAAATAGATGCGGCGGCAAAAGGCCGTGGCGGGACGTAAAAGGGCAGCAACAGATAGAGCGGAAAGAGGAGCGCCATGGCTCGCAGCGCCTGCAGAGCGAACTGCCGCAGCGCAGTGCCGGAGCGGACGAGCAGCGGCGCCAGCAGAACAACCAGATAGGTGCTGCCATAGAACAGTTCCATCGGCTCCCAGAGAGGCAAAGCGCGTTCCAAAGGCAGATACGTACTGACGGCATCCGGAGCGCGGCCCAGCGCGCCGATGGCTTCAAAGATCACTAGCCACGGCAAAAGAATGACCAGATAGATGCGCAGCCGTTCCAACAGCGTAGCTGAGCCGGACTTATCGGCGGGCAGCCACAGCGAGAACGCAGGCTTGCCAAAGCGCTGGCGCAGGTCGGGCATCTCGTATCCAAGCACCAACGCCGCACAATACAGCGCCACCGTAGGCGAGATCAGCCACAGGCCGCTGGCAGAGCCAAAGTAGAGCGACGCGCCAATGCACGCCGTGATGAATCCGCCGTAGATGGGGTGTGGAAGTACCGCGTACACCCCTTTGGCGACGAAGCGCGGCGGAGGGAATGCATTCATCGGCAATCCCCCGCCCACGCGCCAAAGCGCGAGCATACCGATGAGCAAAAGCAAGAGCCCGGCCGCCATCGCTGCCAGTCCGAGGCGAGGTGCGAATACCGCGGGCGCCGCAATTGTGCCGCTGGTGGCGCAGGCCCAAAGCACAAGCAGAGCCGGGACGACGGCAATAAACAGGAAGCCATAAAGCAGCTTGCCCGGCAGAGATTGGTTTACATATCCCAATGGACCACCTCATGAATCACCCATCCGTGGCTGATTTGATCGCCGCAGGTGAGAGTGCCGCGGCTGAGCCATTTTCGCTCGTCGATGGAAGCAAGCGAACGCGGAAGAAGTCTGCGTAGTTGTGGAGCGAATGGAAGAACGGTTGCGCCCAGTTTGCCGGTTCGAATCGGGAGGCTGTCGTGCAGGTCAAGCAATGCTCGCTCGGCCTGAACGGCGCGTTCCTTTGCCTCGGTCAATGCGCACCGCTCGCCATTCAATACGGCAAATGCACTGTTGTAGGAGCCACGCCAATCGATCCACGCAAGAGTGTGGCCTTCGCCGACAAAGCGCCCCCAGCGCAGTTGTTTCAGCTTCAGCCGCCAGGGAGGAACCGTTACGGTCAGGCACTCGGCATAACCGTGGCCGGTTAGTTCGCGCTCGCCAAGCCGCAATCGCACATTCGAGCCAGGCTGCAGGCAATTCCAATCGACAAAGCCGTCATCGCCTTCATACACGCGCGTGCGGAAGGGGGGAGCGAGCCGGGCCCAGGCGCCTTCCACCTTGAGTCGCGGCATTTTCACTTCTATCTTGTCGGGATCGGCGCCGATCTGCGCGCGTGCCATGGAGAAATGGGACTCAACTCCAGTGGAGCACGCGTGCAGCAAGCTGTTGCAGGCCAGATGGACTCCTCGCCATGCCAACAGTGCGCTATACAGAATGACTGCTTCGCCATCCGTGGTTACGCAGTCCAGATACCACTTCGTCAGCATAAAGGTGGAATCGTTCATTGCTGTTGAATCCTTGACGCGGCGCACAAGAGATGGAATGAGCCAGTCCGCGAAACGGGTGGCGCCACTTTGCTGCGAGCGAGTGAAAATTATACGGCGCAAAGGTGTGCGGCAGGTGTGGCGGTGGGCAGGCAGATGCGTTCAGCCACGCGCCGCCGCCGCATTCGATACGATGAGGTATGGCTTCTTCCTCGTCCCGGCAGCTCATCAGCCGGCGCAATTTTCTCATCGCGGGTTTAACTGGTGCTGGGGGGCTTGCCCTCTACTCCAGCGAGTTTGCGCGCCATTGGATCGACGTCACCGAGCTCGATATTCACCTGAAGAGCCTGCCAGGCGCCTTCGAGGGCTTGCGCGTGGCGCAGTTGAGCGACATCCACTTCGGCGAGTTCACCGAGCGCTTCTTTTTGCGGCGTGTGGTGGAGAAGGTCAACCAACTGCGGCCCGACGTGGTGCTGCTGACCGGTGACTTCATCACCCAGGGTCTGCGCGGCGTCGCATACGCCACCAACGCAGGCTGGGAATGTGCCGCGGTGCTCAACGGGCTGGCATGCAGGGAGCGCTACGCCATCCTCGGCAATCACGATGTGCTGGTGAACCCCACTGGCGTGACGGAGGCGCTGAGCCAGAACGGCGTGCGCGTCTTGCGCAACGCCTACTTGCCGCTGGAGCGCGATGGCGGCCGTGTGTGGCTGTCCGGGCTCGACGATGCGCTGGAGGGAAGTCCTGACCCGGAAGCGGCAATTCCGGAGCTTATTCGCAATCGGCCCAACGAGCCGGTGATTCTGATGTGCCATGCGCCGGACTATGTGCGCCGGCTGCTTGCGCACCCCGTGGGGCAGGCGGTCAACTTTGTGCTCAGCGGCCACACGCATGGCGGACAGGTGCGGCTGCCATTTGTGCGCCCGCTGGCGCTGCCGCCGCTGGGCCGGCGTTACGTGGAGGGCCGTTATCAGCTCGGCGAACTGCAACTCTATGTCAATCGCGGCATCGGCACGGTGAATCTGCCCATCCGATTGAATTGCCCGCCGGAAATTACGCTGTTCACACTGCGCCGCGGCTGAGGCGTCGAATTCAATCAATCCCGCCGCCTTGCGCAACGGGATTCCGCCAGGGCATGAATTTGCGAAAAAGCAGCTTCATCCATGCCGCGAGCCGCGCGGAATGCTCAACCGAACGGCAACTGCAGGGTGAACGGTGATTCGACCAGAACCCACTTCTGGCCGTAAAAACGTCGATTCATGAGCGAGTTGGCAATTTATCGAATGTCGGCAGGCGGCTCTTGGGTTGACATTCTACCCAAGAGGGTGCATGCTTGGGCAGAATGTCGACCCGAGAGAGTAATGACGACCGCATCTCCCTGCTGCAGGGCACCCTTGACCTGCTAATCCTCAAGAGCCTTGTCTTCGGTCCATGCCATGGCCAGGGCATTGCGCGCGCGATCCAACGCCAATCGGAAGATGCCTTCCTGGTTGAGCATGGTTCGTTGTATGTGGCCCTGCAGCGGCTGGAAGAGAAGAAATGGGTTCGCGCCAAGTGGGGCGTGAGTGAGAACAACCGCAAGGCGCGCTTCTATTCGCTTACCGGGCAGGGGCGCGAGCAATTGGCAGAGAAGGCGAGCCAGTGGCGGCGGCTGACGCGCGCGGTGGAACTGATTTTGGATTCCAGCTCCGCAGCGCAAGCCGAGGAGGTGTGAGCATGTTCAAGCAGAAACGCAGTGCGGAAGATTTCTCTGAAGAATTGCAGGCGCACATTGAACTGGAGGCCGAGGAACTGCGGCGCGAGGGCATGAGCGAGGAAGACGCACGCCAGCAAGCGCGGCGAAAGTTCGGCAGCGTTCGCCGGGAGCAGGAGCGCTTTTACATGCAAGGCCGCTGGGTGTGGCTGGATAAATGTTTGCGCGACCTGAAGCATGCGTTTCGCTCTCTGCTGGCGAGCCCTGGATTCACCGTCACAGTGGTGGTGACCCTGGCTTTGGGGGTAGGCGCAAATACGGCGGTGTTCAGTGTGATGCATGCCGTGCTTTTGCGGACCCTGCCGGTGCAGGATCCGAACCAATTGGTGTATCTGTGGACCACTTCGCCGCCACATGGGACGGGCACGGTGAACGCACACGAAACATTCTCCTACCCGGTTTACGATGCGCTACGAAATCAGAAAGACGGAATGGAAGCGGTGATGGCGTACGTTCCGCTCTCTGGCAGCAAGGCCGGGGTGCGTATTGGTGCGCAGCCAGAGGAAGCCGAAGGCGACATGGTGAGCGGCGATTTCTTCTCCGGACTGGGGGTTCGCCTGCAGCGCGGCCGCGGATTCACGGCAGACGACGAGAAGGATCATGCTCCTGTGGCGGTGATCAGCAACAATTATTGGACGCGGCGATTTTCGCAAAATCCTGACGTACTGGGCACCACGCTCTACGTCAACGGTGTGGGTCTCACGATTGTGGGCGTAGCGGCGCGTGGCTTTGAGGGCCTGGAAGCAGGCCGATCGACGGACTTCTGGATTCCGCTGCAGAGCCGGCCGGAGCTGAACGCATGGGGCAATCCGCTGGATGAGGGCAAGACGTACATAGCCAATCCCACGTGGTGGTGCATGCGCCTGATCGGCCGACTACGGCCTGGAGTGACAAAGGCGCAGGCGGCGGCGCAAATGCAGCCTGTGTTTCAAGCGGCGGCGTATACCGGATTGGGTACGCCCCGGCCGGGCGAAAAGAAGCCGGTGCTGAGCCTGGCGGACGCGAAAGGATTCCCCTCCTATGGCGAGGAGTACGGCAAGCCGCTGCGGCTGCTGATGGGGATGGTGGGACTGGTTTTGCTGATTGCGCTCACCAATGTGGCCATGCTGCTGATGGCCCGCAACGCGACGCGGCAGCGCGAATTCAGCGTGAAGTTGGCATTGGGCGCGGGGCGCGCGGATTTTCTCCGGCAACTGTTGACCGAGAGCCTGTTGCTGGTGGCCGCGGGCGGACTGCTGGCCTGGCTTTTTGCGATTTATGCCACGCGGGCGCTAGGTGCGTGGGCGCAGATCGAATCGAGCATGGCGCCGGATGGAGTGGTGCTGCGATTTACCGTGGCAGTGCTGGCGGTTGCCGTGGTTCTGTTTGGAGCGGTTCCATTGCGCGTTGCGCTGGCGGCGGGACCGTCGCTGACAATCAAAACATCCGCCGTGGTTTCCGGCGCCGATACGGGAAAGACGCGCATGGGCAGAGTCATCGTGGCTCTGCAAATGACTGTGTGCGTGGTTCTGCTGGTGGCGGCGGGACTTTTGATTCGCACGTTGCGCGATCTTGAGAACACGCCGCTCGGATTCAACACCGATGGGTTGGCGGTGTTCGGCGTAAAGCCGCAGATTCATTCCCTGGAGCAAGGAAGGATGTTCTACCGCGACCTTACGGCCAAATTAGAGCAGATTCCCGGCGTGGAATCGGTGGGAGTGATGATGTGGCGCATCGGGTCCTGGTCGTCAAACAACAATGACATGCTGGTGGACGGCAACCTGCCGGATGTGCCGAATGGTGGATCGCGCACAGTGCGCATGAACGTTGTAGGCCCCGGCTTCTTCAAAACACTGGGAGTGCCTGTGCTCGCCGGGCGCGAGTTTGCGGCCTCCGATACTGCGAGTTCGCAGCACGTGGGCATCATTAATGAGGAGTTTGCGCGGCGTTTTCTCCCCGGCCGAAACCCGCTAGGGCATGTCATCGACACGGAAGGCAGGAACTTCCCGATCACGATTGTGGGCGTGGTGAAAGACCACAAATACCGGAGCATCGACGAAGAGCCGATTCCTATGGCGTGGTATGAGTATGCGCAGATTCCAGTGATTGGCAGAATGGACGTGGAGATACGGTCGCATGGGGATCCGCTGGCGATTCTGCCTGCCGCCCGTAAGGTGGTGCAGCAGATGGATCCCGAACTGCCGCTGATCCAGCCCATGACGCAGAGGGCCCAATACGACCTGACGATTTCCAGCCAGGTGCTCTTCGCGCGGCTTGCGGGATTCTTTGGATTGCTGGCGGTGGTGCTGGTGGCCGCGGGGCTTTATGGCGTGCTCACCTATCGCGTGAGCAGAAGGACAGCGGAAATTGGAATTCGGATGGCAATGGGCGCGCGCCGCGGCCAGGTGGTCTGGATGATTCTGAAGGACTGTCTGGTGCTGACAGCGATTGGCGTGGCCGCCGGAGTTCCTTCGGCCATGCTGGTTGGGCGCGCGCTGGCGTCGTCCTTGTATGGCGTGACGCCGCTGGATGGAACAAGCTACGCGCTCGCAGTGGCGGGTGTGGCGTGCGTTGCGCTGGCAGCCAGCGCGTGGCCAGCGCGTCGCGCCGCAGCCGTGGAACCGCTGACGGCATTACGCACGGAGTAGCGGTTCCGGATTCGGTTGGACAGAACAGGGCGAATCGCCCATCCACATGTGAGCGGCGAGCTGATTTTCGTCCATTTGGGAATCCGGAGCGTGTTGTGGACTACTCGGAAACGACGACTCAGTAAACAGTGTTCTCAAGAGTGAAATTCGCTTGCCCCGGCGGCGGCAGAAAGGTGTCCCCGCCATTCTGTCGGTGGCTGCCTTCCATTGGAACCAGCATGAGGCGGGGTTTGCTCTGGGCCTCCGCTGAATGTCATGCTGGTAGATATGAATCTGCGCAACTTCCTCTGTGTCGTCGCTTTTGCGTGTGCACTGCCTGCCTGCGCCCAGGACAAGGGCTACTGGCTGGCGGCCAGCAACACCGCGGCCAGCATCACGGGCGACATCGCCATCTCCGACGCCAAGCTGAGCATCAACTTTCTGAACTATCCGCTGGCGCACATTCGCGAGCTGGAGTCGGCCGAGGTCGCCGCGGTCTTCGACGCGGATGTGAACACCGCGGGCAAGGGCCAGTTGTACCGGCTCAGCATTCCGGCGGCGCAGCGCTTTCTGCACAAGAACACGCTGTGCGGCACGGAGCGGACGCAATGGATGGCAACCTGGCTTTCAGGCAAAACGCTTTCCGTGGCCTTCTTTTCCGGCGACAATACGCCGGTTTTTACCTTCGAGTCCGTCAGCAACTCGATGTACCTGTGCGGAACCTATACCTATGTGCGCTGAGGGCAGGGAAGCGGCCGGGTTCGGAAACGGGCCTGCAACTTTCGAGCGGTTACGCGGCCTTTCCAGAAAGCGCGAACCGCTGGTAAGATAAAGAAGTCGTGGGGCTGTAGCTCAGCTGGGAGAGCGCCTCGTTCGCAACGAGGAGGCCAGCGGTTCGATCCCGCTCAGCTCCACCAATTCTCTTCTAATTCCAACCAGAGCAATGCCGGGGGATGCAGGTCCTTCCTGCGTGCTGTGCACGCCGTCAGGATTTCGCCTGCGGGCTCAGACGCCCGCAAAGCGGCTCAAGTTCGATCCCGCTCAGCTCCACCAATTCCCCAGAATGCAGTGCGAAGCTATCCGGACGCTCACGCGGCCTGACGGTCGAAGTGCGCCGCATTGTGAGCCTTCATCTGGCTGATTTTAGGCAAGCGGAAGGTATCGACCAGCTTTTGCATGCTGGCGGCCAGCTTGGCCAATTCGGCACAGGCCAGGGCGGTCTGGTCCACCTGGGTAACGGTCTGTTCCACCTCCTGCGAGATGCCGTGGATATTCTCGGTGAGCGCTTCTGTTGCCGCTGACTGTTGCGTGGTGGCCGTGGCGATCATGGCGATTCCCTGTTCGGCGACCTCGATGCGTTTGACGATGGCGTCGAGTGCGGAGGAGACCTCGTTGAACTTCTGCACTCCGCTTTCCACCACCAATTCGCCGCGCCGCATCGACTCGACTGCGCGCTCGGCGCCGCTCTGCATGGACGCAATCTTTTCCGCGATCTCCTTGGTGGATTTGGCGGTCCGTTCGGCCAGCATTCTGACCTCCTGAGCGACGACGGCAAATCCCTTGCCCTGCTCGCCGGCGCGGGCGGCCTCAATGGCGGCGTTCAAGGCCAGCAGGTTGGTCTGGCCTGCGATCTCCTCGATAATCTGGACCACTTCTCCGATGCTTTTGGTGACGTTGCCCAGGGTCATGATGTCGCCGGAGGCGGCGTTGACCGATTCGCGGATGTGGTGCATGGCGGTATTGGTCTCCTCCATGACGGAGCGGCCCACGGTGGCGCTTGAGACGGCCTCATTGGCGGCGCGGGAGGCATTCTCCGCGTGCTGTGCCACTTCCTTCACGGTGGCGTTCATCTCCGCCAGCGAGGAGGCGAACTGCGTGACATTGGCACGCTCGTGGTGCGTGACCTCGGAGATTTCCCGGGCGGTGGACTCGATTTCGGCTCCGGCTCCGGCCACCTGTGCCGAGGCGCGTGACACCTCAAGAAGCGCATCGGCCATGGCCGACTTCATGCGGTTGATGGCATCGATGGCGGCGGCCAGCTCATCGTTCGAGGCCGGCACGCCATCGGCAACCGCCAAATCCTTGCGCGCCATCGCTTCCACCAGGCCCACCGACACATCGACATTGCGCGCAATGGAGCGCCCGAGCATGACGGCGATGACAATCATCAGGATGAAGGCAATGGTCGCGCCTATGCCTTCCGCCCAGGAGATGGTTCTCTGCAAATGGGCATCGGCGGCCTGTTCGTCGGTCAACTGCTGGTTGCTCAACTGCCGCATGGCGTTGAACTCCACCAGAATATTCTCAAGGAGCCGATTGTCCTCACCTGTGTCAAACAACACTTTGGCGGCCTCGAAGCCTTGCTCCTTGCGTGCCCTGTTCATCTTGTTGACGAGGTTCCGCCGCTGCAGGAGCAGCTCGAGGTAACGCGCCCAATGCTGCTTAAGTTCATCCCTGGAGGCAATGGTTGCGGCGACACGGTCGGCCACCTGATTGGCGTCCTGGCGCATAGCGGGAATGCCGGCGATAGCAGCTTCGTCGCCCGAAATCATGTAGGCGCGCTGCGCCACCGTGACGGCATTGATGTATCCGATCAGGTGCTCCAGATCGCGCTGCAGGGTCATGGCCTTGACCATCTTCCGGCTGGTGACCTGTGCGCTGGCCTGCGCCCACCGCGCGATGCCGAGGCTGCCTGCCAGAAGCGCCGCTGCCAGTCCGAATCCTAGAAACAGCTTGCGCTTAATCGTCCATTGCATTGCGTTCCCTCACCAATTCATCATCGGCGCGGCGCGAAAACTCTTGAATTGAAACGCTGGATCAGGTCCGGCCGCGAGACCGCGACAGCCCTGGATGAATCGATGTCAATTGTGGGGAAACTGGTTCTGGTGGAAGGGTGCTGCGCGGCAGACGCTGTTAGGAGGGTTACGGCTGCGTCCAGTCGAGCGCGTAGACATCCTGCGTGCCGGTATCGCGCAGCAGCAGCGGCGCGTCGTCGGGCCCCATTGAGAGCGATCCGCCAAACTGGCCGGTGGTGACGAAGTCTGTCAGGTCCACAACTTTCTCCACCTGGCCGTCTTTTACCTTCATACGAATTACGGCGCCCTTGCCGGTGAAGTCCAGCATGTAGACCCACTCGCCGTCCTTTGACCAGTTGATCCAGCCGAGCGTGCCTTTGCCGAGCTCCGACCACTGCTGCGTGTCGAAGTCGAAAATCTTGACGGTGCGCGAGTCGGTGGTCAGCGCGGCCAGCTTGTGTCCATCGGGTGACCAGCGCGGCGAGAAGAGGCCCTGCGAGCCCGGCACAGCCGTCACCTTGGTTGTGGTCGCATCGTAAATGTGAATGGCTGGCGCGTTCATGTCGGCCGCTGCATCCTTGGCGTCGCCGGAGAAGGCAATCCGTCCGCCATCGGGCGACCAGGAAGGATCCTGCTGGTTGTGCGTGTCGGTTGGCATCAGCACAACTGGAGTTCCACCGTAAGCCGGCAGTTGATAAATCTGCGCCGGCTGGCCAGTGCCCTGCGGATACTCGAAGAAGAGAATCGCCTTGCCGTCGGGCGACCAGCGCGGCAGCACGGGCTTGTACGGCGGGAATGTTAGCTGTACGCGCTCCGAGCCATCGACGCGGCACTTCCACAGCGAGCCCTGCGGATAGGAGATGTACGCCGCCCACGCGCCATCGCGCGAGAAGGAAACATACTCCGCCGAGACGCCACCCAGGAACGGCTCGAACTGCGATTTCTTTGTGTCGTAGCGGGCCAGCTCGCCGCGGAAGGTTTTACCGACCACGAAGAGTTTGGAGCCGTCGCGGCTGGAGACAGGCGAGTGCAGCGACATGGGGCTGAAGGTAAGTTGAATAGGCTTCAGCTTGGACGAGAAGAAGCGGTTGCCGCGTGGCAGTGCCCAGATTTGCCCGGCCGACTGGAAGATGTAGTAGTGGCCGTCCGGCGTCCATGTGCCGCAGCACTCGTCGGGCGGCGTGTGCCAGCCTTCCAGAATGCGATGCAGGTGCGAGCCGTCGGCATTTACCTCCCACTGCATGTGCTGGCCAATGTCGGGGCCGAATCCGTCCGAAGAGCTGAAGCGCAGGCGCGCGCCGTTGGACGCCCACACGGGATCGGCAAGAAAGCTGTTCATGGCCAGTAGCTTTTGCGAGGCGGTGCCGTCAGAGTGCGCCAGATAGAGCTCGCCG
>DASVLI010000088.1:0-7176 GCA_036384955.1 Occallatibacter sp.
GGCGATTTCCTCGTCGGAGGCTTCCTTGCCTTCAGCCTTGTCTTTCGCCTTCAGCTCGGCTACGGCTTTTTCCACCTCGGGCCGCTGGGCGCGCTGCGCGTCGCGATAAGCCTGGGAGAGAAACGCGGAGTAGAAGTTGACCTGCACCACGCCGCCATTGTTGGCAACGGCGCGCAGCATGTCGTCGGTCATGTTGCGGGGCGCATCGCACAGCGCGCGTGCGGACGAGTGCGACGCGATGACCGGTGCGCGGCTGATGATGAGCGTGCGGTAGAACGTTTTATCGCTGACGTGCGAGATGTCGACCATCATGCCGAGGCGATTCATCTCATAGACCACGTCTTTGCCGAACTCGTTCAGGCCTTCCCTGGTGTGCGGGATGGACTTGTCGTCGTAGTCGCCGGAGGAGTCGGCCCAGCCATTCGAGTTCGACCAGGTGAGCGTCATGTAGCGCACGCCCAGCGCGTAGTAGTCGCGCAGCAGGGCGATGGAGTCCTCGATGGAGTGGCCGCCCTCGATGCCCATCAGCGCGGCAATTTTGTGTTCGCGGTGCGCGCGCTCAATGTCCTCGGGCGAGGTGGCGAAGAGCAGCTTGTCCGGATGTTTGGCCACCTGCTGGCGCACGGCGTCAATAAGGATGAGGGTGCGGCGCGCATAGTGGCCCTCGTTGGGCTTGGGGTCAACCCAGATGGAGAAGAACTCCGCGCCGAGGTTGCCCTTGTGTGCGGTCTCGAAGTTCCAGTTGCCGCCCTTCAGCGGGTCGGCAAGGTCGAAGCCTTCATCGACGAAGCGCTGTGGCGTGTCGGCGTGGGTATCGATGACGATGGCGGACTGATGCACTTGAGCGGGGGTGAGCGTCATTTTGGCAGCGGGCTTTGCTGTGGATTGCGCGGCAAGCAACGCGGGCGAAGCCACCAGGAGGGCAAGCGAGAAGACTCGTGTACGCATAGGCTTGGGAAGAGTATAGACCGTGGCCGCGCGAGGGAGTAAGCGGAGGCGGAAAGCAAAGCGCAGCTCGCAAAAAAAGTCCACCCCCGGCAGTGGTTGCCGCCGCGAGGTGGTGGCATAGCGTTGTGCTACATTCTGGCGTCGCGCCTGGGCAGTGTGCCGGACTACTGTGCCAGGGCGAGCGCGGCGAGCGAAACGAAAAATGTCGCCGCGAAGAAAACGATGCGTGCCGTCATGGGCAACCTCACATGGGATGAATCCGCGGGGTTCATCCGGACCTCAATCCTCGCGCGATCGCGCGTTGAGGCACAGTACACGCCGCCGCGCATGGAATGGTCCATACAACTTCGGTTTGAGTGCCGCAACGGCGGATATGTTGGTAATAACGGCTGGCCATGCGCGCCCAATTTGGATTGCGGTTGACCGCGCGGCGTGTGGAAATGCGGGGACGAATCCCGGCGGGAAGCGCGTGGCGTGTTGATTACGCACGGCGGGTCAACAAGTTGCGGAGAACGCGTGGCTGATGCAACGTGAGTTTTTTGACTCGATGCCGCCGACTAGAATCAAAGATAGCCATGGCCGAATTTACCCACCTTCATTTGCATACGGAATACTCACTGCTGGACGGCGCCTGCGACGTACACAAACTGGTGGACCGCGTGGCCGCGATGGGCCAGAAGTCCGTGGCCATGACCGACCACGGCAACATTTACGGCGCGGTGCATTTTTTCAATGCGGCCAAGGCCAAGGGCATCAAGCCGATTCTGGGCTGCGAGCTGTATGTGTGCAAGGCCGAGGACCATCGCGCGGAGACGCCGCACGACCAGTACAACCACCTGCTGGTGCTGGCGGAGAACGAAGAAGGCTATCGCAATCTGATTCGTCTCACGTCGGAGGCGTCGCTGCATGGCTTCTATCGCAAGCCGCGCGTGAGCAAGCGCTACCTGGCGGAAAACTCGAAGGGCCTTATCGGCTTCTCCGGCTGCCTGAGCGGCGAGCTGTGCGAGGAACTGCTGGCCGGCAACTACGCCAAGGCCAAAGGCGTGGCCAACGAGTATCAGGACATCTTTGGCCGCGGCAATTTCTATCTTGAAATTCAGGACCAGGGGCTGGAGCAGGAGCGGAAGATTCAGGCGGACCTGTTCCGGATGGAGCAGGAGCTGTCGATCCCGATGGTGCTGACCAACGACTCGCACTACCTGTGCGGCGAGGACCACCACGCGCACGACGTGATGCTGTGCGTGCAAACCGGATCGAAGGTGCATGATGCGGAGCGCTTCCGCTTTGACAGCGACCAGTTCTACGTCAAATCCGCCGACGAAATGGCGCGGCTCTTTCCCGATGCGCCCGGCGTGACGCAGCGAACGATGGAGATTGCCGAGCGTTGCAACTTCCAGTTGCACGGCGTGGAAGATCCGTTCCCGGAGTTTGCTGTTCCGCCCGGCCACACCATCGACAGCTACTTTGAGCACATTTGCCGCGAGGGCTTCAAGAAGCGCATGGAGACCGCGGTGCATCATCTGGAAACGCGCGGGCAGTTGCGCAATCCCATCTCGGCGTATGAAGCACGGCTGAATTACGAGCTCGGCATCATCAAGCAGATGAAGTACTCGGGCTACTTCCTTATCGTCTGGGACTTCATCAAATATGCGCGCGACCATGAGATTCCCGTAGGCCCGGGGCGCGGCTCCGGCGCGGGTTCGCTCGTTGCATACTGCATGGAGATTACCAATATCGATCCCATGCAGAACGTGCTGCTGTTCGAGCGCTTCCTGAACCCCGAGCGCGTGTCCATGCCCGATATCGACGTGGACTTCTGCATGAACCGCCGCGGCGAAGTGATCGATTACGTGACGCGCAAATATGGGCGCGATCAGGTGGCGCAGATCATCACCTTCAACACCATGGCCGCCAAGGCTTCCATCAAGGATTGCGGGCGGGCCATGGACATGCCCTACGGCGACGTGGACCGCATTGCCAAGTTGATTCCTTCCACGGTGGGCATGACCATCGACAAGGCGCTTGAGGATGTGCCGGACCTGCGCAAGATTTACGAGAGCGAAGCGCAGGTGCGCGAGCTGATTGACACCGCCAAAAAGCTGGAAGGGCTGGTGCGCGGACAGGGCGTGCACGCCTCTGCCGTGGTGATTGCGCCGCGCCCACTGATTGAGCTGGTGCCGGTGGCGCGCACCAAGAACGACGAAATTGTGACCGCCTACGACATGAAGGCGGTGGAGAAGATGGGCCTGCTGAAGATGGACTTTCTCGGGCTCACTACGCTTACCGTCATCGTCGATTGCCTGAAGCTGATTGAAGAGAGTCGCGGCGACAAGATCGACATTGACAAGATTCCGCTGGACGACGAGGAGACGTACAAGAAGGTTTTTCAGGCCGCGCTCACATCGGGCATTTTCCAGTTTGAGTCGAACGGCATGCGCGATATTCTGCGCCGCTACAAGCCGGAGAAGCTGGAAGATCTGACGGCGTTGACGGCACTCTTCCGCCCCGGACCGATTCAGGGCGGCATGACGGACGACTTCATCGAGCGCAAGTGGGGCCGCCGCAAGGTGGAGTACATGCTGCCGGAGCAGGAAAGCATCCTGAAGGAGACGCTGGGCGTCATCGTCTATCAGGAACAGGTGATGCAGATCGCCAACAAGCTGGCCAGCTACTCACTGGGCGAAGCCGACCTGCTGCGTCGCGCCATGGGCAAGAAGAATCCCGAGGAGATGGCCAAGCAGCGCGAGCGCTTTATGAGCGGCGCCGTGGCGCTTGGGCATCCGAAGGACATCGCCGGCGAGATTTTCGACCAGATGGAGAAGTTTGCCGGCTACGGCTTCAACAAGTCGCACTCGGCGGCGTATGGACTGGTCTCGTATCAGACGGCGTATTTGAAGACGCATTATCCGGTGGAGTTTATGGCGGCGCTGCTGACCAGCGAAACCTCGAAGCCGGAGAACGTGGTGAAGTACATTCAGGAATGCCGCGAGATGGGCATCGCTGTGGAGCCGCCGGATGTGCAGGTCTCCGGCGCGCAGTTCACACCGCATGGGCAGGCGATTCGCTTCGGCCTGGCTGCGGTGAAGAACGTGGGCGGCAATGCCATCGAGTCCATCAAGAAGGCGCGCGAGGAAGTGGGCGGCCACTTCACCAGCCTGTGGGAGTTCTGCGAGAAGGTGGACCTGCGGGTGATGAACAAGCGCGTGATTGAGTCGCTGATCAAGTCTGGCGCGCTGGATACGCTGGGCAAGCGTGGCGCGCTTTTTGCCGCGGTGGACAGAGCGATTGAGCGCGGACAAAAGACGCAGCGCGATGCGGAGCAGGGACAGACTGGTCTGTTCGGATTGTTTGACGAGGGGCCGAAGGCCAAGAGCGGCGACGACCTGCCCAAGGTTGCCGACTGGGAAGAGGGCGAGCGGCTGGCGAATGAAAAAGAAGTGCTTGGCTTCTTCGTCTCCGGGCATCCGCTGGATAAGTACGCTGAAAAGATTCGCAATCTGCCCGGAGTGATTTCCGTGGCAGAGGCGCTGGAGCGCAAGCCTCCGGAGCGCCGCTGGGGACGCGACGCCGACCCGGCCGACGAGATTCAGGTGGCAGGCATGATGCTTGGTTTGCGCGTGCAGAAAACCAAGCGTGAAGGCAAGCTGTATGCGCAGGCGTCGCTGGAGGACGCCTCGGGCAAGATCGACCTGATTGCGTTTCCGCGCGACTACGAGAAGCTGGCCGCGCAGTTGAAGATTGAAGCGCCGGTGCTGATTCGCGGCATGCTCTCTGGCGATGAAGACGCCGCGCCCAAGCTTTCCATTAGTGGTATTCAGCCGTTGGAAGAAGTTCAGGTGAAGCTGCCGACCGGTGTGCGCATTCGCGTCAACCTCGACCGCATCAGCGAGGAGACGCTGAATGCGCTGAAGACCGCTGCCGACGCCGCTCCCGGGCCGGGCAAGGTGATGCTGCACCTGGAAAAGAAGGACGAGTACGCGGTAATCCTGGAGCCGGAAGAGATGAAGGTTGCCGCCGACCGCGGCTGGATTGAGCGCGTGGAAGACCTGATAGGCAAGGGAACGGTGCAGCCGGTGGGCTAGCGGTTGCAGAGTGCAGCGGCCCACGCGCGCACTCTCTCGGCGGTAACGTCTTCGCACTCTGCCGAAGCAAGCTGCACGGCGAAGTTGCCGATGGTGGAACTTTCGGCCTCGCCGGCTTCAACCGGAAGACCCGTGCGCAGTGCGGTGAGGCGGGTGAGCAGCGCGTTGCGGCTGCCGCCGCCGAGTACATGCATGCGCTCTAGTTTGTGGCCCAGCATGGACTCCAGTTGCGCGAGTGCCTCAGCGTAGCGCGCGGCGAGACTCTCAAAAATAACACGCGCGAAGATGGGTTCATTGCCCGGTACGTTGGGGATGGATGTGAAGCCGCGTGAGGCAAGCTCAGCATTGATGCGCGCGGGCATGTCGCCATCCAGCATCAACGGCTCAGCGTCTACATTCACGGTGCCGGGCGCGGTTTGCGTTTCTGCCTGGCGGACGAGCTCTTCGATGCTCCATACGCGGCCCTCGGCGGCCCACGCATTCATGCACTGCTTCACCAGCCACATGCCGTTCACGTTGGAGTGAAAGAGAAAACCCGTGTGCGCGCCTTGATTGGTGTAGCGTGCGTGCAACGCGGCGGCGCTGGTGACCGCACGCAGCAGCATGGCTCCCACCAGTGACCAGGTGCCGGAGCAGATGTACGCCGTGCGCTCCATGGCCACAGGAATTCCTGCGATGGCCGAAGCCGTGTCGTGGCATGCCGGCGCAATCAACTGCGTTGCGCGGAAGGCGGGCAACTCAGCCAGCGGCCCCTGCAACTGGCCTACGACGGCTCCGGTTGGTACGATGGGCGGCGCGGCTTCGAGTGAGAGGCCGAAGCGCGTGAAGATCTCCGCATCCCACGTACGCGTTTCCACGTTGACGAGACCGGTGTGCGTGGCGTTGGTGTATTCGGCAACGCGGCGCGCGCCGAGGCTCATCAGAATGTATTCGGGCAGATTGACCCACGGCGCAGCCGCATCAATGCCACACACAGGGTCGGCCATGAGTTGATAGAGCGTATTGATGCGCAGGGGCTGCGCGCCGGTGCGTGCGAAGAGCTCTTCGAGCGGCATGCGTGCATCGGCGTCAGCCTTGGTTGCAACCGTGCGCTCATCGCGATAGCAAAACGGATCCGCCAGCGGTTTGCCATCGGCGCCGAGCCGCACGTAATCGACAGCCCAGCCATCGACAGCAATGGAAGCGATGCCTTGCGGCGCGCGCTCAGCCGCTTGGCGCAGGCCTTCATCGAGCCCGGCGAGAATTGTTTCGAGCGGCCAGTGCAGCGATGCGCCCTGATGTACCGGGCCGTTGGGAATGCGATGCACCAGATCGATTGCAGGCTGGCCGTTGATCCATTGCAGCAGTGAGACACGACAGCTCTCCGCGCCCAGGTCGATGGCAACGCGTGCGCGCGTGTCGTGCGGAGCGCTCACCGCAGAAACGCCTCGGTCAGTCCGCCGTCCACGGGAATGATGTGGCCCGAGGTGCAGCGCGCCTTGGGGCTGGCGAGGAAGAGAATGGCTTCCGCGCAATCTTTCGGGTCAATGGGCTGATGAGTGAGCGTGCGCTTGGCATAGAAGCCAGCGAGCAGATTGCGCAGCTCGTCGTCGCTGAGTGATTCCTCAAACGCGATGCCGTATTTGGTGAGCGAAGCTTTCACGCGGTCGCGTGGGAACATGGTGGAGCCTTTGACCACGGTGGCCGGGCTGATGGCGTTAACGCGCACACGCGGCGAAAGTCCAACGGCCAGTTCGCGCACCAGGTGCGAGAGCGCGGCCTTGCTCACGTCGTACACTTCGCTGCCGCGCTTGGCCACGACGGCGTTGGCGGAACTCGTTAGCACAATTGCCCCGTCAAGTGCCTGGTCGTTGAAGGTCTTTGCGGCTTCATCGGCCAGCAGATAATTTGCCGTCACGTTGATGTCGAGCGTGGCAGTCCACATCGCATCGCCAATCACGCCATCGGGCGAGGAGGGGAAGATGGCCGCGGTGTTGATGAGGATGTCGATGCCGCCGAAGGCCGCAATCGTTGCACGAATCGCAGCGGCAATTGTCTCGCGGTTGCGAATGTCGATGGGCGTGACGCCGACAAACTCGGGCGAGGTGATGGTCTTCAGCTCATTGGCCACACGCGACGCAGCGGTTTCGTCGCGGTCGGCAAGCAT
>DASVLI010000089.1:0-18245 GCA_036384955.1 Occallatibacter sp.
GGAAGTCCGCGCTTGTGGCTACCACTATGCCATCAGCGCCGCGCTTGCCGCTGAAGCGAACCCAGCTGTTCTCCGCAACCTTCGCAAGTGAGTCGAGGCCGCCTTCGAACGAAACCTTTGTGGAAGACGTGATGCGAATACTATAGCCGTCGACGTCGTAGACCGGGTCGGGCTGAGGATGCACTACGCGCAGGATGACGCCGGTGCCGGAGAGCTTGCGGTTCCAGTCGTCGCGGAAGCGCACGAGCGTGGCCTCCAGCGGCTTTTTCGATCCATGGCTATCGCCATCCACCTGCACGTAGGCGCCGACGCGCAGCAAATGGCTCAGCAGGGGCGCGGTGGAACTGGTGTTTGAATCGATGAGGCCAAAGGATGTGGCGGGTGTGAGGCGCACCACGCGGCCTTCCACCTCAAAGCCTTGCGGCATCTGGCTCGCGGTAATGTAGCCCTCAACGGGATAGTTGGTTTGCGCGCGGAGGGGGCGGGCGCAGAACAGCGCGGAGAGGAGAATTGCGGACAGGAAAAGTGGTCGCGTGCGGATCAAGCTCAGCTCCCATGCAGAATAGCCGCAAGTATAGCGGAAAACGGCTTGCGACGCGCAGGAAGTTAGCGAGCTAAAAATTCAGTTTCAGGCGGGCCAGTAACTCGGTGACTCCGCGCAGCAGGAAGACTTTGCTGCGGGATAACTCGCCGGTGACCAGTTCGACGGATGATTTGGGCACGCCGAAGGTTTTGGCCAGGAAGGCAATGAGTGCCTGGTTGGCGCGGCCTTCAATGGGCGGCGCCTGCACGGCGATTTTGAGCTGTGCCTGGTCGCCTTCGCCATAGATGCCGGCGATGGCGGTCTTTTTTGCGCCGGGCTGTGCGCGGACGGCAAGGGTGACGCCATCTTTGGCGGCGCGAATCATGATTCCGGCCAAGCGGCAAGCTGCGCGGCGGTGGGCGGGCGCTTGCCGAAGAGCGCGGTGCCGATGCGGATGCGGGTGGCGCCCTCGGCGATGGCCAGAGGGAAGTCGCCGCTCATGCCCATGGAGAGCTGGGCGAAGGTGAGGCCGCCGTATTGGGCGGCCCAGCGCTCGCTCAGGGTGCGCAGGGCGCGGAAGCAGGCGCGGGTTTCGTCGTCGGGCGCGCCGAAGGGGGCAATGGTCATTAGCCCCTCAAAGAAAAGGTTGCCGAGATGGGGCAGGCGTTCGAGCAACTCGGCGGCTTCGTGCGAGGCGGGGTCGAGGCCGTGCTTGCTCTCCTCGGGGCTGAGCTTGACTTCAAGCAGGATGGGGATGGTGCGGTTGAGCTTTTGCGCGGCTTCGTTCAGGCGGAGCGCGAGCTTGAGGGAGTCAACGGAGTCGATGGCGTCAAAGATTTCGGCGGCGGCGGCGGCCTTGTTCGATTGCAGGTGGCCGATGAAGTGGACGCAGATGTCGTCGTTGGAGAGACGCTGGCGCAGTGCGTTGCCGCTGGTGGCCTTGGCGGCAAACTCCTGCACGCGGTTTTCGCCGAAGAGGCAGAGATCGAGTGCGGCGGCCTCGGCCATCACTTCGACGGGATAGGTTTTGGAGACGGCCATCAGCTCGATTTCGTCGCGGTCGCGGTTGGCGGCGCGGCAGGCCGCGGCGATCTGATCTTGAATGCGCGCGAGATTTTCGGCGAGGGTCGTCATGGGTGTGTGGTCAACATTCAAGGATAGCGGAGCGAGGCGGGTACTGACTGCCGTTTGCGTGTGGCGCGCGATGCCGTTTAATGGAGAGATGTGGACCATTGTTCTTCTCCTCTTCTCCAACATTTTTATGACCATTGCCTGGTACGGCCACCTGAAGTTCGGCCAGCAGCCGCTGTGGAAGGTGATTCTGGTGAGCTGGGGCATTGCTCTGTTTGAGTACTGCTTTCAGGTGCCGGCCAACCGCCTGGGCTACGGGCGCTTTACGCCCGTGCAGCTCAAGGTGATTCAGGAGGTGATTACGCTGGTGGTCTTTGGCGTTTTTGTGACGCTCTACTTTGGCGAACACCTGAAGTGGAACCACGCGGTGGCTGCGCTGTTTCTGGTGGGGGCGGTGTTCTTTACGTTTCACAGCTGGTAAGCGAGGTGCGTTGTATGACGGATTGGTTTGCACGGCCTGTACTGCAGGTAAAGGACGTCGAAGCCTCGTTGCGCTTTTATATCGACGCGCTCGGCTTTACGAGCTCATGGCGCTATGACGAGGAAGGCATTGCGCGTGTGGCGCAAGTGGAGCGGCAGGGCTGCGCGCTGATTCTGGCCAGCACCTGGGCGGAAAAATGGCCGGAGAAGATTGGCAAGGCTGTGATCTTCATTTCTCTGAACGTGGAGCCGTCGACACACGAGGGCGGAGTTGCAGCGGTGGATGCGCTGCGCGCGGAACTCGAAGGTCGGGGCGTGCCGGTGAAGGACGGCGAGTGGGGCTACCGGCTTGTGGTGGTCGAAGATTTGGACGGGAATCAGCTGTTGTTCAACTATCCGGCGGAGAAGGGCTGAGGCACGGGGCGGAGACGCCTGGTTGCTTTCCCACATCTCCAACAGCGGGAGATGTGGGGCACCCGTTTTCGTATTAGAGATGCTTCCTGAAAAACGTGCGTGGGCCGGGAGGCCCACGCTACAGTCGTCCGGGAGGACGGCGCTACTTTTTTGAAGGCTGAGTTGGGGGCTTGCTTTCCCAGGTCTCAAAATCGAGACCTGGGGCACCCATTTTTATGCGGAGGACTCAGCGCCTCAGTGGCCGTGTTCTTCGAGGAACTTTTCGGCTTCGAGGGCGGCCATGCAGCCGGAGCCGGCCGCGGTAATGGCCTGGCGGTAGCGGCGGTCCTGCACGTCGCCGGCGGCGTAGACGCCGGGCACGACCTGACCATTCCTGGTGGTGAGTACGTTGCCGGTGGTCTTGATGTAGCCTTCCTCGTCGAGGTCGATTTGCCCATGGAACATTTTGGCGTTGGGCTCGTGGCCGATGCCGAGGAAGAGGCCTTCGACGTCGAGGGTGCAGGTTTCGCCGTTGACGGTGTCGCGCAGCTTGAGGCCCTTGACGGACTTGTCTTCGACGCCGAGCACTTCGTCCACGACGGTGTTGGTGCGCAGCTCGATGTTGGGGTGGGCCATGGTGCGCTCCAGCATGATTTTGCTGGCACGGAAGGCGTCGCGGCGGTGCAGCAGCGTGACCTTGCTGGCGAAGCGGGTGAGGAAGAGCGCCTCTTCCATGGCGGAGTCGCCGCCGCCGACCACGGCGATGGGTTTGCCGCGGAAGAAGAAGCCGTCGCAGGTGGCGCAACTGGAGACGCCGTGGCCGATAAGCGCCTGCTCACTGGGAATGCCGAGCCAGCGCGCGCTGGCGCCACTGGCGATGATGAGCGTGCGGGTACGGATTTCGCCGGCCGAGGTTTCCAGCTTGTAGGGATGCGTGTTCAGGTCGGCGGCATGCAGATGCGCCAGCTTGAACTCGGCTCCAAAGCGCGCGGCCTGCTTCTTCATGTTCTCGATCAGCTCGGGCCCCTGAATGCCCTCGGGCCAGCCGGGGAAGTTTTCGACCAGCGAGGTGATGGAGAGCTGTCCGCCGGGCTCATGGCCTTCAAGCACCAGCGGCTTAAGGCCGGCGCGGGCGGTGTAGATGGCGGCGGTGAGTCCGGCGCAGCCGGAACCCAGGATGACGGTATCGCGAATCTCACTCATAGTTTTCAACCCGATTGTACGTGGCTGGGGAGTGGAAATCGTACCCCGGCTTGCACAACCCTTGCATGGATATGATGAGGGACATGGCGAATTTGACTCTTGTGTACGGCATGCGACTGCTGCCGGAGGGCGAAGTGAAGGAGATAGGCAACGCGACCTTGAAGCTGGTGAACGGCAACGAGGCGCACGTAACGATGCACGTGCTGGAGGGCTCGCGCGCGGAGATTGAGGCGCAACTGAAGCAGAGCCTGGACGCGTTCTTCGACTTTTATCCCGAGATTTAGAAGGCAGCCCTCAGCCGTCAGCTCTCAGCCGACTGCGAGAAGCATTGCGTGCTGTGGCCGGGGCTGAAGCCCGGCCGTACGCGGGCGCGCATTCAGCGGCCTGAAAGGCCACTGCTCCCTCCGCAGACAAGCCGCTGGCCACCTGCGGTGGGGCATTGCATGCAGCAGCGCGCTCGCCACCTGCGGTGGGGCCGGACGCTCGCTCTTCGCTCGCAAGAACGTAGGGCTGGTGCAAGTAGTTAGACGCGGGCGGAGGTCTGGCTTTTCTTGACGCTGCTTTTCACGCGCAGGTTGTCGATTGCGTAGTTGATGAAGCGCGGCTCGTAGTGCGAGGGCTCGTCCATAAAGCGGCAGGCGGCCACCACCTGGTCGACGATGAAGCGCGGCATGTAGGCGGCAAACTCCATCTTCTTTTCGTTCTGCAGCTTGTCCACCACCAGGGCAAAGATGTCCTCGGGCAGGTCCATGCCCTGCTTTTTGCTTTCCTTCACAAAGATGGTGTGGAAGTTTTCCAGCGTGGGCGCGCCAACCTCGATTTTGTAGGGCAGGCGGCGCAGGAAGGCCGGGTCCATCAGGTCTTCCGGCTCCAGGTTGGTGGAGAAGATGACCAGCTCCTCGAAGGGGATGGAGAAGCTTTTGCCGGTGTGCAGCTTGAGGAAGTCGATGCGGCTTTCCAGGGGCACAATCCAGCGGTTCAGCAGGTTGGTGGGGCTTACGAGTTGGCGGCCGAAGTCGTCGATGATGAAGGTGCCGCCCAGGGCTTTTACGTGCAGGGGCGCCTCGTAGTAGTGGCCGGTCTCGTCGTAGCGCAGGTCGAGCATGTCCAGCGTGAGTTCGCCGCCGGTGACCACGAAGGGGCGCTTGCAGGGCACCCAGCGGGCATCGTACTGCTCGCGGCGCATCACCGAAACTTCGCCGTCGTCGCTCATGCTGGTGGGATTCAGCGGCAGGTGAAGGCTGGGGTCGTAGATGCGGATAATCTGGCCCTCGACGATGACCGAGTAAGGCACGTAGATCACGTCGTTGAAGATGCTGGTGATGCGCAGGGCGGTGGAGGTTTTGCCGTTGCCCGGAGGTCCGTAGAGCAGTATGGCGCGGCCGGAGTTGAGCGCCGGGCCCACCTGTTCCATCAAGCTCCTGTCGACGGTCATGTCGCGCAGGCCGTGCTTCAGCCGGTCCACGGTAATCAGCTCGTTGGTGAGCTTTTGCAGACTGACCTGGTAGCTGAACTCCTCCAGCGTGACCGGGGCGGGGCCGGTGTAGCGCAGCCGCTCGATGGCGTCCAGGGTCCACTTGCGGCCGGACTCGGTGAAGGTGTAGCTCAGGTCGAGCGGATTGTCGGAGTAGCGCGAGCCCAGGGTCTGTAGAAAGTTGCGGTTGATCGCCATCTGGATCAGGTCCAGAACGATGTGGTAGGGAAGCTTGATGGCTTCCATGAACTGGCGGGTGGTCTCCAACCGGTCGCGATAGATGAGCTTGAGCAGCATCCCCATCAGGTCGATCTCGTCGATGCCGGTGGCCTTGATGTCGGCCGGCTCAGCGGGGATGCGATGCAGGAAGGCTTCCAGGGTCTTGGTCTGCAGGTAGCCGAGTGCGACCAGGTTGTCGCCCAGGCGCCCGCCCTGCGCGGTCTGGCGCTCAAGCGCCTGCGCAATCTGCTCCTCGGTTACAAGCCGGGCGCGAACAAGTAAATCTCCCAAACGCAAACGAGTGCTGATGACGGCCTCCCCAGGCAAAGATGAGCGGCGAAGCAGGCCCCGGTTGCCTCAGGATGCGCGGGGCTGAACGGTGCGCGGCTCATGCGAACGTCGAGTTCTTATGATACGCTGCATCTCTTTTAATCCATGACACTTAGGGCACGTATCGAGGGTGTAATCCGGGTACGCAGGTACCGTTGACATCCGGTGTTTCGTCGGGAAGGGGGAGGAGGGCGAGGGAGTCTCACGCTGAGACAAAGATGAGTGATTTCTCATTATTTTGGTCCCACAATGGCGCGTAACGCGCCACAAACCCTGCCGGAGAGTGGGTTTGTGGCGAGTGGCAGGGGTTGGAAGGCTCTAAGAATTGCGGTTGTGACGGCGGCGCTGGCCGGTTTGGCGCCGGCGGCCTGGGCGGGCGGGCCGAAGTATGTGGCCGGGACGACGTTTTTTAACCCTGCCGTGGCGGGCCAGCCGGTGCGCTGGGCCGGTGGGCAGGTGCGCTACTGGGTAGACCAGGGAGCGCTGAACGCGACCGTAAACCATGCCCAGGCGGTGGCGCTGGTGGACACGGCGGCGGCGCTATGGAGCGCGGTGCCGACGGCGGGCGTGACGTTGACCGATGCAGGCGCGCTGAACGAGGACGTGAGCGGCCTGAATACGGTGGCCGGCAACAAGGTGTTTGCCGCGCCTTCCGATATGACTCCAGCCGCGACCGGCTATCCGGTGGGCGTGGTTTTCGACGCCGACGGCTCGGTGATTGACACGCTGTACGGCTCGGGCGCGAGCGACCCGCTGAGCTGCCAGTTCAACGGCGTCTGGTTCTGGGTGGACAGCTTTAACCCGGACGCGACCTTTGCCCACGCGGTGATTGTGCTGAATGGCCGCTGCGCCACCACGGCCGACCAGTTGACGATGATGAGCTTCCAACTGGAGCGGGCCTTCGGGCGGATTCTCGGCCTAGATTTCTCGCAGGTGAATCCCGGCGCTTTCTTGAGCGGCGACGCGAACCAGACGGCGGGGCTGCCGGTGATGCAGCCGTTGAGCGGAGCGTGCGGACCGAGCGGGGGCAACTGCATTCCCAACCCCGGCGCGTTGCGGTTCGACGACATTGCCGCGCTGAACCGGCTTTATCCGATTACGGCGGCGAATCTGGCGCAGTTTCCGGGCAAGGAGCTGACGGCGGAGAACACGGTATCGATTACAGGCACACTTCGCTTTCGCAATGGCGTGGGCATGCAGGGCGTGAACGTGGTGGCGCGGCCGCTGGACGGCGACGGCAATCCGCTTTACGCGTACACGGTGACGGCGGTGAGCGGCGCGCTCTATCGCGGCGAGCACGGCAGCGCGGTGCTGGGCTGGGCCGATGCCAGCGGCACGCCCTACGCCGAGTGGGGCGGGACCGATGCCAGCCAGCAGGGCGCCTTTGACTTGAGCTATATGCCGCTGCCCGCGGGGATGACGGCGGCCAACTATCAAATCACCTTCGAGACGATTGATCCTCTGTATATCCAGAAGAATGCGGTGGGGCCGTATGTAGACGGCACGCCTGCGCCCTCGGGGACTATGCCCACGCTGGCGGTGAACGCAATGACGGCTGGTTCTGCGCAAACGCTCGACGTGCCGATTGCCGACTCAGCCGCGGGCGGCGCGCAGAGCGCGATTGCCGCCGAGCAGAGTCCGCGACTGTTGCCCCCCAACGGCATGTGGACGAGCAGGCTGAGCCAGGCGAGCCAGGCCGACTGGTTTTTGTTTCCGGTGCGCGCCAACCGCACTTTTACGGTGGTGACGGTGGCGCTGGATGAGCAGGGAAGGCCCGCGATTACCAAGGCCATGCCGTCGGTGGGCGTGTGGGATGCGCTGGACGCGGTGGGCTCGGCGGCGGTGGGCGCGGTGCCGGGCTTTAACGGATTTGCGACGGGCGAGACGTGGCTGCAGGTGGCGACGGGCTCGGACGATGTGGTGCGCATCGGCGTAGCGGACCGGCGCGGCGATGGCCGGCCGGACTATGTCTACATGGGCTGGCTGCTTTATGCCGACACGGTTGCGCCGGAGCACCTGCCACTGGGCGGTGGGCCGATTGCGATTTATGGAACGGGCTTTCGGCCGGGCGACACGGTGAAGGTGGGCGGCAAGGCGGCGGTGGTGACCAGCATTTCTCCCAACGAGATTACGGCGATTGCGCCGGTGGGCACGGCGGCAGGTTCGGTGGACGTGGAAGTGGACGAGCCGGCCAGCTACAACGCTGTGGCGGTGGTTACGGGCGGGCTGAGCTACGACGCGGGTACCGGCGACTCGCTGCACCTGGTGACGGCTCCGGTGAATACCGTGGGCATCGGCGTGCCGCTGCCGTTTGCGGTGACCGCGCTGGACGCCGCGCTTGCGCCGGCCAGCGGCGTGACGGTGACTTACACGGTGACCAGCGGCGCGGCGACGCTGGGCTGTGGCGCGTCGGCTTGCGCGGTGACGGCGACGGGCGATGGCCAGGCCACGATGACCGTGACGGCGGTGAACTCGTCGATTGCCGTGGTGACGGCTTCGCTGGCCAATGGCGCCAGCCTGCAGGCGCACTTTACGGGCGGCACTGCGCCGGCGCTCTCCGCGCTGACGCCATTTCTCTCGGTGGCCGCCGGGGCTACGGTGAACTGGACGACGCAGGCGCTGGCGCTGCAAAGCGGCGCGCCCACGGCTGGGCAAACGGTGACGTGGCAGACGGCAATCGGGGTCACGATTCAGGGCTCGGCTTCCGTGACGACCGACGCCAACGGCGTTGCAGCGAAGACGCTGACGATTGGTCCGCTGGCCGAGGGCGTGCAGACCACGGTGACGGCCTGCGTGAACGGCACCTCGAACTGCGCGACATTTACGATTCTGGGCGCGCGGCCGGAGTATGCGACGGTAGAAGCCGTCAGCGGCACAGCGCAGACACTGGCTGCAAACAATACGCCGGCGCAGATGGTTTTGCGGCTGCGCGACATGAACGGCAACGCGATGGCCGGCGGCACGGTGGTGCTGTATCAGGCGGTGTATGCGTGGGCTCCGCCATGCCCGCCGCACGGCGTTTGCGCGCAGGCCCAGCTGCTGGCCACGGCCACGGCGACGGCAACCTCTGCACTGGACGGGACAGTGGTTTTTGCGCCGGCCACTTTGCCCGGCATGGCCACACAAACCGTGGGCACGGCAACGACGGGCAACGCCAGCGCGCTTGCGGTTACGGTCGAGGTGCATCCTTAGGCTTGTAGAGCCAGCCGCCCAGCCACGCGGTGGGAAGCGCAAGCACAGTGAGCGCGACCGGGTACCAGTGCGGGCCGAAGGCCGGGCCCTTGTTCCAGGTATAGATGGCGCCGAAGAGGCTGGCGGCCAGTCCCAGCGCGCCGAGGACTGTGACATGCAGCATAGGGCGCGCGGGCGCGATGCGTGCGGCGAGCCATGCGCCGAGCACACCGTAGACGGTGCGATAGAAGGTTGCGGCCAGCAGCACCGGATTGCTGGCCGGCTTGTCTGCTTCCGGCAACAGGCCGAGCGCGTGCAGCACCGCGTCTGTGGCGACCGACAGAAGGATGCCGACCAGCGCCCCGGCGAGCACCGCGGCTACGCTGCGCAATACGCGTTTCATTGGACCTCCCCGCAAAAACGAGATTTTCATCGGAGCATGGACCGGGTGAATGCGGCAAGATAAAAGTGTCGCCTGATTCCGGAATCGCGCTGGACCCCAAGGCTGTGCTGGCGCATCCATTCAGGTGAGAGGTCAGAACGTGAGCACACTCAGCCAGCCCCATTCCCCGGGCGGCCGTCCGCACATTGTGATTGTGGGCGGCGGATTTGCCGGACTGCATGCCGCCAAAGCGCTCAGGCATCTGCCTGTGCAGGTAACGGTGATCGACCGGCGCAATCACCATACCTTTCAGCCGCTGCTGTACCAGGTGGCGCTGGCTGTGCTGTCGCCGGCGGACATCGCACAGCCTATTCGCACCATTTTGCGCAAGCAGGCCAACACGCAGGTGCTGATGGACGAGGTGACGGGCATCGACACGGCGGCGCACCGCATTGCGCTGGGATCTGGCGCGCATCTTGGCTACGACTACCTGGTGCTGGCCACCGGAGCTACGCACAGCTACTTTGGCCACGACGAATGGGCGGCGCAGGCGCCTGGATTGAAGTCGGTGGAGGACGCGGTGGAGATTCGCCGCCGCGTGCTGTTGGCCTTTGAGCTGGCCGAGCGCGAGATGCAGGAGCACGGCACGCATCCGGCACTGAATTTTGTGGTGATTGGCGGCGGACCGACGGGCGTGGAGCTGGCCGGGGCCATTTGCGACATTGCCAAGCTGTATATGCGGCATGATTTTCGGCACATCAACCCCGCGCAGGCGCGGGTGATGCTGCTGGACAACGGGCCGCGGGTGCTGGCGGCGTATCCGCCGGAGCTTTCCGCCAAAGCCGAGGAGCAGTTGAAGGCGCTGGGCGTGGAAGTGCATACCGGCACGCATGTGGGCGCGGTGGGTCCGGGCTGGGTGGAGGTGACCAAGGCCGGCGACGCGACGGGAACGGTGACGCGCATTGACGCGGCGGTGACGCTGTGGGCCGCGGGCGTGCAGGCTTCTCCGCTGGGGCGCATGCTGGGCGTGCCGCTGGACCGGCGCGGCTGCGTCGTGGTGAACGAGACGCTGAATCCGCCGGAGATCAACGACGTGTTTGTGCTGGGCGACCTGGCGCACTTTGAGCAGGACGGCAAGCAGGTTCCTGGCGTGGCGCAGCCGGCCATGCAGATGGGCGACCACGTAGCGAAGCTGATTGCCGCCGACCTGCGCGGCGAACAGCGGCCGGCCTTCCGCTATTTCGACAAAGGCGACATGGCGACCATTGGGCGCATGGCGGCGGTGGCGGACGTGAAGTGGCCCTTCCACGGGCGGCTGAGCGGCCTGCCGGCGTGGGTGACGTGGCTGGTGGTGCATATTTTCTTTTTGATCGGGTTCAGGAATCGCGTGTCGGTGTTTATGGCGTGGATCTGGTCGTACTTTACGTTTACGCGCGGGGCGCGGCTGATTACCGGCGACCAGCATTTGCCGGGGTGGCAGGAGAAATCCGCAGCCAGCACGGCGGGCACTGTGCCGGAAGCGAAGCCCTGAAGAGGCAGTTCAACGCAGGTGCTGTTGCAGTACATCCGAAGCAGAAAAGAGAGGAATGCAAGATGGGCAGACTGAATGGGAAGCGTGCGCTTATCACCGGCGGCACCACGGGCATTGGACTTGAAACGGCCAAGCAGTTTTTGCGCGAGGGCGCGCGTGTGGCTATTACCGGGCGGAATCCGGAGACGCTGGCCGCGGCGCAAAAAGAGCTGGGCAGCGAGGTGCTGGTGATTGCCTCGGATGCGGGCGATGTGGAGGCGCAAAAAGTGCTGGCGGCCGAGGTGCAAAAGGCCTTTGGTGCGCTGGACGTGCTGTTTTTGAATGCGGGCGCGGTGGACATGCGGCCCCTTGAGCAGTTCGATCCGGCGGGCTTCGACCGCTCCTTTGCACTGAATGTGAAGGGGCCGTACTTTCTGGTGCAGGCGCTGCTGCCGGTCTTTGCCAAGCCTGCATCGATTGTGGTGAATGGCTCGGTGAATGCACATATCGGCATGCCGGGCACCACGGTGTACGCGGCCACCAAGGCGGCCATGCTGTCGCTGGTGCGCACGCTTACCGGCGAGCTCATCGGGCGCGGCATCCGTGTAAACGCGGTGAGCCCCGGGCCGATTGCGACGCCGCTCTACGGCAAGCTGGGCTTCAGCGAGGAGCAGCTAAAGTCAGTCGCGGCTTCCATTGAGGGGCAGGTGCCGGCAGGACGCTTTGGCACGGTCTCCGAGGTTGCCAGCGCAGTGGTGTATTTTGCGTCGGACGAGTCGGCCTACACCGTTGCCAGCGAACTGCTGCTGGACGGAGGCATGAGCGAGATTTGACGGAGGTTGCTCGCGGCCGGGCAACGGCGTCCGGCGGCTCTAGTAAACTGAAAAGAGCCATGCTTGACCTGAATTTTGTCCGTGCGAACCTGCCGCAAGTCGAAGAGAAGCTACGCGCGCGCGGGGCCGATCCGGCTGCGCTTTTGGGCGACTTCAATCTGCTGGACCAGAGCCGCCGCGATGCCATTACCCAATCCGAACAGTTGAAGGCGCGGCGCAACGAGCTCTCGCAGCAGGTGGGCGCGCTGAAGAAGGCGGGCAAGAACGACGAAGCCGCCGCCGTGATGGACGAGACACGGGCCCTCAAGGACAAACTGGACGAGCTGGACAAGGCCGCCGCCGCGCTGGACGACCAGATGCGGCTCTCGCTGGCGCGGATTCCCAACCTGACGCGCGACGAGGTGCCTACCGGGCGCAACGAGGAAGACAACCAGATTGTGAAGCTGTGGGGCGAGAAGAAGAGTTTCGACTTTGAGCCAAAGCCGCACTGGGAGATTGGCGAGTCGCTGGGGATTCTTGACTTGGAGCGCGCGGCCAAGCTGAGCGGAGCGCGGTTTGCGGTGTACATGGGCGCCGGTGCGCGTCTGGAGCGGGCGCTGATCAGCTTTATGCTCGACATGCACACGCAGCAGCATGGGTATACCGAGGTGCTGCCGCCGTTCATGGTGAATTCAAAGTCGCTGTTTGGCACCGGGCAGTTGCCCAAGTTTGCCGACGACCTGTTCCGCTGCTCGGATGCAGATGCAGAGGGCGCGGCGCGCGGCGAGTTCAAGGATGCCGACCACTGGCTGATTCCCACGGCCGAAGTGCCGGTGACGAATCTTTATCGCGACGAGATTCTGGACGAGGCGAAGCTGCCGATTTTGCTGACGGCGTATACGCCGTGCTTCCGCGCGGAAGCGGGTGCGGCGGGCAAGGACACGCGCGGCATCATTCGCCAGCATCAGTTTCAAAAGGTCGAACTGGTGAAGTTCGTGAAGCCCGAGGAGAGCGACGCCGAGCACGAGAAGCTGACGCGCAACGCGGAAGAGATTTTAGAGGCTTTGGAACTGCCTTATCGCCGCATGCTGCTGTGCACGGGCGACACGGGCTTTTCCTCCGCGAAGACTTTTGATTTGGAAGTGTGGCTGCCTGGCCAGCAGGTGTATCGCGAGATTTCGTCCTGCTCGAACTTTGAGTCCTTCCAGGCGCGGCGGGCGAACATTCGCTACAAGCCTGCGGGGCCCAAGGCGAAGAACGAATTTGTACACACGCTGAACGGCAGCGGACTGGCCGTGGGCCGCACGTGGCTCGCGATTCTTGAAAACTACCAGCAGGCCGATGGCTCGGTCGCGATTCCCGCGGCGCTGAAGCCCTACATGGGCGGCCTGGAACGCATTACCAAGTTAGGTTGACGATGAATCGGATTTTGAAAAGCTATTTCTACTGGACGTACCCGCGCGGCAACTTTCACTACGACGTGATGGTGACGCTGATTCTGGCGTTCATCTTTATTACGCCGCAGTTCTGGGATTTTGGCGCCAAGCCTACTCGCGGCGCCGGGCCGCAGCATCCCATCCAGGTGGTGGGCAACGGGCGGGGCATTATTGTATCGCTGGATAGCGGTGATGTGACGATACCCGCCGGAGCCACGGTGGGCGAGACGCGCAAGGCTTTGCGCAAAGCGATTGAGCCGGTGACGGGCGATGCGGTCTCCGTGGACCGCTGGGAGATGGTGAACGACTCCACCGGCCAGCTGGTATGGAAGATTTGGGCGCATCGCTAGATAGTTGCGCAACATCGAACAGAGAAACCGGGTTCAACAGGAACAAGGAGAGATGTTTGCGTAAAAGAGCTGTTTTGCTTGCCGTTGCGCTTGTGCTGCTGCCGTTGCGCGCCGCTTTTGCGGCCGACGACCTGAAGACGGTGCTGCACAAGCTGGATGTGGCCGCGGCCAACTTCCGCACCACGTCGGCGGAGTTCGAATTCGACTCGTATACCACCGATCCGATTCCCGACAAAGACGTGCAGAAGGGCAATGTCTACTACCAGCGCGATGGCGCCAAGTTCCAGATGGGCGTGCACATTGAGCAGGTGAATGGGCAGCCGGTGCCGAAGGTAGTGGTCTGCTGCCAGGGCGGCGCCATCAAGCTGTACGAAAAGATGACCGACCAGGTGACTACGCTGACCAAGCTGAGCCAGTACGAAAGCTGGTTCATGCTGGGCTTTGGCGCCAGCGGCAAAGACCTGGAAGACAAGTGGGAGATCAAGTATCTGGGGCCGGAGACCGTAGACGGGGTGAAGACCGAGAAGCTTGAGCTGGTGCCCAAGGATCCGGCGGTGCGCAAGAATCTGCCCAAGGTGACGGTGTGGATGGATACGGATCGCGGCATCAGCCTGAAGCAGGTTTTCGACGAAGGGCCGGGCCAGTACCGGGTGTGCGTGTACTTCAACATCAAGCTGAATCAGGGGTTGCCGGGCGAGGCCTTCAAGCTGCCGACAAATGGCAAGACCAAATATGTGACGCGCTGAGCGCGGCGATGGATTTTGGACGAGGGCCCGCCACTGTGGCGGGCCTTTTTGCGTGTGTGCGAGAGCGCACGGCTGAGGAAAACTTTTAGCGGCGGAGGCCCGCGGAAAGCGTTCTTCGCGACTAACTCGCGCGGGCACATAACCTTGCCGACATGGGCGCTGCGCCGCACGATTTCCGCATGGAAGAGCAACTTCTTTTCTGCTGCTGCATCTTATCCAGTAACGAGCAGAGGCTTCCTCGAAGTTACAACCCGTCCCGGAAATTTATCCCATCGACCGAGGGATCTTTTCGAAGGTCCCCCTCCCAATCCTCCTCCCCGACTCCCTCCTCAAAATCGCCTCTCAAGCGGGCCTGCCGGAAGGCAGGCCCTTTGCTTTTCATGGTGCGAAAAACCGCGCCGCCGGGACCGCTACAATCGGAAAAGTGACCGCAAAGGTAAAGAAAACGAAGGGCCGCAGCGTGGAGGAGATTGACGGCTGGTTTGCGACCGGCGGGCTGGTGCGGAGTCGCCGCGGATCGTCGGCCGGCATTACCACGCGTCTGCGCGCGGAGCGCTACTCGCCCGAGGAATTGCACCGGCCGCTGCTTGCGCCGCAGCAGGCAGCCAACGGCGTGCATTGGATTTCGATTCCCGCATGGCAGAAGCTGGGCTGGCTGTGGCATGGCTTCAGCACGCGGCAGGGCGGCATGAGCCGCGCCTATTGCGCCGAGGGCACGCCGGGCGAGCTGAATCTTGGATTTACCGCGCACGATGAGCGCGCGTCGGTGGAGCGGAATCGCGCACTGCTGGCCGAAGCAATTTCCGGCAGCGCGAAGACGCCGATGGCGACGGTGCGGCAGTTCCATTCAAATCTGGTGGTGGCGGCAGGCGAGCACGAGCGGCCCTGCCGCGGCGACGGCCTGATGACCGACCAGCCCGGCACGCTGCTGGCAGTGCTGACCGCCGATTGCATTCCGGTGCTTGTGGCGGACCGCAAGCGCAAGGTGGCAGCGGCCTTCCACGCCGGGTGGCGCGGCACGGTAAAGCGCATTGTGGAGCTGGGTGTGGGGCGGATGCGGCTGCTCTACGGCTCGCGGCCCGAGGATTTGACGGCGGCCATTGGGCCGGGCATTGGCGCCTGCTGCTACGCGGTGGGCGAGGAGGTGCGTTCGGAGTTCGAGTCGCAATTTGCTTACGCGCCGGAGCTATTCAAGGAAGTTTTCGATGCCGACCCCATCCACAAGAAGTATCCGATGCTGTTTTTGACGCAGCGCGCGCCGGGCCACTCGCCCATTGGGCCGCAGATGCATGTGGATTTGGTGGAGGCGAATCGCCGGCAGTTGCTGGATGCGGGCTTGAAGGCGGGGCAGATTCACACGGTGGGCGGATGCACGCAATGCGACCGCGCGTGGTTCTTCTCGCACCGTGGCTCCGACGGCCATGCGGGCCGCATGATGAGCGTGATCGGCATCAGGGCGCGGGAGCGATAGAAAAACGGAAGGGTGATGCCGCGGGAGTCGGGGGAGTGACTCCGCGGTTGAGCAGCCTACGACGCCGCGGGCGCCTCGGATGGGTTGACCAGATCGCGCAGTTCCTTGGAAGGCTTGAAGTAGGGCACCTTCTTGGCGGGAACTTCCACGCGCTCGCCGGTTTTGGGGTTGCGACCGATGCGCGGATTGCGCTGGCGGATGCGGAAGGAGCCGAAGCCGCGAATCTCGATCTTGTCGCCACTCTGCAGGGCTGAAATCACAGAAGCGAATACCGTTTCTACAATGACCTCGCCGTCGCGACGGGTCAGGTCGCCCAGCTGAGTGACCTTCTCAACCAAGTCTGCTTTCGTCATGACCTCTTGGCCTCCGTTCACAGCATAAACGCAATTCTCGCAGAAGGCCGCCAAAATGTCTCGGTACTTTTGAGTGGAAATCCACCTTATTCATCAGCCAGTTGGCCGATTCCGAACACTCCGCGCCATGGTAGCTTGCCGGGCCGCCCGGCGGGGTTATCATGGCCTAGGCCTTCCCCGGGCTCTTGGCAAACAAGGGGGCAGGTGTGCCGGCGTACCCGAAATACAGCATCGTCATTCCCGCATACAACGAGAGCGCGCGGCTGCCCGCGACGCTGGAGGCCGTAGTCGCCTGCATTCGGGCCAACCAATGGTCTGCGGAAGTGATTGTGGTGAACGATGGCTCGAAAGACAATACGGCCGACGTGGCGAAAGCGTTTGCTGCGGCCAACCCTGAAGTCCGCCTGATTGAAAACCCCGGCAACCATGGCAAGGGATACAGCGTGCGCAACGGCTGTTTGCAGGCGCTGGGCGAAGTGGTGATGTTTACCGATTCCGACCTGTCTGCTCCCATTGCCGAAGCGGAGCGGCTGTTTGCCGCCATCGCCGACGGAGCGGATATTGCAATTGGCTCGCGCTGGCTGGAAAGCGCGCGGCAGACGCATCGCCAGCCGCTCTACCGGCAGTTCTTCGGGCGCTGCTTCAATCTGGTGACGCGCATGGTGATGACGCTGCCCTTTGCCGACACGCAATGCGGCTTCAAAGCGTTTACGCGCAACGCGGCGCAGACGGTGTTTCAGTTGCAGACCATCGAGGGCTGGGGTTTTGACCCGGAGATTCTGTTTATTGGCATCAAGCGCGGCATGCAGATTCGAGAAGTGCCTGTGAGCTGGTCGCACGACGAGCGCACCCGCATGAGCTACCTGAAAGACGGCATGCGCATGCTGGAAGAGCTGGCCGCGATCCGCTGGAATGCGCTGCTGGGCCGCTACAACCGCCCGGTGGATGCCGCGCTGCGGGCCGGCGAATCGCGCTAGGGAATTCATCGGCTCGTTGAGCCAGCCGTGCGTGGGCCTGGAGGCCCACGCGACAGCCGTCCGGGAGGACGGCGCTACTCGTTTTTGAGGCAATCCGTAAAGGCCACTCGCTACTGCTTTGCGGTTTTCTCCGCGCCGTTGTAGACGATGATGGCATCGGGTTTGGCTGTTAGCGACGCGCCCGCGCCGTGATGCGGTCCCACAAAGACAACGTGGAAAGTCATCTCCGCAGGCATGCCGGGATAGGAGCCCGAGCGCGCGCCGACAGTCAGTGTCTTGGTGGATTGCGACCAATGAATGGGAATCTGCGCGTGGGCGCCCTTCTCGTAGGCGTAGCCGTCGCCCTCGTCCTGGTAGAGCGTGAAGTCACCATCGGCGCCGGTGTAAACGCGCAGCTCGATGGGGCCGGCGGGGCTTTGGCGTGCGTACTCAATCTCCGGCCCAAGCGGCAGAATGGAGCCGGCGCGGACGTGGAGCGGAATGCGGTCCAGAGGCGCGGAGGCGTTGATTTGCTGCGCGCCCTTCAACTCGGCGCCAGTCCAGAAGTCGTACCAGACGGGCGAGGCGGGCAGATAGACCGCGCGGCTGGTTGCGCCTTCAGCCAACACTGGGCTGACCAGCAGCGCGGGGCCGAACATGAACTCGTCGCCGATGTTCCAGACCTTCGCGTCCTCGCGCCAATCCATCACCAGGGGGCGCTGCATGGTGTAGTCATCCTGATGCACGCGCCAGGCCAGCGAGTAGATGTAGGGCATCAGCCGATAGCGCAGCTTGTCATAGGTAAGCAGGGTTTGTTCAGCCTGCGGGAAGGCCCAGGGCTCATTGTGCTCGCGGTGGCCGTGGGTGCGGAAGACGGGGCAGAAGACGCCGTACTCATACCAGCGGGTCAGCAGTTCCTGGAAGCCCGGGTAGGGTTTGTAGCTCATATCCGGCTGCCAGTAGCCGCCGATGTCGGTGGTCCAGTAGGGATTGCCGGAGAGGGCAAAGTTCATGCCGGCGGCCACCTGGTGCGTCAGCCCCCAGAAGGTGCCGTAGACATCGCCCGACCACACGGTTGCGCCCACGCGCTGCTGGCCGAGGAAGGCCGAGCGGGTGAGCAGGAAGACGCGCTTCTTCTCAGAGGCAGCGCGCCAGTGATCCTGCACGCCCTGCGTGTGCTCCAGCGGAAAGATGTTGGTGTAGCGCGCGCCGTTGCCGATGGCGAGCTGTTTGTCCTTGAGGATGGCGTCGCCCATGTGCGGCCAGAACTCCTCGGGCTCGGCGCTGTCCAGCCAGAAAGCGTCCCAGCCCATGTCGACCAGCGGACCGAGCAGATGGCTCCAGTAGTAGTCGCGCGCCTCGGGG
>DASVLI010000090.1:0-13420 GCA_036384955.1 Occallatibacter sp.
GGGGGGGGGGGGGGGGGTGTCTTCTTCGCCCTGTATTCGCTTTGCGGATGGGGGCCGAAACAAATCCTGCTACGAGCATACGCGGATTGGGGAAATAATCTGCAAAGGCGGTGGTGGATGCATTGGAGGAGCTGGCGAGGATGAATACGGAGCTACTTAGGTTCGATGGAGCTGTGGAGCATGACCCGGCGATTGAGGCGTGGTTCGCGGCGCGTCCGGGAGCGCTGGGAGAGATGGCGCGGCGCTGGTTTGCAGTGATGCGCGGCTGCGGCGACGAGGTGCGCGAACTGGTGCACGACGGCTGTCCGGTGGCCTGCCTGGGCGACGTGCCCTTTGGCTATGTGAATGTGTTTGCCGCGCACGTGAATGTGGGTTTCTATCAGGGCTCTTCCCTTCCTGATCCGGCGGGATTGCTGGAGGGTGCGGGCAAGCGCATGCGGCACGTGAAGCTGCGGCCGGGAGTGGCGGTGGATGAGGCGGCGTTGCGGCGGCTGATCGAGGCGGCGTGGCGGGATATTAAGGAGAAGGTGGAGCGGGGGTAAACGCGAGGGACGGGGCACGATTCCGGATCGGGGCCGCGGCATTTCAATCACGTGGCGTGCTAATCTCAGCCAATGGTAGAGGAGTAACATGGTGGCTAACAGATAATCGGTTCTACAATTGCGCATAAGGAGAGCTGGATATGTTCGAGTCAAATGAGATGGTTGCAGAGATTGCAACGTCTAGGATTGGCAGGGTTTCTCTGAGTGGAGCTGTAGGATCGGCACCAAAAGTGACGGTCTATTTCTTGGATGGAAAGCCACCATACATAAAAGACTTTTCCGACCTAAGCGAATTGCGCTCTGTGCAACCTATTGACGAAGACGGTCAGCCACGACTGATTCCCGAGAGACCTGTCATATAGTGATGTGCAGTTTGCTATTCCGACACGTCCATGTATTCGCCTGCTAGCTGAGCGAACTCAATGTCCGAGTGGCACACTTTTAGACCTTCTTTGCTCGTTTCTACAAAACACTCGACAGGTGGAACTTCCCAAAACTTCTTAACTTTGTCACTCAACCACCGATAAGTACCGTAGTTTTTGTGCTCTATCGCATCATAGAGTCTATCTGAAGCCCAGAACTGACCATGGATCATTTTGCCTGTTTTAACAATGACAAAACACTTCTTCATTGCTGTGTTGTAGTGGCTATAGTACTCAGCTTGCTCATAGTCCGAATAGTCTTCTTCGCTGAAAAAAGCTTTTGCCTCTTTGTTGCACGTTACTTGCTGCTCTAATGTCGGAAGGGCTTCGGATGCCTTTGCCTTATCTGAGAGCTCCGCAACTTGGCGCTGAAGTTCGTCAATGCGCCTATTGTCTGAAACTCGCACGACGAGTAGGGCCAAAAACAGAAGCCCTACCAATAGCACGAATCCAATTCTCTCTTTTGACATAGGGAAACCTGCATTTAATGTGATGCACCACTATACGTCGAGCGCTGATGTATGGATACTGGTTGGCTTACAAACCACACATAAAGTACCGAGGTACTAAACCTTGCCAGACGCGCACCATTCAATCGCACCGCTACTTCAGCCCCGTATGCAAGTACGCCACCAGCGCGTTCATCTGCGGCTGGGTGAAGCGGCCTTGGAAGGCGGGCATCATGCCTTTGCCTGCGTTGACGACGCGGGCTACTTCCTGGTCGGTGGCGGCGGCGCCGCTGGGCAGGTTTGGATGTTGAAAGACGCCGTGCAGATTGGGCGGCACCTTTTTGAGTTCGAGATCGTTGTCCTCGTGGCAGTGGGCGCAGCGCACCTGGTAGAGGTGTTTGCCTTCGGCCTGTTGCGAGGTGAGCGGAACTTCGCGATGGCAGGCGGCGATGAGCAGGAGCGGCGCGGTGCATGCGAGGAGACGAGTTCGATAGGGTGACAACGCAAGTTCCCTCAGGGGCTAAAGCCCCGGTCATTCTTTCGGGTTTTATCGGCACGACTGAAGTCGTGCCCTGTTACAAGACTTCGTTATCGGCACGGATGGAGATTGTGCCCTTTCACGGGGCTTGTTGCGCTACGGCGAAAGCGAACCTCAGGGGCTAAAGCCCCGGTCGTTTTTTTCGGGTTTTATCGGCACGACTGAAGTCGTGCCCTGTTACAGAGCTACGTACGCTTGTGTGATTGGCCCGGCTGAAGCCGTGCCCTTGTTACAGAGCTTGGTACGCTTGTGTGATTGGCCCGGCTGAAGCCGGGCCCTACCGCTATAGCCGCGCTATGCCTTGGCTGCGAATTTGCCGCTGACGTAATCCCAGTTGAGGACCTGGAAGAAGGCCTTCACGTAGTCGGCGCGCTTGTTCTGGTACTTGAGGTAGTAGGCGTGCTCCCACACGTCGATGCCGAGCACGGGCGTGTGGCCGTTGGTGATGGGGCTGTCCTGGTTGGGCGTGGACTCGATGGAGAGAGACCCGTCGGGCAGCTTGACCAGCCATGCCCATCCGCTGCCGAAGGTGCCCATGGCGGACTTGGTGAGCTGCTCTTGAAATGAAGAGAGCGAGCCGAATTTGGTGTCGATGGCTTTGGCCAGCTCGCCTGTGGGCGCGGCGCCGCCCTTGCCGAGCGTGGGCCACCAGAAGCTGTGGTTCAGGTGTCCGCCGCCGTTGTTGCGGACGGCGTTGCGCGCGGCTTCGGGCAGCGAGGCCCAGCCGGAGACCAGCTGTTCAAGCGATTTTCCGGCCAGCTCAGGATGCGCGGCCACGGCGGCGTTGAGATTGTTGACGTAGGCCTGGTGATGCTTGTCGTGATGCAGGTGCATGGTCTCGGCGTCAAAGCTGGGTTCGAGCGCATCGTAGGCGTAGGGCAGCGCGGGCAGCGTGAATGCGCCTGCGGGAGCCGCGGCGGCGGCCTGCAGCGGCGCAGCGATGGCGTGGGTGAGAGCGTCTGAAAGCACGAGCGCGCCAGCCGCGCCGCCCATGCGCTTGAGGGCTTGTCTGCGATTGATCATGTGGGGAAACCTCCGGTCTGCGTTGAGGCAGACACAGAGCCAGTGTCGAACCGCGTGCCGAGGCGCGTCAACCGGTGGAGTGAAATTGAGTTTGGCGCGGCGCATTATGCTTGTGGCATGGAGACCATGAATGGCGAACGTTGAGGCGCAGGATCTGACGCCGTTTGCGCATGCGGCCAACAATCGCTGCTTTGGCTGCGGGCCGGCGAATGCGGTGGGGCTGCACTTGGAATTTTTGAAAGCGGCGGATGGCGCGATTGTGTGCCACGCGACGATTGGGGCGAACTACGAGGGCCCGCCGGGATATGTGCATGGCGGCATGATTGCCACCATGTTGGACGAGGCGATGAGCAAGGCGGTACGCACGCTGGGCGTGGCCGCGATGACGCGCCACATGGAAGTGGATTATCTGCGGCCGGTGCACTCCGGCGCGCCAATTCAGATTGAAGGGCGGCTGGTGCGCAGCGAGGGGCGCAAACACTGGGCCGAGGCGGCGGTGAAGAGCGAAGGCGGGTCCACACTGGCGACGGCGAGCGGATTGTTTATTGAAGTGAAGGCGCGTTGAGCGCTATTTGAGCGCGGCCAGCCAGTTGATCACCGCGGATTCGAGATAGATGCGGCGGTCGGACCAGCCGTGATCGGTGGCGACATGCTCGGCCGTGACCTGTTTGCCGCCGGCAGCGCGAATGGATGCGATGAGTGCGTCGGTCATCGGCGCGAGGCCATCATCGGCAGAGAGCACCAGCAGAGGTTTGTTGCGCAGGCCCTGCACGGCATTGGTGAAGCGAAACTCTTTGGCGTGCGCGGCAACTTCATCGGCCATGCTTTCGGGAGTGACGCCGGCAAGGGCTTCGTGATTGTCGGCCATCAGGGCGACGAGCTTATCGCGCGGCATGGCGCCGAGCACGCCCATGTCTGCCGCGCTGATGAGAATGACGCCTTTGAGCGCGTCGTCGTGCGCCGCGGTGAGAGCGGTGACCCATCCACCCATGCTGTGACCGGCAAGCACGATGCGTGAAGTGTCGATGCCGAGACGCGCGGCGTTGGCGGGCTCGCGCAAATAGGCGAGAACGGCGGCGGCGTCTTCGAGGTTCTGCGCAAAGCTGTAGTGACCAGGACTGCCCCACGAGCCGCGATAGTTGAAGGTGACGGCGTTCCAGCCGGCGCGGCGCACGGCCTGCGCCAGATCAAGATTCTTCTCGTTGCCAGGAAGACCATGGCAAAGGACGAATGTGGGATGAGGGCCTGCGCCTGCGGGCGAATAGAGAATGCCGTTGATTTCGACGCCATGCGAGGGGATGTGAAGAACGGCCATGGCCGCGAGATGCGCCGCGTCATGGGGCGGGTCAGTGGCAATGGCGGCGGGGACGTTTTGCGCGGCGAGAGGAAGAACCAGCGCGCATGCAAGCGCGAGCGATGGGATGAGCCTGGGCATGGGGAATAATGCTCCGGTGCGCGGATGCGCGTCGTTCTGATGCTAACAGGCACAGAAAAAATGGGCCGCCCGCATGCAACGGACGGCCCTCCCCAGATGATGATGCGAAGCGTTAGTGAATCATGTTGATGGTTTCCTGGGTGACGGTGTCGAAGGTGGTGACGGCCTTGGAACTGGCCTCGAAGGCGCGCTGGGCGACGATGAGGTTGGAGAATTCCTGGGCGATGTTGACGTTTGAACCTTCCAAGGCGCCGGCCTGAATGGTGGCCAGGCCCCCGGATCCGGAGACGCCGACGGAGGCAGCGCCCGAGGCGAGGGTGGTTTCATAGTTGCCATCGCCGAGCAGGCGCAGACCCTGCAGGTTGGTGACATTGGCGAGCGCGAGCTGGCCGACAACCTGCTTCTGGCCGTTGGAGTAGGTAGCGGTGACGGTGCCATCGCCGCCAATGCTGAAGCTCTGATACTGACCGGAGGGGTAGCCATCCTGGTTGGTGGCGGCAACGGCGGACTTGGCGGCCACCTGGGTAATGGTGGAGGAGTTGGCCGAGCTGAGCAGATTCCAATTGATGGCGAGATTGGCGGCACCGTCGGCGAGGCCGGCGAAACCGAGCGGGATGGTGGAGACGTCGCCCGCAGCCGTGCCGACAGGGCTGGTAACGCCGCCGGTGGTGATGGAGGCAAGATTGCCGCTGGTGTCAAAGGCGAGCGTGCCGGTGATGGGAGAGGCCGTGCCGGAGGCGTAATCAGTGGCGGGAATGTCGGCCGAGAAATCCCAGGTGTTGGCCGCGGTCTGCGTCAGGGTGACGGTGATTACGTGGGGCACGCCGAGCGAATCGTAGACGGTGACGGGCGCCGGGAAGGTGGTGCCGGTGGTCGAGGTTGCGTCAAGGTTGGCGGTGAAGTTGACGGCGGTGGTGGCGTTGGGCTGCTGCACCTGGCCCACGGGAATGTGAATGCCGGTAAGCGCGGCGTTGGTGTTGACGACACCATTGGTTGCCGGATAGCCCATGACGCTGAGGCCGCTGGTGGTTTCAAGGTCGCCGGCGGCGGTGAGCGAGAAGTTGCCGGCGCGGGTCAGCTCCTGGTCGTTGCCGTGCGCGGCGACGAAGAAGCCGTTGCCGTCGAGGGCGACGTCCGTGGCGTTGCCGGTGGAGTTGATGGAGCCCTGCGTGTAGTTGGTGGAGTTGGAGGCCACCTTGACGCCCGCGCCCACCTGGATGGGATTGCCGGAGCCGGTGGAACCGACCTCCTGATAGAAGAGATCGGCGAACTTGGTGGACTGCGATTTGAAGGCCGTGGTGTTCATGTTGGCCAGGTTGTTGGCAATGGTATTCAGTTCGGTGGAGTCGGCATTGAGGCCGGTAAGAGGAATAGAAAAGCTCGCCATGATTGCTCCTTGAAGATGTGCTCAGCGGGTGGGCGGGATGAAAGGCCCGGCGTCAGTGGTGCATACGATTGAGCGGTCAGGGACGGCGCACGCCGCTCAGGGCCGAAGCGACTGTCCGCGCCGCGGGGTTGGCCGCGGGCGCGGTCAGATTGCCATGCGTGGCGGATGCATGCATTGCATGCACTGCTGCGGCTGATTGCTTTGCATGCGTTGCTTGCGGTGCCGTCACTGGATCGGACTTCTTTCCTGAAGTAGTACCGGAGGTGGTGTCAACCGCGCCGCTCAGCGTCTGGTTAATCTGAATCAGCTGCTGCAGGCTGTTCACGTTCACCAGCTGGTTGATGTACTCGTTCGGGTCCTGGTTCGAGGTCGGGTCCTGGTTCTTCATCTCGGTAACCAGCAGGGTGAGGAAGTCGTTGGCTGAAATCACGGCCGAGTTGCTGCTGTCGGTGGAGTTTGAGTCAGTGGCCATGGCCACCGGCGGGGCCGACTGCGCCGTGATGGAGTGCATGATGGATGCTGCGTTCATTCTCTTCCCTCCTCTGTGCTGTCCCGAGTGCGTGCTTAGGCGAGCACCGAGATTGTGTGTCCTGAAGCGGGTGTAAAAGCGGATGCGGTTGCGGTTTGTGCACCTGCGTGAGCTGCGTGCGCCGGGCTGGCTTGGGTTGCGGGCTGCGGGGCGAAGGCGTGGGTGTCGCGGCTGGAACTCTGCGCGCCCGCGCCGCTTTGCTGACTATCCTGCGAAGCGTTGTTGAAGCCGGTCATGCTGTTATCCGGAGCCGTCACCTGTACGGAGTCGACGCCGCTGTGGCGCTCGGCCAGATAGGCGTGCAGGCCGGCCAGATGAGTGCTGAGCGAGAGGGCCGCGTCCTGCGAGACGGGCACGATGGAGGCATGCACGCCGCTGGCGTCCGATTGCGCGCGCACGCTGACCATGCCCAGCACCGGGTCGTCGATGGAGGCTTCGGCGTGCTGCGGGCTGGCGTGCGTCCAGCTGATGCGGGCGCCTGCGTCGGCGCTATCGAGCGCGGAGACGGTGGCCGCTGGCGTAAGCACGGGCGGTGCGACGGATGAGGCATCGGCGTTGGACGTAGCCGCCGCATGCGCGGGCGCCGCGACGGGCGCGGGGAGCGAGGCCGGCGCGGCGACGGATACGATGGGCGAACGCGCGTCGCTGGAGGCTTCGATACGGGGCTGCGTGGGGCCGGCGCGATGCGTTTGCGAAGCCGCTGGGTCGATGAGGGACGACGCGGCGGTTGCGGTGTCGTCTTCAGGGCGCGGTGTGGTTGGCGCAATAGTGGCGGACTGCTCTGCGCGCGGAGCAACCGCTTGAAGGGTGGCGTGGTGCGCGGCCGGCGCGGCTGCCGGATGGCTTAGCACAGGCTGCGGCGCCGGGGTGTCGGCGCGATACAACTGAGCGCCAGAGCCAAGCGTGGGAGCCGATGGCGCAGGCTGCGCGCTGGCAGAAGTATCGGAAGTGGTTTCAGAAGGTGCGACCACCGGGTGCGGAACCGAGGCATGCAGATCGGCTTTGAGCGTGGCGGCCTGCAAGTGCGAAGCGACGGCGGCCGCAGGAGCGGGACTCAGGGCATCGGCATGGGGAGAGGTCGCGGCAACTTTGGCGGCGGGCTGCGCCGCCGGGGTAGGCGTGGGGGCGGAGACGACGGCGACCATGGCGGCAAGCGCCGACGCATCGGCTGGATTGTCGGCAGTGCGCGAAGTGGATGCGCGTGCAGGCGCGGAGGGCTTGCCCTCGACGGATTTTGTCGCGACAAATTTCGAGGAAGACGAATTGGCTGCGTCGATCTCCGCGGGAGCGTCGGGTTCCACGGTGGCTGGAGGCGAGGCGAGCTGGAGCGTACGCACATCTTGCGGCGCGTTGCCGGCCGCGTTGGCCGCGGACACAGCAGCGGCGTCGGCTTCGATTGGTGCGCCGGGCAGATCGATGGGAGTCTTCCAATGCGAAGAGGCGAGCGCGTTGCGTGCCTGCGCCGCGTTGGGCATGGCGGAGGCCGCATCGGTGTCCGCAGATACGTTCGGCGCTGCGCCCGTGAGTGGATCGGTTGGAGCCATGGTGACACCGACGCCGAGGCGCGCCAGCAGCGCGGCCCAGCTGGAAAGATGCGCGCCGCCCGCAGCAATGGAAGCGCCAGCCGTCTTCGGCAGCGTGACCTCGGCCCCGCTGGCCATCGCCGCACCCATTCCAGGTCCCATCGCCGGAGTTGTGCCTACTGCAGCTGCAGCCGTCATGCGGGGTGAAGGTGCATCCAAAAGGCCAAACCCGCGGGCAGCCGGTTAGAGCGTTATGAGGAAGCGGGAAGGCCGTTCGCAATCGGGAAGTTAGCGGCACAGGGTGCGAGCAGCTAGTGAAGATTTTGGCGCGGCGAACGAGAGGGCGCGCGGCATCAGGCGGCGTCGCGCGGGGTGGAGCGGGCACGGCGGCGCAGGTGGGCGTCGTCGGCCTGCTGCTGGGCGCGGCGGCGCTCGGTCACAGCCAGGTCGCGCTCGGCGGCCTCGATGAGCGATTGCGCCTGGCGGCGCTCGACACGGCTGGCGAGATAGCTTTGGCGCGCCTCAGCCACGGCAGCCTGCGCGGTCTCAAGTGCGGGAGCGAGAGCGGAGGCACGCGCGGCCATGCGGTCCAGCTGTTCGAGCCCGGCCAGGCGGGAGGCGCCCTCGTCGTGAAAAATGGCGGTAAAAGCCAGCGCACGGCCGGCGCGGCTTCCCTGCTCCTGGTAAGCCACCATGCTTTCCAAATGATGGGAGGCGGCCAGAACGGCTTCGAGCTCGGCCTGGCGCTGCTCTTCTTCAAGAGTGCGCACACGCAGCAGGCGGCGCAGCGCGCGCAGGTTGGGCATCGGCTAGACCCGGGCCGCCAGCGCGGCCAGCCCGGCAATCGAATCGGCCAGCGTGGTGCGCTCGACGGAGGGTTGAGCGAGAAAGGCGCGCAGCGCGGGGCGCGCGGCGAGAGCGCGGTCGAGCTCGGGATCGGAGCCGGGCTTGTAGGCGCCGATGCGGACCAGGTCCTCGGAGCGCGCGTAGGCGGCCATCAGCTTGCGCAGCAGCGCGGCGTTCTCCTTATGCTCGGCGGTGATGACGGCGGGCATCAGGCGGCTGATGGAGTCGAGGATTTCAATGGGCGGATACCAGCCCTCGGCGGCCAGCGCGCGGGAGAGCACCAGATGGCCATCGAGCAGCGAGCGGACCGCGTCGACCAGCGGGTCCTGCTGATCGTCGCCCTCCATCAGCACGGTGTAGAAGGCGGTGATGGAGCCGCGCTCGAATTGGCCGGTGCGCTCGATGAGCCGGGCCAGGCGGGTAAAGACCGAAGGCGTGTAGCCCTTGGAGGTGGGCGGCTCGCCGGCAGCCAGACCGATTTCGCGCGCGGCCATGGCAAAGCGGGTGAGCGAGTCGAGCACGAGAAGGACGTTTTTTCCCTCGGCGGCGAAGGACTCGGCAATGGTGGTGGCGCCGAGCGCGGCACGCATGCGCAACAGAGGCGACTCGTCGGAGGTGGAGACGATGACCACCGAGCGGGCACGGCCTTCGGCGCCCAGCGCCTCGTCAAGAAACTCGCCCACTTCGCGGCCACGCTCGCCCACTAGGCCGACCACGGTGACATCGGCCTCGGTGTTGCGGGTCATCATGCCGATGAGGGTGCTTTTGCCCACGCCCGAGCCGCCGAAGATGCCGACGCGCTGGCCGCGGCCGGAGGTGAGCATGCCGTCGATGGCGCGAATGCCGGTGGAGAGCGGGGTGCGGATGGCGACACGCTCGAGCGGGGAGCGCACCGCGCCATCCAGGGGACGCGAAGTTGTGGCGGCCGGCGGGCGGCCTCCGTCGATGGGCTGGCCGAGCGCGTTGAGCACGCGACCCATCAGCGCGGGGCCGACTTCAATCTCCGGCTGCACGCCGAGCGCGGCGACTTTATCGCCGAAGCGGATGCCTTCGGTCGAGTCGACGGGCATGGAGAGCACATTGGCGCCGCGAAAGCCGATGACTTCGGCCGGATGCCGCCCGCCTTCTCGGTCGAGGATTTCGCAGCACTCGCCGACCGAGGCCAGGGGCCCGGCGGACTCGATGGTCTGGCCGACCAGTTCCAGCACCTGACCACGCCAGCGCCAGGGCTGCGCGCGGCCCAGGCGCGCGCGATAGCGTTCCAGCAGCGCGGTCACGCCGCGGACTCCACACTGGCCGCGGCGGCCTGCAGCACGTCGGCGCGCGTGGCGCGGTCAAAGAAGCCGCGCTCGATTTCGCCCAGCTGCGCGCGCACGCCGAGATCGACGGTGCCGAGACGGGTTTCGAGCTCGCACTCGCCCAGATGCCAGGCCGGCTCGGTGATCACCTCGGGGCGCACGGCCAGATTGGGCAGGTGGGCGATGGCCTCGCGCCACAGATCGGCGTCGGCCTCGGGCACGTGCAGGCGGACATCGGTCTTCTCGGCCAGCTGGCCGAGAGCCACACGCACCGCGCCGGTCAAAAGCAGCGGGTCCATCTGCGCCTCGCGGCGCAGAATGCGCGCGGCGATGGCCAAAGCCAGTTCGACCACTTCGCGCTCGACCAGATGCAGATAGCGCTCCTGCTCGCGGGCAAAGTTTTCCAGCAGCGCGCTGCGATGCGAGAGGTGCGCGGCGCGATCGGCGGCCAGCAGGGACTGCGAGGCCTGACGCTCCTCGTTGCGGCCCTGCAAGCGGCCGGCATCGAAGGCGGAGCGCAGCGCGTCGGGATCAGAAGGCGCGGCATGAGCGGGCGCGGCGGAGGACGTGTCGGAGGCCGCGTCGGCAAAGCCATCCCAGGCAAGCGGGGCGGCCGCGCCGCCGTGCGGATAGGCGTAGGCAGTCACTTCAAGGGGCGTCGCTGGCTGCATGATTCTCCTCGTTTTTCAGCAAGGCGCACGGAGGGCTTCAGGCCATCATCTCGTCGCCGGTTTCAAGCTTCAGAATCACCTTGCCCTCGGCCTCGAGCCTGCGGGCAAGGGTCAAAATCTCCTGCTGGGCCTGGGCCACCTCGCGGGAGCGGACCGGGCCGAGCACTTCCATGTCTTCCTTCAGCATTTCGACGGCGCGCGTGCTCATGGCCTTGAATATCTGCGCGCGCAGCTCCTCGTTGGCGCCGCGCAGGGCCAGGGCCAGCTGCTTTTTGTCCACCCCGGCCACAATCTCACGGATGGAGGCGGCGGGCACGGTGACCAGGTCCTCGAAGGTGAACATGAGGTTGCGAATGCCAAGAGCGAGTTCGGGCTGGCTCTCCTCGATTTTTTCGAGAATGCGCTTGGACTCCTCCGCGTTGAGCCGGTTCATCAGATCGGCCACGGCCTTGAAGCCGGAGTAGCTCTTGCGCGCCGAATCGCCCACGCTCTCCAGACGGCGATGCAGAATCTGCGCCACCTTCTGCGCCATCTCCGGGGAGAACTGGCGCATCTCGGCCAGCCGCTCGACAGCGACAACTTTATGCTCTTCGCCCAGGTTATCGAGCACCTGCGAGGCACGGCGCGGATCGAGGTGGGCGAGCACCAAAGCGATGGTCTGGGGGTGCTCGGAGTCGAGCAGCTTGCCCAGCTGCTGAGGGTCGGTGCGCTGCAGCTTGGCCAGATTGCCCTGCGCGGCCTCCTGCGAGCGGCGCACCATCAGCATCAGGTCCTCGGCGCGCTCGGTGCCGAAGGCCTCGACCAGCAGGCGGCTGGCGTAGTCCACGCCGCCGTGCACCATGAACTCCTGCGTCTCCAGCAGCTGCCAGAACTCTTCGATCACCTCGGAGGTAATCTCGGAGTCGACGCCGCGCAGATCGGCCAGCTCCTCGGTGAGCCGCTGCACATCGGGCTCGGGCAAGGAGCGCAGAATCTCGGTGGCCAGCTCCTCGCCAATGGCCACCAGCAGGATGGCCGCCTTGCGCACGCCGCTAAAGTTCCCGGTCCTCTGTGCCGACTCCGCCACTTCTATCTTCTCCCTGAGCGCTTCCCGCGATCCTTACCCGGCGCTGCTCGATCTGGTTACTGCAATTCCCTGCTGTCTGCGCGCGGTGCTGTCTAGCTGCCGTCGGAGTGAATCCAGCTTTGCAGCAGGCGCGAGCTCTGCGCCGGCTCGCGCTTCACATGCCCGCTGACCTTCTCGAAGATGGCCTGCCCGCGCAGCCGCTCGGCGTCGGAATGGTCATCCAGCTCGGCGGCCAGAGCGGCGGCTTGTTCGGCCGCCAACTGCTCGGGCGCCGGCGCGGCGGCGCCCTTCTTGCCTTTTTTGCCTTTGGCGGCGGGCGCGGCGCCGTGCATGCCGCCCAGCGCCGGACGCAGCCCCAGAGCCAGCACCATGAGCAGGCCGACCAGCAGGGCGGCGTACTTGATGAGCAGCGGCGAAGATTCGACCCGGGAGAGAATTTTGGCCGGCAGCGCGGGGGCGGGCTCCGGCCGGTTGCCGTCGAAGGCCAGGTCCTGCACCGTGATCAGGTCGCCACGCGCGGTGTTGAAGCCCACCGCGGCCTGCGCCAGAGCGGTAAGGTTTTTGAGCTCGTCGGGGGTGCGCGCCTGCCATTTGGCGGGCGTTTTGCCCGCGGCGGCGGTGATGAGCCGGTCGTTGACCACGATGGCCGCGGTCATGCGGCGCACCGTGCCGGGCTCGGCCAGGGTATGGCGGGTGAGCTTGGAGACGGCGTAGGTATCGGCCTCGGATTTGGCCGAGGTGGGCGGCGCGGTGGTCTTGGGGTAGACGGGCAGGGCCTGGGTGTTGGGCGCGTTCGAGGCCGTGCCGGGCACGCCCTGGGGCAGGGTCTGCGGGCCGGAGGTCTGCTCGCTGCGCTGCGTGCTCAGGGGCGCGCTCTTGGCGGGGTCGTAGGTCTCCTCGGTGGTGTCGGTGGCCAGCGGATCGTAGTCCAGCGAGACCGAGACGCGCACGTTGCCGGGGCCGGTGACGGGCTCGAGGGTGGCAAGGATCTTCTCTTCGAGGGCCTGCTCGGCGGAGAGCTTGAGAGCCTCCGGCGTCTTGGGGCCAAGGGGCAGGCGGCCTGCGGCATCGGCCAGCACCACGCGGTCGGGGGTAAGCCCATCGACGGCCGAGGCCACCAGGTTGCGGATGGAGTCGGCCTCGCCCTCGGCCAGCGCGCCGCGGCGCAGCTTGAGCACGACGGAGGCCTTGGCGGGGCGCTGGTCCTCGCGGAAGAGCGAATCATGGGCCAGCACCAGATGCACGCGCGCCGCCTCGACATCGCTGATGGTCTCGACGGTATGTTCAAGCTCACCTTCAAGGGCGCGCTGATAGTTCACGCGTTCGTCGAACTCCGAGCCAACCCAGTTGGGCTTGTCGAAGAGCTCAAAGCCCAGGCGGCCGGAGTGCACGCCCTTGGCCGCGGTGGCCAGTCGGGCCTTGTCCAACTGCTGGGCGGGAACGCGGATGGCGGTGCCATTCTGCGCAACTTCAAAGGGAATCTGCGCCTGGGTGAGGGTGATGCCGGTCAGGCGGGCGTCGTCCGGGTCCATGCCCGCATAGAGGGTGCGCCAGTCGGTGCGCAGGCCGTACCAGAGCAGCCCTCCGAGCAGGCCGGCAAGAAGAAGTGCCGAAAATGCGCCCCAGCCGCGCTGGCGGCCGGTCATCGAGGCCCACTGGATTTGCGTGCGGGTCCAAAGCGTGGCCAGGGC
>DASVLI010000091.1:0-38641 GCA_036384955.1 Occallatibacter sp.
GCGCTGGCGCGGGCCTTCAGGCGTGGCGATGGTGACTGTCTCCGTCACCAGCCCGTCGCCGGGAGAGACAATCAGGCCTTCGCCCGCGGGAATCGAGCGCTCAGGATCGCGGAAGAACCATAGGAAGAATGCGGCGAGCAGCAGAGGCAGGAGGCTCCACGCCCAACCAGAGGTGAGATACGCAACCAGCGCCGCTACCGCCAGTAAACTCAAACCGTAAATGTAACCGTCACGAACCATTGTCCCTAACGATTATACGGTTGAATTGCCTTGAGCCCGTCGCGGACACACACTCACCCCACGTTACGGCTGGAAGCCGTCGACCCGCCGTTCGCCGTTCAGTCCCTGCGGAACCTACGCTTTTAGGCAACCGCTGCGGCGCGGTGTTCCAGAGCGTAGATGAGGTCCTTGGCGTGGAGTTTGAGCTTTTTCAAACGAATCTCTTCCAACTGTTCGTCGTCGGAGAGGTAAGGCTTCTGAATCAGCTCGTCCAGACGCTGAGCGTAACGGCGGTGTTCTGCTTGAAGACGGTCAATTTCTTCGCCCAGCGTAGAATCCTTTATTTCTTCCATCCGGCACCTCCGGGTTCTTGGAACCTTAACATATACTCCGCGGGCTGATGGTCGGCAAGCGGGAAGTCGGAATTTCGGCTGTGGATTTTCGAGAACGGTGATTCGTGTCACGTTTTGCGGCAGCCCCTGAGCCCCGGCATGGGACGTCTGGTGCGGCCGGCAGACACGCGGTTATCCCAGCGTAAGCCGCATCAGCGCAGCATCTTCAACGGGGTCGGAGTAGTAGTTGGGCCGACGGCCTGCCTGCTGAAAGCCGGCCTGCTGGTAGAGGCTGACCGCCGCCTGGTTGGAGGCTCGCACCTCAAGCAGCAGGGTTTGCACATGGCGCCGGCGCAGCGCCTCGGCAAGCACCGCCAGCAATTCCCTACCCACGCCCTGCCGCTGTCGTTCAGGAGCCACGGCGATGGTTTCCAGCTCCGCCTCGGGCGGCAGCAGGCTGGCAATGGCAAAACCTGTGACGATGCCGGTAGCATCCGTGGCGACCAGGGCAATGCGCAACGGCGTGGAGCGGTCGGAGAGGGCGGCAAGATAGGCCACGCGTGGCCAGTGCGGGGCGCTGGGCAACGATGCGGCAATGGCCAGAACGGCGTTGAGATCCGCCGCCTGCATGGCACGCACGCGCACGGGGCTCATGCCGGGTGCGCAGCCGCTTTCTCGCCAAAAATTTCCGCATCGGAGCGGCGCAGATAGTGGCCGTCCAGCTCGGCAAGGTTGGCGAAGCTTTTGGAGAGGATGAGAGGCACGGCAAGCGCGATGGCGTCGGCCGCGGTGGGCTCGGCGACACGGACCAGCGCTGCGCCTGACCAGACCTCGGCAAGCAGCGCCGCGGCAGCGTCTTCGCAGACAGCGATATTTGGCGGCGGGTTGAGCGCGGCAAGCTCCGCAGCGCCGGCGAGCGATTCGCGGCCGTCAACGCAGAGGAAAATTTCGTGGCGGTGGGCGTCGAGGGCGGCGGCGGGTATGGCGGCGGTATGCGCCATCACCGCCAGGCGCGAAACCGCGACGACAGGGATTGAAGAGGGCTCGGCAAGGCCCTTGACGGCGCTTAAGCCAACGCGGACGCCGGTAAAGCTGCCGGGACCGCTGACGGCGACAATGGCGTGGAGCTGCGCGACGCGGAGGCTGGCGGAGGCGAGCAGATTGGCGACGGCGGCAACGAGTGTGGCCGAGTAGGTGCGCCCGGCCAGCTCGCACTGGCCGAGCAAGTGGATCGAGCCGGCCTCTGTAACCTGCGCAAGCGCCACCGAGCCGGTGGGGCCGCAGGTGTCGATAGCCAGCACGAGGAAACCAGATTGTCTCGTTGAATTCAAAGCCACGCCCGCGAGCGTCCGCTAGCTCTTTCCGCGCCGGTGTTGACGCACTAATTCCGTCAGAGACATGTCCGTCTCGCTGCGCACCGTCGATAGCCTTGCATCGCTGCGCCAGTCACGTAGGAAATCGTCGCCATAGGCCGAGCGAAGAGTACGAACCAGAGTGTTACCCTTCTTTTCCTCGATGCGTCCGTTCGTGTCTCGATGCCGGCCATCCAATTCGTTACCCATGGTTCCCCTCCTTCCAGCCCCCTATTTGGCTTTCAGATTCACTGCTTTTTGGATTTTACCTTCTGAACCAACCTTGGCTTCGGGCGTTGTTTGTAAAGCGAAGTCATCCATTTCTCGGTTCCGTATACGCCCTGCAACAACGCGGGGACATAGTGCGAGACATCGAGAAGAGGCCAAAGCAGTCCTGTTCCCTCGCCTACCACCTGAATGGGACGCAGTTCGCTTGTCCGGGCATCGGACAGCCCTTGGAGCAAACGGCGCGGTACCGAATAGGTGGCTCCATCTTCGAGCAGCAAACGAATAACGTCGGACGCTTTGGAATAGGAGACCTTCAGTACTCGCCGGGAGTATTTTTCATACCGGCGCGCGCGGCCGAGAGCTTCATCCAGATCGGCATCGGTCACTGCAATTCTTGCCGGTTCAGACATGGGCTTCCCTCCACAGTTCCATCAGGTCGTCATAGTGCAGACCAGCCACCTGCAGTATATGACGCACCTGATTTTTCTTCGCGTTACCGGGGCGGATGGCGTCCCATCGATTGGCGATCCTTATCGCCCTGTCCATACCCAATTCGACGATCACAAGCACGCCCTGATAGCGGCCATGCACGTGCGGAGGCTCATGGTCCTCCGGGTAAACACGAAAGGTAACGCCGTCGAAGCGATACGATCCCACGCCGGCATCATACGCCGGAATGAGCTGCTTTCACTACACCGCGGCCAGCGCCTGGTCGAGGTCGGCGATAAGATCTTCCTTGTCCTCAATGCCAATCGACAGGCGAATGCGGCCCTGGGTAATGCCCATCATCGCGCGCTGCTCCTCGGTAATGGAGGCATGCGTGGTGGTGGCCGAGTGCGATGCCAGCGACTCAACCCCGCCCAGCGACTCGGCATTGGTAAAGATTTTGATGGCGGCGAGGAAGCGGCCCGCGGCTTCGCGGTCGCTGACTTCGAAGCTCATCATGGAGCCGAAGCCCTTCTGCTGGCGCGCCGCGAGTTCGTACTGCGGGTGGCTCTTCAGCCCGGGGTAGTAGAGCTTGCTCACCTTGGGGTGCGACTCGAGAAATTGCGCCACGGCCATGCCGTTTTCTTCGTGCTGCTTGATGCGCAAAGGCATGGTCTTGATGCCGCGCAGCACCAGGAAGCACTCAAAGGGCGACATGACGCCGCCGGCAGCCTTCTGAACGAGGATGAAGCGCTCCTTGTGCTCCGGCGTGGAGCCGATGAGCGCGCCGCCGAGACCGTCGGAGTGGCCGTTCAGATATTTGGTGGTCGAGTGCATCACAATGTCCGCGCCCAGCGCCAGCGGGCTTTGCAGCGCGGGCGACATGAAAGTGTTGTCGACACTGACCTCGGCGCCGGCCGCGTGCGCCAGTTTGCTGACGGCAACAATGTCGGTGAGCACCATCAGCGGATTCGACGGCGTCTCAATGTGCACCAGCCTGGTGTTGGGCCTCAGCGCGGCTTCCACGGCTTTCAGGTCGCTGGTGTCCACGTAGTCCACGGCAATGCCGTAGCCGGAGACGATACGGTCCAGCAGGCGCACAGTGCCGGCGTACACGTCCTTGGAGCAGAGAAGATGGTCGCCCGCGCGCAGCATGGCGAAGAGCGCGGAGAGCGCCGCCATGCCGGTGGTGAAGGCGTGGCCGCTGTGGCCGCCTTCCAGGGCCGCAAGCGCGGTCTCCAGCCGGTCGCGCGTGGGGTTGCCGGCGCGCGAGTAGTCCCAGCCGCGGTCGGTGCCAATGCCCGTGAGCTCGAAAGTGGACGTGAGGTAGAGCGGCACCGTGACGGAGCCGGTCTGGGGATCCGGATGCTGGCCAGCATGCACAGCGAGGGTGGAATATCCGTATTTCGACATGGAAAGAGGGTGTCACTCCTGAGGATCTTCTTTTTAGTTTACCGTGCGGGCTGCTGTGCGGGCGGTGCTATTGCTGCGGTCGCGCGGCGGGGCTCTTTTTGGGGATGCGGACAATCGGGTAGTAGCCGGTGCGAGTGCGCACCGTGAGCTTGCCCATGCCGGCGGCCTGTGCAGTGACCTGTACCTGGCGGAAGCCGGGCTCGTTGGAGGGTTTGGAAGAGCGATAGCCGATGGTGTACTGGCTGCGAATGTCGCGCGCCACTTCGGCGGCAATCTGATCAATCTGCTCAAGCGATTTGGGGAAGTAAGCGATGCCGCCGGTTTCGCCGGAGAGCATGTCGAGGGCGCGGCGCGCATGCTTTACCTCGCTGCGGCTGGTCTCGTCGCCGAAGAGCAGTCCAATCGAATAAATCACCGGACCAGAAAGCTGCTGCACGCGGCGAATGGTCTGCTCCAGCGTGAGCGAGGAGGCGTTGTCTTCGCCGTCGGTGATGAGGATGATGACCTGCTTGGGGCGCTTGGCATCGGCGGCCAGCTTGTCGGCCGAGGCCACCACGGCGTCGTAGAGAGCGGTGCCGCCGCGCGACTCGATGTGGCTCAGCCCATCGCGTAGTTTGTTGGCGTTGCTGGTGAACTCCTGGTCAATGAAAGCCTCGTCGGAGAAGTTCACCACGAAGGCTTCGTCCTGCGGATTGCTGGCCGCGATCAGGTCGAGGGTGCTCTTGTTGACCGCGGGCCGCTTCTTGTTCATCGAGCCGGAGTTGTCGATCACCAGCGCAATCGATACGGGCAAATCGGTGTGCTGGAAGCTGACAATCGCCTGCTTCACGCCGTCCTCGAAGACCTGGAAGTTTTCGCGTTTTAGGTCCTGCACCAGGCGGTTGCCTTCAAGAACCGAGGCATTGAGAACCACCTCTTCCACGTCGGTGCGGTAGACGTAGGAAGAGCCCTCTTTGGGCAGGGGCTTGCCAATGGCCGCGCCCGCGCCGCTGTCGGGCGAGCGCACCGGGTCAGTGTCCACGGTAAGCGCGGGCGCTTGCGGCGCAGCGCTGGGCGATTGCTGCGCCATGGACCCCAGTGCCGATCCGCAAAGTAGAAGGATAAGAATCGCGTTATTGCAAAGGCGCATAGTAACCGGTGCGGGCATGAACCGTAAGAGGCGGCAGGCCCGGCGGCGGATTCAGTTTCACCTTCACTTTACGCCACTTGCCGTCGCGCGCGATGTTCTTTGGCTTGTATCCGATGACGTACTGATTGCGCAGCTCGGTGGAAATCTTCTCGGCCACATCGCCCATCTCGGCAATGTCGTCCACGCGAAACATGCGGCCGCCGGTCGACTCGCAGAGATCGTCGAGCAGAATCGGACCGCCGCGCTCCTCGGGCGTCGCGGCGTAGGGGTCGAAGATGCCAATGGAGTAGATTTCGGTGTCGGACTCGCGGACCTGCGAGCGCACCTCGCCCTCGGTGTAGCGCGAGCGGTTGTCGCCGCCGTCGCTGACAACCAGCAGAGCCTTGCGCTGGTGGTTGGCCTGCTTCATTTTTTCCACGCCGTAGTAAATGGCGTCCAGCAGTGCGGTGCGGTGGCCGCTGCGCACCGTGGCCAGCCGCGCCTGGATGTCTTCCACCGAATGGGTAAAGTCCTCAATCAGTTCCGGGCGGTCGTTGAAGCCGATGACAAAAAACTCGTCCTCGGGGTTCGCTGTCTTGATGAACTGCAAAATCGACTCGCGCGCGCGGATGAGCTTGGAGTTCATGGAGCCGGAGAGGTCGAAGATGATGCCGATGGAGACAGGCGCATCCTCGCTGGCGAAGGAGACGACCTTCTGCTCGCCGTTGTTCTCGTAAATCTGGAAGTCTTCCTTTTCGAGACCGGTGACCAGGCGATTCATCGGGTCAGTGACCGTGATGGGAATCAGCACCAGGTCCACGTTCATGCGGATGACCGCGCCGGGGCGCGCCTTGAGTGCGGCGGCTCCTGTGGCGGCGGGCGCTTCGGCTCCGGCCGGTGCGCCGACAGTGGGCGCGGTTGAGCCCGGCGGGGGCACATGCACTTTGTTCAGGGGGTCTTCTTGGGCGTGCGCGGCCATGCCAAACGCAGCCAGGCTGCACACCAGCAGACAGGCTAGAGAGCCACGGCGAACGCCGTAAACGGGCTTGGGACAGAGAGCTAGCATCGCATGGGGCCCGGCAACAGTTGAACGCGATAGTAGCACGGCGGTGCATAGGCACGCCGCCGGCTGTGGATAGGATGAAACCCCCGGCGGGAAGGGTTGCGTTGAACGCGAAGCAATCCGGCACTGGGATACAATCGACTCCAAGCGTACCGTGGCCGGGCAGCAGTTCGCAGTCCGCCTGCGGCGCGCACATTCCGCTACCTTTAGATGGGAAACGACCGTCCGCATGGCAAGCATCTATCCTTTTCGCGCCTGGCGCTACAATCCTTCCGAAGTCCGGCTGAGCGATGTTGTTACGCAGCCCTACGACAAGATTTCTCCGGCCATGCAGCAGGCCTACTACCAACGCAGCCCCTACAACCTGGTGCGCATCATCCTGGGCTTGCCTGAGCTGTTTGACGCCGAGCGCGGAGAAAGCGTATATACCCGCGCCGCACGCGACCTGAATGCCTGGAAGGAACAGGGCGTGCTGACCCAGGAAAAAGAGCCCTGCATCTTTGCCTATGCGCAGCGCTTCCGCGTGCCCGGCACCGACATCGTGAAGGAGCGGCGCGGGTTTATCGCCCTCGGCAAGCTGCACGACTACTCCGAGCAGGTGGTCTTCCGCCATGAGTACACGCTCTCCAAGCCGAAGAGCGACCGGTTGAACCTGCTGAAGGCCACGCACGCCCACTTCGGGCAAATTTTCATGCTGTACTCGGACCCCGCGGGCAGCGTGGAAAGCATTTTGTACGACAACGCAGGCCCGGCCGATGCCGAGGTGACGGACGAGTACGATGTGCTGCACCGCATCTGGCGGGTGAGCGATCCTGCGACCATCCGGCTGCTGACCACGGCGATGGCCGACAAGAAGCTGATTATTGCAGACGGGCACCATCGCTACGAGACCGCGCTTGGCTACTCCAAGGAGCACGCCGCGGCCTCGCCCGCGCGCACCGAGACTTCCACCGCTCAATTGCCGCAGCCGGCTTTTCCTGAAGCGGCAGTAATGATGAGCTTCGTCAATATGGATTCCGACGGACTGGTGATTCTGCCCACGCATCGCGTGGTGCACTCGCTGGAGGGGTTTGATCCGGCGGCGTTCCTCAAGAAGGCCGAAGAGTTCTTCGCCGTGGAAAAGTTGCCCGAGGCCGACGCCACCGCGTACATGGCCACGCTGGGCAAGGAGAAGACCCCGGCGTTTGTGGCAGCAATGGCCAACGGCGCGTATCTGCTGCGCACCAAGTCCGAAGCGGTGGCCAAGCTGCTGGGCGATTTGCCCGAGCGCCAGCGCCAACTGGACCTGACGCATTTGCACACGATTTTGCTGGACAAGATTCTGGGGCTGGACGCGGAGAAGGTGCGCGAGCAGACCAATCTTCGCTATCTGCGCTCGGCCGACGATGCCGTGGAGCAGGCGCGCACCGGCCAGGCCGATGTCACCTTCCTGACCAACCCGGTGACCATGGAGCAGTTGAAGGAAGTGGCGTTTGCCGGCGACGTGATGCCGCAGAAGTCAACCGACTTCTTCCCCAAGCTGCTGAGCGGTCTTGCGATTTATGCATTGGAGTAAAGCGGCCGCGGCGGCGCTGGCAGCAGCCCTGCTGGGCACGCCGCTGGTGTCGGCACAAAACGCGCCGCCACCCGCGGTCAAGTACGTTGTTGTGATTGACGCGGCGCATGGCGGCGACGACGGCGGAGCGCGGCTCGGATCCGGCGCGCTGGAAAAGTCTGTCACTCTCGCCGTCGGCACCCGTCTGCGCTCGCTGCTTGCGGCGCGCGGCATCAGCGTGGTCACCACGCGCGACGGCGACACCGCTCTCGATGCCGACAAGCGCGCCGGCATTGCCAACCACGCCAACGCTTCGCTGTGCCTGAGCCTGCACGCCACAGAGAGCGGCAGCGGCATTCACATTTTTACTTCGTCGCTGGCACCCGCGGCGGCCCCTGGCAAATTTCCCGCGTGGAAGACCGCGCAGTCGACCTACGTGGCACGCAGCACCGCCGCTGCCGGTGTCTTGAATGCCGCGCTGGCGCAGGCGGGCTTCACCGTGATGCTGGGACGCACTGGGCTGCCGGGAATCGACAGCATGACCTGCCCCGCGCTGGCCATTGAGATTGCGCCGGAGCGCGCCAACGACGCGGCGACCGCCGAGCCGGACGATGCTGCTTACCAAACAAAAATTGCGCAGGCCATTGCAGCCGCGGTGCTCGCCTGGAAGCAGCAGGAGGTCAAGCCATGATCTCGCGCTTCCAGAAAATACTGTTCTTCGTGCTGCTGGCGGCATCGGTTGCGATGGCCGGAATCTTGTTGCACCTGCGCAATCGCGCGCACAAGCAAATGCTCGAAGGGCAGGACTCCGCGCCAACCGAGGCGCCGGACATCGCGCCCATGGTGCAGGCCACTCTGATGGTTGCCAGCGACAGCGATGGCTCGCTGCGGCCGCAGGCACGTGCGTTTCCCTTGCCCAGCGATGAGGGCGCACGCGCGCGTGCGCTGTTGGCGCGGCTCTTCGATTTATACGCGACGGCGGACTCGTCGCATCCCGTGCCCGGCGGCGCCAGCGGAGTGGCCCAGGTGTTTTTGCTGGCCGTGCCCGGCAGCCCGGCGGCGCAGGATGGGCCGCAACTGGCGGTGGTGAACCTGACCGGCGCGTTTGCCAACGGGCACCCATCAGGAATTGAGACGGAGATGCTGACCATTCAGTCGATTTGCAGCACGCTGCACGCCAACCTGCCGCGGATTGCGCAGGTGCGCTTTCTGGTGGATGGACAAACACGGCCCACGCTGGCCGGCCACGCCGATTTGACCCGCATCTATCTGACCCAGGACGCCGCGCCTGCCGGAGGCGCAACCGAATGAGCGCTCCGACCATCGGCGTGTTCGACTCCGGCTTCGGCGGGCTGACCGTGCTGCGCTCGCTGCTGGCGCGCATGCCCTCGGCGCGCTACGCGTTTGTGGGCGACACGGCGCGGTTGCCCTACGGCTCCAAATCCCGCCGCACCATTGCGCGCTACGCGGCGGAGAGCGCGCAGTTCCTCGTTCGCCAGCAGAGCGCCGAATTTCTGGTGATTGCCTGCAACACGGCCAGCGCGCTGGCGCTCGATGCCATCAAGGACGCGGTGCCGGTGCCGGTGCTGGGCGTGATTGAGCCCGGCGCGGACGCGGCGAAGGCCGCCACCCAATCCGGCGACGTGCTGGTCATCGCTACCGACGCCACCGTGCACAGCCACGCCTACGCGGCGGCATGCCAGGCGCGCGGGTTACGTGCTCTCGAAAAGGCGTGTCCGCTACTGGTCCCACTTGTGGAAGAAGGCTGGACGGGGCCGGACGATGCGCCGCAGACCGAAGTGACCCGGCGCGTGATTCGCATCTATCTTGACGAGGTGCTGAGCGACGCCGCAGCGCACGGCATGCAGCCGGACACGCTGCTGCTGGGGTGCACGCACTATCCGCTGCTGCGCCCGCTGTTGGAGGCTGCCGTGCCCGCCGGCATGCGCGTGATTGATTCGGCCGACTCGGCCGCCGACGCCGCCGCAAAGCAGTTCAATGGCCGCGCCTCGGCCCCGGCAAACGAAACGGAAGTCCGCTGCTTTGCCACCGATTCGGTGGAGAAGTTCGAGCGGCTGGGCTCGCGCTTTTTGGGCCGGCCTGTGGGCACCGTGGAGCTGGTAGACCTGGGCGGCTGAACCCGAAGCCCGCGCAATCCACGCGCCTGCGGCTGATATTCTTAATCAATGGGTCAGGCGCCTTTCCCCGCTCGCGTCGCGCCTCAAGTTTCCAAGGAGTCACAGCAGGAATGATCGATTTGAAGGGCAAGACCGCCGTGGTCTTCGGGCTGGCCAACAAGCGCTCCATTGCATGGGGCATTGCGCAAAAGCTGCAGGCAGCCGGGGCCACGCTAGCCATTTGCTACCAGAACGAGCGCATGCGCGCCGAAGCCGAAGACCTTATCCATGAGCTTCCCGGCGCCAGCGGCTTCCAGTGCGACGTCTCCTCCGACGCCGAAATCGACGCGCTCTTTGCCACTCTGAAGCAGAAGTACGGCAAGCTCGACGTTCTGGTGCACGCCGTGGCCTATGCCCCCGCCGAAGACCTGAAGGGCTCGTTCCTCAACACCAGCCGCGAGGGCTTCCGCATCGCTCACGACGTCAGTGTCTACTCGCTGATTGCGGTGAGCCGCGGCGCCGTGCCGCTGATGACCGAGGGCGGCAGCATTATGACCATGAGCTACTTTGCCGCTGAAAAAGTGGTGCCCAACTACAACGTGATGGCACTGGCCAAGGCCTCGCTTGAGTCGTGCGTGCGCTACCTTGCCTCGGAACTCGGCCCCCAAAACATCCGCGTCAATGCCATCTCCGCCGGCCCCATCAAGACGCTGGCCGCACGCGGCATTGGCGCCCTGGGCGACATGCTGAAGATGGCGGCCGACCGCGCGCCGCTGCGCCGCAACGTTGACCAGCTGGAAGTGGGCGGCACGGCGCTGTTCCTGGCCAGCGACCTCTCCAGCGCCGTCACCGGAGAAACCCTCTACGTGGATTGCGGCTACAACATCATGGGGTTCTAGCAGACGCCACAGCCGCAGACTTCTCCGTGCCAGGCGCGGCGGCCTTCGATGACCAGGATAGGCACGGCGACGAGCGCCGCAGCCGAATCAATCCACGTAATATGCCACAGCGCGTTGGCTGCAAGGCCAACCAGGGTTACTGCGGCCAGCCACGCACAAGTGGCAGACTGCGCTGCATCGGCAGCCAGAGCCGCGTTGCCCAGTTTGCGCGCTTCTTTGCGCTTCAGCGCGGCAAGAATGGGCATCACAACCAGCGCGAGCGCGGTAATCGCCATTCCTGCTCCGCTGGTCTCCGCGGGCTGACGCCAACTGACCGCCGCCAGCACCACCACAACCGCGGCCAGCGCGAACAACAGCAGCGCGGCCACACGCGCGGCGCGTTCCCTGCTCAGCCGGAAGACCGGCGCAAATTGCAGCAGCACCACTACGGCCGAGAGCAGTTCGACAAAGCTGTCTGAGCCGAAGGCCAGCAAGGCGACACTGCGGGCGTGCCATGCGGCAAACAGCGCCACGCCGCACTCAACCAGCATCCACGCCAGTGTGACGCCCTGCAGCCAGGCAACTGCGCGCGGCATTGCCGGTACGGCTTCGCAGCCGCAGCATCCGGTAGTGCATTCGGTTGGGGAAGGCGTGCTCACTCTCTGTCAGCATGCGCCAGATTGCATGCGTGAATCAATCGCGAAGTGCGACAGTGATGGTGCGGGCATCGCCGCCGGCCGCAGCGATGGAGATTTCACCGGTGGCCTTTTTGCGGATGCTCTTGAACTTCTCGCCCCACTCCACAAGCACCAGCGCATCGTCGGTCAGCAGCTCGTCCAGGCCCAGCGACTCAAGCTGCCGCTCGCCTTCAAGGCGATAGACGTCGAGATGGAAGAGCTTGACCGGAGTTCCCTGCCGCGCGCCGTCGTACTCATGAATGAGCGTGAAAGTCGGGCTGGTCACTTCGTCCGGGTCGGCCGCGTCCAGCGCCTGCGCAATGCCCTTCACCAGAGTGGTTTTGCCGGTGCCCAGATCGCCGCGCAAAATCAGAAGTTGCGGCGGGTTGAGCAGAGCCAGCAGCTTGCGGCCCACTTCAACGGTGTCCGCGCCACTGTGCGTGGTGAATTGGTACTGTCTTTCCTCGGCAACCGGCGTTGCGTTGGTCATGGATTCACCTCGCGGGGAGCCTCGGCTCGCGTTGCCCCCTGCAACAAAACATAACCGTTCTTGCTCTGAAATCCAAAACGAAAAGCCTGCGAAAATGCGCGCAGTGTATCGGTCGCCAACAGAGTGTGTTCGTCGGCGTTCTCGATCGCGAGGTCGGCAGCGAGCCCATGCAGGCAGACGGCAGCCTCGACGGCGCGTGCGGGCTCGCTTGCGTGCTGCGCCAGCAGCGCAGCCACCACGCCGGTAAGAACGTCTCCGCTGCCGCCTTTGGCCATGGCGGGATTGCCCGTGGTGTTGACCGCGACCGTGCCATCGGGATGCGCAACAACGGTGCGTGCTCCCTTGAGTACGACGGTCATGCCGTGTAGTTGCGCGAAAGTCCGCGCTGTCTCGACACGCGCGGCCTGCACATCAGCGGTGGTCGACTTGCACAAGCGCGCCATCTCTCCCGGATGCGGCGTGAGCACAACGGTGCGGCCGGCGCGAGCCTGTTTGGTGAGCGCTGCGAGTAGGCGCGGCTTGGCGGCAAGCAGATTCAGCGCATCGGCATCGACGACGACGGGGATTTGTGAGGCCGCGAGAAGTGCGGCGAGGAACTGCGCGGCGTCGGCGCTTTGGCCCAGGCCGGGACCAACGGCAAGAACCGTTTTACCCTTGAGTAGCGCGGCGAGGCGCGCTGCGGTGGCGTTGGTCTCGGCAATTTCGCCGGTGCGCGTGGCCGCGAGCGGCACGGTCATGAGCTCTGGCGCAAAGCTGGCGACGACGGGCAACGCCGGCGCAGGCACTGCGGCCGTAACCAGGCCCGCGCCGGCACGCAGCGCGGCAATTGCGGCCATGGCAGGAGCTCCAGCCTTGCCGCCGGCCAGGCCCAGCGCTCCCCCGACCACAAGCACGTGGCCGAAGTTGCCTTTGTTGGCCGAGCGCGCGCGCGGCTGCTGCGCGAGAGCGAGCGAAGCTCCTGCCCAGTGCAGAGCGAGCTGCGAGCGGATAGCCTCGTCGGGCGAGCCGATGGGCGCGACGGCAATCGGCTGATTCCAACTGCGGGTGAGCGCGCCGAAAACGTGCGCAGGCTTGGGTGCGGTAAATGTAATGATCGCGTCTGCGGGAAAGACAGCGCCCTTGACGGTTTCGGAGGTTGCATCGGCGGGCCAGCCCGAGGGCAGATCGACGGCAAGGATGGGCGCTGTGCCGGCCTTCACCCACTTGAGCGCGGCAAGCGCGAGGCCTCGCAGAGGCGGCGTGAAGCCCGTACCGACGATGGCGTCGAGAATGATATCTGTTTTGAGTGCAGCGTCGAGCTCGTGGAGTTCAGATTCCGACTGCACCGCGTGAATGGGTCCATGGACCCCGGCATGCAGCTCGTGCCAGGCCGCGGCGGCATCGCCCTTCAGCGCATCGGGCGCAGCCAGCAGAATTGTTGTCACGTCGAGGCCCGCTCCCGCAAGCAGCCGCGCGGCCATCAGGCCATCGCCGCCATTGTTACCGCGCCCGCACAGCACCGTCACGCGCCTTGCCGCTGGAAACTGCTCCTGCGCGAAGGCTGCCACGGCAGCCGAGGCATTGCGCATCAACTCGCTCGAAGGCACGCCGTAGCGTGTCGACGTCAGCCGGTCGCAGGCCTGCATCTCGGCAGCGGAGAGAATCTTCATGCCCTTCATGGTACAACCGCACACAACTTCAGACCGCCGCTCAGAAGGAGTAGTGCACTCCTGCAGTCAGCGTGCGTCCCGCCAGAAAATGGGTTCCGGAAAATGTCGATAGAAAGTTGTACAGTGCATTCACGTTGCCAAGATTGGTCACTTCCACACGCACGCCGAGTGCGTGTCCCTCGCGTGCCAGCAGATTCTCTTCGCCTGCGGCAAGGTCAACTGTATTCCGCACCGCGATGCGCGGTGGATTGGTGTCATCGTTTTCAGTGCCTGCCCGCGGAATGCGGATGCGCGTCGCGCCAAGAACTCCAGTACAGGCGCGAATCGGGCTATTCTGTGTGGCAAATGCCGCATCGCAATGCAGCCCCATTTGCTGCTGCTCATCGCCTGTCAGTGCAAGTGCAGTTGTCATTGTGGGCACTGCAACGGCCACCAACCCGCCATCGTACCGATACGACGCGCTCATCCATGGACCACGCCGCTTCCACTGATAGCGGAGATTTGCATTCATAGCCAGCCCTTCGTCATGGTCCGGACGGGCGACCGTTCCGTACGGTGCGCTGAAACTGATGCCGCCCAACTCCGGTCCAAATAGCCGCGAACGTACGTGGCTCACGGTGGCATAGGCTGCAATGCCGCGCCACGGCGCCAGCGTTGCGCGCAACAATGCACCGTCTATCTTCGACTTTCTGAATTGCGTGGGAAACGTAAGCGGGCTGTTCAAAAGCACATCGAAGTCATATGCGCCGTAGGTGAACTTCCAAAGATACTCCCCACTGAAAGAAACGTTGCGCAGGGTTGTGGAGGCGCCGGCATTGAATTGGTTGCGGTGCCCCGTAGTGAGCACCTCAGAATCTGCCGCGCCAAGCGATGACGAAACCGAACCGGGCCCGCTGGAACTCGCTACGATCAGATTCTCGTTATACGGCGTCAGAAACACGCGCGCATAGTTGACGTGAAAACTTGTATGCAATGCAGCCGCGTTATATACCATCCCTACTCGCGGCTGTGCTCCGCTCTTGCGCGCCAGACCGTCGTACCAGTCGAATCGCATTCCAAGCTCGGCGATCCACGGCCCGAGGCGGACAAAGTCCTGCGCGAACATCGCCTCTTGCCTGATGTCGGCCGTGCCGCGGAAGGAGTACAGCGTACCACCGCGCGTCAGGTCAATCGCAGCTAATCCCTGCAAATAGCTGCTGTTTGGCGTCAGGCCGGCTGCGCCGCACTGCGCAATATCCGTGAGTGCCGTGTCCGAAGACGGCGTGCCATCCGCATTTAGACAGGGGCTGTTGTAGGCCGCATCCGTGATTCCGGTTGAAAACTGCTCGGCAAGCAGGGTGTGTTTCAACTCCATTCCGCCCACGGCATTATGCCGCCCCTGGCTCACGGTAAACTCCGTACGAATGCCGGCGCTGGTCAATCTCCGCGCCTGTTCCAGTGTCGCTGGCGTGTCTGAAAAAGCATCCTCCGATGGACGATACCGTACCTTGTCCTGCCGCACCCACAAATTGCTCTGGGCAAACACATGCTTGTTGAAGGTGTGCAGCAGCTGAGGTGCGATGTTGAAGCTGCCCACCGTCTGGCGCTGATCCTGACCCAAATTCTGCTGGTCAAGTGTGTTTGGCGACTGGAACCACGAACGGCTTGCGCTGGCATTCAGCTGCAAGCTGGTTTGCGTGTCTGCTTTCCAGTCCAACCGCTCAAACAAGTTCGCCGCATCTCCCTGTCCATGCAGTGCCACCGCCTCTGGCGCATCCAGAAATCGTGCGCTGTTCAATCCGTCTACCGCGGTAAATGAACCAAAGCGACCCGTTCCGGCGGCGAGCCGTGCGCTTGCGCTTGTGGTGGCATAGCCGCCGCGGCTAAGGACAACGGCACCATGCGGCGTGCGCTGATCCAGTCCCGATCGGGTTTGAGCCACAATCACCATGCTCGTCTTGTCACCCACGTCTGCGCCGGGTGTCCCTTCCCGCACGTCCACCGATTGCAGGGCGTTGAGCGAGACCTGTGTAGAGAATGTTCGGCTCTGCTGGTCTGTAATCGGCTGACCATCCACCACAAACGACGCCTCTGCATGGTCGCCCAGCGGATGAAAGGAACCGTTTGAGTCCGCGGCGACGCCGGGCGTGGTCACAGTGACCAACGAACTAAACGGAGAACTGACGCTCACAGTCGGAATCCGGTCGATCTCCTGCGACGTAATATGCACCTGCGCGGGCCCCGCCGGATCGCTGTCGCTCGCATCCACTTCCACCAGCGCATGCGCACCTTCCGGCGTCAGCACGACCGGCAGCCGAAATGCCGCGCCTTTGAGCTCAATATCCAGTTGCTGCGTAGCGAATCCAGGCGCACCTATGCTCACCCGGTAGCGACCAGCACTGAGCGCGAGCAGAATGAAGCTCCCGTCACCTCCCGTTCGCACCACATGCATGGCTTCTGTGGAAAGTTGTGTCACTCTCACTACCGCGTCTGGAACAATCGCCCCGCTCGAGTCGCTCACGACTCCTGTCACGGCCACAGCCTGCCCGCTCTGTGCCGGCAGGGAGACGGAATAAACCATGGTTAACAAAATGCAAATAAATGCACTCCACCTACGACTTCTACTGAATTGCATCGAGATCTCCAGGGAATCAGGGAAGAAACTGCTTAATTGCCCATCGCGGTTTGCACCAACAGCCAGATATTCAAACCGGCAATCAGCACCGCTGTCACCCAGGCCAGCGCCTGCAGCACGCGGGCGTTCACAAACTCGCCCATCAACGCGCGCCGCCCGGTGAAAACGACGAGCGGCACAACGGCAAAGCTCAACTGCAGCGACAAAATCACCTGGCTCAGGATGAGCAGCTTTTCCGTGCCCGCCGAACCGTTAATGGCCACCACGATGATAGTGGGCACAATCGCCAGCAGGCGCGTAATCAGCCGGCGCAGCCAGGGCGACACACTCAGATGGATGAAGCCTTCCATCACAATCTGTCCGGCCAGCGTGCCGGTGATCGACGAGTTCTGTCCGGAGGCCAACAACGCTACTGCGAACAGCGTGCTTGCGAACCACGCGCCCACCAGCGGGCTCAGCAGCTTGTAGGCGTCCTCGATGGCGGCCACCTCGAAGTGTCCGCTGCGATGGAAGACTGCTGCGGCCACGATGAGGATGCCGGCGTTGACGAAGAGCGCCAGTGTGAGTGCGAGCGCGGAGTCGATGTTGGCCAGATGAATGGCCTCGCGCTTGCCCTTGGGCGTGCGCGGATAGTTACGGCTCTGCACAATCGACGAGTGCAGGTAGAGATTGTGGGGCATTACGGTGGCGCCCAGAATTCCGATGGCGATGTACAGCATGCCGGGATTGGTGACAATCTGCGGCGAAGGAATGAACAGGCTGGCCAGCGCGCTCAAGTGGTCGGGCCGCGACAGCACAACCTGGATTCCAAACATCACCACAATGGTGCCGATGAGGGCGATGACCAGCGCTTCAATGTAACGGAAGCCCCACTTCTGCAGCAGCAAAATCACCATCACGTCCAGACCGGTGATGAGCACGCCGTAGAAGAGCGGGATGTGGAAGAGCAGATTCAGGGCAATGGCCGAGCCGATGACTTCGGCCATGTCGCAAGCGGCAATGGCGATTTCAGCCATGATCCACAGGACAACGCTGACGCGCTTGCCGTACTCTTCGTGGCACATCTGCGCCAGGTCGCGCTCGGTGGCAATGCCAAGCTTGAGCGAGAGGCTTTGCAGCAGAATCGCCATCAGGTTGGAGAGCATGATGACAAACAGCAACGTGTAGCCGTAGCGCGCTCCTCCGGCAATGTCGGTGGCCCAGTTGCCGGGGTCCATGTAGCCCACGGCGATAAGGAAGCCGGGCCCCAGAAAGCCCGCCAGCCTCCGCCAGTAAACCGGGGACTGGGAAACGCTGACGGTGGCATTGACCTCGGGAAGCGAGAGGCGTTTGGGGGTCGAAATGGGCGTGGGCGCTGTGGGCATGAGCTTGGGGGGATGCAAAGCCACCTGAATCCAAGGATGCCACAGGTTAGTTAATCGTGGTTAATATTTTTTATTACTTTTAGCTTATCGCATTATGACATCTTGAGCCAGACAGCTTCAGCAGCCGGACGACCAAGGATGGAAATTCCCGCAGACATCTCAATTGAAACGGTTTGGTCGTAGTTCTGGCTCACCACACGCAGCTGGCTGCCGGGACCAATGCCCTGCTGATGCAGGAAGAGAAGCAGCTTGGAGTCACGCTCCTGCAGGCTCACCACGGTATAGGCCTTGCCCGCAGCGGCTTCAGAGAGCGGCACCTCGCCGCGCTTTTTGCGCTCGGCCGGGCTCACCGGCAGCACTGAATTGCCATGGGGGCAGGCGCCGCCCTCGCCCAGCTTCTCCTTCAGCTTGGCCTCAAAGGCCGGGGAGACGGCGTGTTCCAGCCGCTCGGCTTCCTCGTGGATTTCATACCACGCCATGCCAAAAACTTCGCTCAACATACGCTCGATAAGGTGGTGGCGCAGGGCGGTGTTGAAGGCAATGTCGCGGCCGGCGGCGGTCAGGCGCACAATGCCGTCCTCGCCCACCTCCACGCAGCCATCGCGCTTCAGCCGCTTCAGGGCCATGGTCACGGCCGGCGGCGAAACCTCGAGCCAGTGCGCCAGTTTGGCTGGAATTACCTGCAGCCCTTCGGCTTCCGCCTCAAGAATGGCCTTCAGATAGTTCTCGCGCGATACATACAGTGCGTCTTTCATGCTCTTCTGCGACAAGTGTAAATGCGCCGTGCGGTACCGGAGTAACGGTGGTCACAAGTCCTTGTGTTCCCGTAGTGGAACGCCTCGGCAGGCGGCGGTTGTAGATGCGTTACCACCTCCGTGCAATGGCGATATGGGCCGTTTGTACCGAAAATAGGAGCAGTAGTTCGGAGACTCAGGGTATGAAAGCACAGCGCAACAACTACGAGGACGCCTACAACCTGGCCAGCGAGGAGCTGCGCCGCATTCACGATGCATTCGAGCAGCTGAGCGTGCGGCATGAGCAGATGGCGAAGGTGATTGAAGCCCTGGAGCCGCGCATTCGCAAGCAGCAGGAAGAGTCAGTCTCCGGCCTTACGCTCACCAGCCAGAACGATGAGACGACTTTTGTCACGCGTATCAACGTCACTTTTGGCGGTCTCCGCCTTTAAATTCGGGGCGCCGCCCGCAGAGGCGGCGACAGCAAGTTCCCCCGGACGCGCTCCACTCCCAGATCTGAACGTGTCCCTCCCAAAAACAACCCCGCTCTTCCGGTAAGGAAGAGCGGGGTTTGTTCTTTCAGGCTTCGCTCGCGCTCTTACTTCACGCTCACATCAGCTTCCACGGAGAGTCCGGGACGGAGCAGATGCCCTGAGTCCTCGTCCTTCAAATCCGTAAAGTCGATGCGCACCGGTACGCGCTGCACCACCTTCACGTAGTTGCCGGTCGCATTCTCCGGCGGGAACAGCGACAGCATGGAGCCGGTGGCGCCGCCAATCTGCGTCACCACGCCGTCATACTTCTTGCCGGTCGCGTCCACGTGGATTTCCACCTTCTGCCTGGGCGCCATATGCCGCAGCTGCGTCTCTTTGAAGTTGGCCGTCACCCACAGGCCATCGAGAGAAACCAGCGTCAGCAGATTCTGGCCCGTCGAGACGTTCTGGTTAATCTCCACGCTCTTGCGGGTGATGATGCCGTCAACCGGAGCCACAATGTGCGCGTAGCCGAGGTTCAGCTTGGCCTGGTCCAACTGGGCTTGCGCCTGCTGCACCTGGGCCTGCGCCGCCTTGGCGCGCGCACTCTGCGCCTGCACCTGCTGCGGACCGGTCTGGGCATACTTGAACTGGGCCTGGGCCTGCGCGGTACGCTCATGCGCCACGCGCACGCCGTCGCTGGCGGCTTGTACACCGGCCTGTGCATCGGCCACCGACGCCTGGGCTGAAGTTGCCGCGGCCACGGCCGCATCAAACTGCTGCTTGCTGATCACGTCCTTGGCGACGAGGGGCTTGTAGCGCTCCAGGTCGGCCTGCGCCTTGGCGTTGTTGGCCACGGCCTGCGCCACACGTGCCTTGGCCGACTCAAGCTGCTTCTCCGCCTGCGAAACCGAGGCCTGCGCGCCGCTCACATCGGCTCCGGCAGCGGTCAGGTTGGTGCCAGTGTTTACGGTGGTGATGGGTACATTCACCTGCGCCGCCGCGGCATTGGCTTCCGCCGTGGCCAGTGCGGCCTGGGCATTCTCCACGGCAACCTGCAGGTCGCGGGTGTCAATGTCGGCGATCGGGTCGCCGGCCTTCACCACCTGGTTCTCGTCCACGTACACCTTGGCGATTTGACCGCCCACGCGCGAGCTCACCTGAATCAGATGGCCGTTGATCTGCGCGTCGTCAGTCTCTTCGCTGAAGGTGGAGCGCCACCAGAAGCCCAGCGCGGCAATCACCAGCACCGCAAGCACCACAATCACAATGCCTCTGCGGCGCGAGGGGGGCTTCACGGCTTCGGTGGCCTCTTCAGCCTCTTTCCGAACATTTGGTTGGGTTGCGTCCGCCACGTTTACTTTCCTCCCAGATATTTCTTGTAGTCCTGCGCTGCGCCCAGTGCGCGCGCCAAACTGAGTTTGGCCACGTTGTGCCGGTAAAGGCTGGCCACGTACTGATCGTTTGCCTGCGCCACGGATTGCTCGGCCTGGCTGACGGCCAGGTTGTCGCTCACTCCGTTGGCGTAGCGTTGCTGCGCCTCGCTCAAAGCCTCATTCGCCAGCTCGACTGAGGAGTGCGCCACTTCCACCTGGTTCTGCGCTGACTCAATGTCCAGCAGCGCATCGCGCACATCGGACTCCACCTGCGCCTGCTTGTCGCTCAATTGCGCCTGCACCGTGTTCAACTGCGCCTGCGCGGTCTGCGCTTCTCCGCGCAGCCCAAACTCCTTGAACACCGGAACCGAAAGCGTGCCGCTGGCATTGCCCGTGCCGTGCGAGTGCCGCACGTTCACGCCGATGTCGCCGTAATCGGCATTCACCTGAATCGTCGGCAGCCGGTCGGCGGTAGCGGCCTTGCGCTGCTCCTCGGCAGCCTTCACCTGCTCCACCATTGCGGCCAAGTCCTTGCGGTTGGCTTTGGCGTCGCGAATAGCGGCTTCAATATCGATCTTGTCGAAGGCCGCATAGGGAGCCTTTTCAGCAAGGTTGAAACTTTGCCCCAGCGGCAGTCCGATGGTGCGCGCCAGCGCCAGCTTATCCTTCTCCAGCGAGTTGCGCGCCACAATCAGGTTCTGCTGCAGCGACTGGTAATCCACCCGCGCGCGCAGCTCGTCAATCTTGGGCGCGGTGCCGGCTTCATGGCTGGCCACTGCCTGGTCCAGGGAAATCTTCGCCGTCGCCACCTGCGCTTCCACGCTGGATACGCGTGTTTCATCGGCCAGGGCCAGCAGATACGCGTTGCCCACCGTCAGCACCACCAGATCGCGCGCGTCGTCTGCCGAAAGCTGAGCGGCGTTGAAGTTGTGCTTGGCTGCCAGATAGGTGCGCAGAGAATTCACGTTCAGCAGCGACCAGCTGAGCGAAGCGCGCAGATCGGTGAATCCGAAGGGCCCGATGATGGTGGGGAAACCCGGAATGCGCAGGCCCTGCGCCGCCAGGTCCACCTGCATCAAGGACTCCTGCGCGTTGAAATCGATGCTGGGCAGAAGCGACTGCAACTGGCTCAGCTTCTGTCCGCGCGCCGAGGCCGTCTGCGCTCCGCTCAGAATGATGCCGAGGTTGGTCTTGAGGCCGCGCTGCATGGCATCGTCCAGAGTCAGATCGATGGGCTGCGCCGAAACCTCACCCGAGGCCACGCTGCCTTGAAAGCTTGACGCCGTGGGAGCCGTATTGGTTCCCGGAACCACCTGCGCCGCCAGCGGAGCCGAGACTACACCGCATGCCAGGGCAATTAGAGCCAGCAGGACTGCGTGCATGCGAATTCGGTTCAGCAAAATGTTCGATTGGGCAAGATGCATGGAAAATCTTAACTTTCAGCTTTCAGGCGGTTGCCACAGTGCTTGTTCTATGGATGCGGCAAGCGCGCGGCAGGGTTCTTAAAAAGTGTGGAACGCCGGCGGGAAATCGCGCGTGATGTGCGTCATACGGGTTGCATCCGTGCTTTTTGGGCACTTGCGGCCACCGGCGGGTTGCGGCGCTACTCCAGCGCCGCGTGAATCAGTTGCGAGGCCAGCGAACAGAGCCCCTGGCGGAATTGCTCGCGAACGCTTTCCGAGCTCCAGCCGGCAAGGCCTTGCTCGGTCAGCAGCGCGGCAACTTCGGTGCTGGTAAAGCCCGCCACCGCGCGCAGAACAAAAACCACCCGCGTCGGCGTGGAAAGCCCGTCCAGCCATGTGCGGACACGCTCGCGGTCCGGCCCGCTCAGCATGCGGTCCAGCTCGTCGCGCGAGACACCGGCTGCGTCCAGCTCGTCGTCGCCGATGCAGCCGCCCGGCGGAGGCGCATCCACCTGGGCTTTCAGGCAGCCCGGAGTGCGCTCCTCCAGCAGCCGGATGGCGGCTCCGGCCATCACACGTCGATTGTTCTGCCGCGCGTTCACCGCGCTTTCGCCTGGCTGGATCGGAACCGTCGCAATCGACGTTTCCACCAGACGCACGCTATCCTCGCCCTCGCCCACCAGCATGGAGGCAAGGCTGTACATTCCGGCGGCGATGCGGTCGAACATCTCTTCAAAGCCCGCGAACGTGCGGTGCACCGTGCAATCGTCCTTCGGCTTGCCGTCCATCATGCCGTGCACACGGTCGGAAAAAGCCTCGGCACACTCCGGCAGCGGTTCGGTGGGAATCAGCTCGATTTTTTCGGGTCCATCCTGCAACATGCGATTGCTCTCCCCGGCGCGAGGGTACGCGCCGCTCTCTCTATGGTCGCCGGTCCGGCGTTGCGGGTCAATTAAGACGTTATTCCACGTCGTGGAGCTGACTGTTTCGCTCTATTTGGTCAGTGGATTGGCCCGGAGACTCAGCCGGCCTTGTCCCTCAGCCGTTGCCGCAGGCGCAACAGTTCCCCGGCTTTTCGCCTGCCGTTAACACATGTACGGTCAAGCTCTTGTATCAGTTCCAATAGTACCGATTTGGCATCCTCAGCCGAAGGTCTATCGTGCCTGCCCCCACCCCGGCGCGGTAGACTGACGAACACGGCGCACTGGACGGAACTTACATGGCCCGCACCATTTCCAAGCAAAAGCTCTTCAACGGTCGCGACTTCTCCTGGATGCAGTTCAACCGGCGTGTGCTGGAAGAGGCCGGGGACGCAACCAATCCGCTGCTCGAACGCGTCAAGTTCCTGGCAATTACCGGCTCGAATCTCGACGAGTACGTGGAGGTTCGCCAGGCCGGGTTGATGCAGCGCATTGAAGACGGCTACCGCGAGCAGGGCTACGACGGGCTGCGGCCAAGCGAGTCGCTGGCCACACTCACCGCCGAAATCCACACCTTTGTGCAGGACCAGTACCGCTGCTGGAACGAACAGATTTTGCCCGTGCTGCGCAAGCAGGGCGTACGGCTGCTGGAGTGGGATGAGCTGAGCGAAGAGGCGCGGGCATTTGCGCAGGGCTACTACCAGCGCGAAGTCGATCCGCTGCTGACCCCGGTCGCCATCGACCCGGCGCATCCGTTTCCGCGCGTGCTGAACAAGGCGCTGTGCCTCGCGCTGCTGCTGCGGCGCAAGCGGCGCAGTTCCGGCCCGCCGGTGCTGGGCGTGGTTACCGTGCCCCGCGCACTGCCGCGCTTTGTACGCCTCCCCGCCGAGGATGGATTCTTCGATTACCTGCTGCTGCATGACCTGATTGCGCAAAACCTCTCAGGCATGTATCGCGGCTACGAAGTGCTTTCGCGCGCAGCCTTCCGCGTCACGCGCAACTCCAACCTCTACTTCGAGGAGGAAGAAGCGCGCTCGCTGCTGGAAACCATCCGCGTAGAACTGCACAACCGCCGCAAGGGCGACGCCGTGCGCCTTGAAATCGAAGCCGGCGCCGATGCCGAAATCGTCGAGCGCCTGCGCGTCAACTTCGAGCTCGACGAAGACCAGGTCTTCCCCGGCGACGGCCCGCTGAATCTTTCGCGCCTGATGTTTCTCTACAGCGACGTGGCGCGCCCCGACCTCAAGTTTCCCGCCTTCACCCCGCGCCCCTTCCAGCTGAGCCGCACCTCGGCCGACATCTACGAGGAGCTGCGCCACCGCGACATCCTGCTGCACCATCCCTACGACTCCTACGAGCCGATTGTCGAGTTTATTGAGAACGCCGCCATCGACCCCAATGTGGTCACGATGAAGCAGACGCTCTACCGCACCAGCGAGAACTCGCCCATGTTCCAGGCGCTGACCGACGCCGCCGCCACCAAGGAGACCACCCTTGTGGTCGAGCTGATGGCGCGCTTTGACGAGGCCTCCAACATTCGCTGGGCGCGCTCCATGGAGGACGCCGGCGTGCAGGTTTTTCACGGCGTGGTCGGCCTCAAGACTCACTGCAAGCTGGCCATGCTGGTGCGCCGCGACGAAGACGGCGTCATCCGCCGCTACTGCCATCTGGGCACCGGCAACTACAACCCGGTCACCGCGCGCTTCTACACCGACCTGAGCCTGCTGACCAGCGATCCGCAGATGACCGAGCGCGTGCATCAGGTCTTCAACTACCTCACCGCGCATGCTGAAATTGACGACTACCGCCCGCTGCTGGTGGCGCCGCTCACCATGGCGGAAAGTTTTCTTGGCCTCATCCGCCGCGAAGAGGAGCACGCTCGCGCCGGCCGCCCCGCACACATTGTCGCCAAAATGAATGCGCTGCTGGAGCCGCGTGTGATCGAAGCGCTTTACGCCGCCTCGCAGGCCGGCGTCGAGATCGACCTTATCGTGCGCGGCCTCTCGATTCTGCGCCCAGGCGTCAAAGGCCTCTCCGAACGCATCCGCGTGCGCTCCATTGTGGGCCGCTTTCTGGAGCACTCGCGCATCTTCCACTTTGCCAACGGCGGCGACGACGAAATTTATCTCGGCTCAGCCGACTGGATGCCGCGCAACCTCTTCGAGCGCTGCGAAGTCGTCTTCCCAGTCCGCGATGCGGCCGCGAAGAAGCGCATTCACGACGAGATTCTGCCCGCCTACTTGGCCGACACCACCAAGGCGCGCCTGCAACAGAGCGACGGCGTCTACCTGCGCGCGAGCAAGCTCGTCAAGGACGCCAAGCCCTTCTCCAGCCAGGAATTTCTGATGCAGTTGGCCGAAGGCAAGATAAGCATGGACGCCATGCCCCAGGCCAGCACGCCGCAAAAGCCCGCCACCGCAAAAAAGGCCAACGCGGCCGACTGAACCAAAACCAGAGTTGCTCTATCTCGAAGCCACATGGCCCGAAAGAGCACACCGACTCTGGTTTTGCTCTAAGTACGCCTTCTCCTACAATGAGTGTGGTGGCACTTCCCCTCGCCAGCTCGAAATTGCACTCCCGCGCGGCCGCGCGCCCTGTGGACGCGCCTGCGCCGTTGCGCCTGTGGCATCTGGCCAGTCTCGATGCGCCCACCGTGGCCGCCGTCTGGGGGCTGGCCTTCGCATGGGCCGCGCATATCGCTCTGCCCCGCTGGATTCCCGCTCTGCTCGCGCTCGGCACCTTCGCGGTCTACGTGGCAGACCGCGTGCTGGACGCACGGCGCGCGTTGCGGTCGGGCGCAGTACACACCCTGCGCGCGCGGCATCTCTTCCACTGGCGGCATCGCCGCGCGCTGGTTCCGCTGGCTGCAATCGCGGCCGTGGCCGCTGCGTGCCTCATCTTCTCGCTGATGCCGGCCATCAATCGCGCGCGCAACTCCGTGCTGGCCGCCGCCGCGCTCATGTACTTCTCCGGCGTGCATGGCGCGCATCAGGCTCCCACGTGGCTGCGGCGCATCTTCTCGAAGGAGCTGCTGGTCGGCGTGCTCTTCACCGCCGGCTGCGCGGCGCCTGCGTTTTCGCGGCTGGGCAGTGTGTGGCCCACACCGCTACTCGCGGCAATGGCGTTTTTTGCCGCGCTCGCCTGGCTTAACTGCCACGCCATTGAGGAGTGGGAATCTGCCGCGCGGCCCGAACACACAGTGCGGCTCGGCGTCTTGCTCGGCGCATGCGGTATCGCCGCCGCTGCTTTCTCCTTGCACGCTGATCCGCGCATCGCCGCGCTGCTCGCCGCCGGCTCGGCCAGCGCGCTTCTGCTCGCTCTGCTGGGCAGTCTGCGCACGCGGCTCACTCCGCTGGCGCTACGCGCCGCCGCCGACCTGGTGCTGCTCACACCGCTGGTTCTGGTGCTGCGGTGAGCGAGACTGCGAACTTCGACAAGCTCGCCGGCTCCTATCGATGGCTCGAAGCTTTCACCTTTGGCCCCGCGCTGCAGCACTGCCGCCTTACCTACCTTGCGCGCATGGCAAATGCCCGCCGCGCGCTGGTGCTCGGCGATGGCGACGGCCGCTTTACCGCCGCCCTCTTACGCGCCAGCCCCAACATCACCCTCGACGCCATCGACTCAAGCGCCGCCATGCTCGCGGCACTGCAACGCCGTGCCGGCAAAAACGCCAACCGCGTGCGCACCACACAGGCCGACGCACGCACGTGGCAACCAGGCCCTGAAAAAACCAGTCAAGAAAAATACGACCTCATCGCAACACACTTTTTTCTCGATTGCCTTTCCAGCGATGAAGCCGCCGCGCTTGCCGCAAAATTACACTCCGCAGCCGCACCAGGCGCGCTGTGGGCAATCTCGGAGTTTCACATTCCCGACACACGCTTTGGCCGCGTTATCGCCGCGCCGCTGGTGGCCGCGCTCTATCGCGCATTCGGCCTGCTCACCGGCCTCACCACACGCCGGCTGCCCGCGTATCACGGCCCCATCCAGGCCGCTGGCTTCCGCCTGGCCGCGCGCCGCGAGCGCCTGCGCGGCCTGCTCGCCGCCGAGTTGTGGCATGCGCCAGACGCAAAACCGCTACCATAGAAGAAGAGCGTTCCACGCTCACGGAGTGAATTGCATGGCAACAGAACCGCGCAAAGCGGTGGTATTGCTCAGCGGCGGGCTGGACTCGGCCACGGTGCTGGCCATCGCCAAACGCGAGGGCTTTACGCCCTACGCGCTTTCGTTTTCCTACGGCCAGCGGCATAGCTGGGAGCTGGAAGCCGCGCGCCGCGTTGCCGCCTCGCTCGGCGCGGCCGAGCATCGCATCGCGCAAATCGATCTGCGCGCCTTTGGCGGCTCCGCGCTGACTGCGGACATTGCCGTGCCCAAGGGCCGCGGCGTCGAAGAAATGTCCCACGGCATTCCCATCACCTACGTGCCCGCGCGCAACACGATTTTTCTTTCCTTCGCGCTGGCATGGGCTGAGGTGCTGGGCTCCTCCGACGTTTTTCTCGGCGTCAACGCGCTCGATTACAGCGGCTATCCCGATTGCCGCCCGGAGTACATTGCGGCCTACGAAACCATGGCCAACCTTGCCACCAAGGCCGGCGTGGAAGGCCATCAGAACCTGAAGATTCACACCCCGCTCATCGACCTGACCAAGGCGCAGATTATTGCGCGCGGCCTGGCGCTCGGCGTGGATTACGCGCTGACCAGCAGCTGCTACGATCCCTCGCCCACAGGCGCTCCATGCGGTCAGTGCGACTCGTGTTTGCTGCGCCTGAAGGGCTTTCGCGAAAACGGAATGGAAGATCCGCTGCCACAACGTGCGTCAGGCGCCTGAAGCGGCAGCCTGCGCATCTGCAAGCCACTGTGGCCGCAGTTGAGCAAGCAAAGAGCTAGGAGCTAGAGGCTAGGAGCTAGAAGCTGATTCAATGAGCTACGCGGTCAAGGAAATCTTTTACACGTTGCAGGGCGAGGGCGCACACACCGGGCGCGCGGCGGTGTTTTGCCGCTTCGCCGGCTGCAACTTGTGGAGCGGCCGCGAAGCCGACCGCACTTCGGCCATCTGCCAATTCTGCGACACCGATTTCATCGGCACCGACGGCGCGGGCGGCGGCAAATTCGACTCGGCGCAGGCGCTTGCTGAGGCCGTGGCAGCCGCGTGGCAGCCGAGCACGGGCGGCAAACGCTTCGTGGTCTGCACCGGCGGTGAGCCGCTCTTGCAAATCGACGCAGCCCTCATCGACGCGCTGCACGCTTTCGATTTCGAAATTGCCGTCGAGACCAACGGCACCATCGCCGCGCCCGCGGGTCTGGACTGGATTTGCGTGAGCCCCAAAGCCGGCGCGCCGCTGGTGCAAACCACAGGCAGCGAGCTCAAGCTGGTCTATCCGCAACCCGCCGCGCAGCCGGAGCAGTTTGCGGCGCTGCGCTTCACGCACTTCTTTCTGCAGCCCATGGACGGGCCGGCGCGCGCGGCCAATACTGAGCTGGCGGTGCGCTACTGCAAGCAGCATCCGCAGTGGCGGCTCAGCTTGCAGACACACAAAATCCTCGGCATCCCGTAGCCGCCATAGCGCATCCACTCAAGCCCCGTGCCCCATCCATTGCGCAGCAATGGGTGGCAGACCTGCAATGCCGCGCGATAATAAAACCTGAGCCAGAAAAAATGGAAATCTACAAGGAATTTTCGATTGAGGCGGCCCACTGGCTGCCCAACGTGCCGGAGGGCCACAAGTGCCGGCGGCTGCATGGGCACAGCTTTCACATTCAGGTGCACGTGGCCGGCCCTGTGGACCCGCAGTTGGGCTGGGTGATGGATTTTGCCGACCTGAAAGCGGCCTGGAAGCCGCTGCACGAGGCGCTGGACCATCGCTGCCTGAACGATGTCGAAGGTCTCGCGAATCCCACCAGCGAAATGCTGGCCGCATGGATCTGGCAGCGCCTGAAGCCGACACTACCCAACCTAAGCAAGGTGGTAGTGCAGGAAACATGCACCAGCGGGTGTGTGTTTACGGGGAACTAGACCGGACGACGTTTCCTGACCTGCGAATTGCACCTGAATCAATAAGCACATTGGCGATTCACCGCTTTTCAGCCGAGGTGGAGCGTTACAAGCCGGCAGTGTGCGTGAGGGTTTCCGGTCAATCCAGCTGAACGCATATATGCAGTTAAACTTTACAGATTACCTGTGCATGTAATATATTGGCTTCGTGAGTATTCGAAAGTCTTCTATTCAAACCGACCTTGCCGGAACGCTGGCTGCCGAGATGCGTGCAATGTTCCGCAAGCTCAAGCTGCGTTTACGCGAGCATACCGGGCACGGAAATCTGACCCCATCGCAGGTTTCTGTTGTTCTTCGACTGGAGAAGAACGGCCCGGCCACCGTCTCAAGCCTGGCACGCGCAGAAGGAATGCGCCCGCAGTCGATGAGTTCTGTAGTGACTCCGCTGCAGGTGTCGGGCCTTGTGAAGGGTTCGCCCGATCCAGGCGACGGACGGCAAACACTGATGTCTCTGACGTCCAAATGCGAAAAGTTGCTTCAAGAGGGCAGGGCCGCGAGGCAGGACTGGCTTACCACGAGAATCTCGCAGAAGCTCTCTGCGCAGGAGCAGGAAAAGCTTCGTGCGGCGCTCGCTCTGCTTACGCGGCTGGTTGAGGATTGAGCCCTATGTATCAAGCTTTTTACCAATGGAAGTTCGTATCCGAGGAGAAGCGCAATGCCGCTGACCGCGCTTGACCCCAACACCGCGTTGATCGTCATCGACCTGCAGAAAGGCATCGCAAATGGAAGCTTTATTCATCCCATCGGCGAGGTGGTTGGCCAAACGCGCGCGTTGCTCGATGTTTTCAGAAAGATGAATCTCCCGGTTGTGCTGGTGAATGTAGCAGGACGGGCTCCGGGTCGAACGGAGCAGGGTCCGCGCAGCAGTATGCCGCTTTCGGAGGGCTGGACAGAGCTTCTGCCGGAACTGGATCAACAACCGGGCGATATGGCCATCACCAAGCGAAGCTGGGGCGCGTTTGCGACAACAAATCTTGAGCACGAGCTTAAAGCGCGAGGCGTTACTCAGGTCGTTGTCTGCGGAGTGGTGACATCGGGCGGTGTTGAGGCAACGGCGCGGCAGGCCTACGAGAAGGGGTTCAACGTGACCCTCGCGCTTGATGCAATGACCGATATGCGCGAGGAAGCGCACGAGTACTGCATCAGGAACGTCTTCCCTCGTGTGGGCGAGACAGGGACTGCGCAGGACATCATTTCGCTGTTGGAAAATGGGAGCTCGGCATCATGAACTGGCTTTGGCTTGTTTCGTATTTCTTTGGTGGAGCATTTGCGGCCAACGCCGTGCCTCACTTTGTTGCGGGCATCATGGGGCGTCCGTTTCAAACTCCGTTTGCCAAGCCGCCCGGCCAGGGTCTCTCTACGGCAACGGTGAATGTTGTTTGGGGATTCCTCAACGCCGTGGCGGGTTATTTGCTGGTGGCGCACGTTGGCGCTTTTCATCCTCGGGCGACGAACCATATCTTTTCGTTCGGCCTCGGTGCGCTCGTCATCAGCGTCTTTTCGTCGCGTCACTTCGGCCGGTTTCATGGGGGCAACGCGCCGTCGCGAACATGACGAACCGAGTCTCCGGCACCTTTCGCTCCCTCAAAAACTATAACTTTCGCTTGTGGACCGCCGGCGCCCTGGTTTCCAACGTTGGTACCTGGATGCAGCGCGTAGCGCAGGACTGGCTTGTGCTGACGCAGCTTACTCATCAAGATGCGACGGCATTGGGCATCGTGATGGGTCTGCAGTTCGCCCCGCAACTTCTGCTCCTGCCCTGGGCCGGGTCGGCCGCGGACCGCCTCAATCAGCGCAAGCTCCTCATGCTCACCCAGGCAACGATGGGGGCGCTCGCGCTCATCATGGGCTTGCTCACAATCGCGGGAGTGATACAGCTCTGGCACGTGTATGTGTTTGCCTTTCTCTCTGGCTCCGCGGCAGCGATGGATGCTCCTGTAAGACAGACCTTTGTGGCGGAGATGGTGGGCGATGCCGACCTGCCGAATGCAGTGGCATTGAACTCGACCTCGATCACGGCTGCGCAGATGATAGGCCCAGCTGTCGCAGGTTTGCTGATTGCCAGCGTTGGCCTCGGGTGGGCTTTTCTGTTAAACGGGCTCTCATTCGCGGCAGTACTGCTCTCGATGTCGTTCTTTCGCCTCTCGGATCTCCACGGCAGCGCCAGAGCGCATCGCAACGCATCGGGATTTATGGAAGGATTTCGCTATGTGCGGAGAAGACCGGACCTCAGCGCAATCCTGGTCATGCTGTTTCTCATCGGCACTTTTGGGCTGAATTTTCCCATCTATATCTCCACGATGGCTGTGAACGTCTTCCACTCCGACGCGCGCGCATTCGGTCTGCTCTCTTCCCTTATGGCCGTAGGCACCGTCGCAGGAGCTCTGTTTGCCGCCAGCCGCCAGCGGCAAGGCATGACGTCGCTTTTGGTCGGAACCGGCTTCTTCGGGATTGGCTGCACGCTGGCGGCGCTCGCGCCGGGATACTGGTGGTTCGCCGCTGCACTGATGATCACTGGCGCGGCGGCACTTATCTTCGGCAATGCCACAAACAGCATCATGCAGCTTTCTACTGAACCTGCGATGCGGGGCAGAGTGATGGCCTTGCGTGTTGCAATTGCGCTCGGAGGAACGCCTATTGGCGCGCCCATGGTGGGATGGGTTGCCAACCACTTTGGCCCGCGCTGGGCGCTCGGGATTGGCGCCGCCGCGGGATTTACCGCTGCCCTGGTCGCAGTCAACGTTCTGGCACGCCGAAAAGATCCGATGTTCGCTCAGTAAGCTGCGCCGTGTACCAGTGGCTGCGTGTTTACGGGATAGGGCGATCTACTGATTGATGCATAGCATGGATGCCCCATCCTTTCCGCGTACTTTGCGGAAAGGGTGGGAACCACGAACACACCCGCGCCTCGCAAAAAGCGCGATGAACAGGGCACAGCATCACCCCGCTTGAGCGGGCCACCTGCCACGAGGTGCTGGACCATCGCTGCCTGAACGATGTGGAAGGGCTCGCGAATCCCACCAGCGAAATGCTGGCCGCATGGATCTGGCAGCGCCTGAAGCCCGCACTACCCAGCCTGAGCAAGGTGGTCGTGCAGGAGACGTGCACCAGCGGGTGCGTGTATACGGGGTGATCGCCTGAACAAGTAATGCTTCGCCAACTTTGAACGATACTCCGGTTCAATGAGTGCATTGGGGATAATGCGCGAACCGAGAACCTGCGGTTCTGGCCGACGCTTTTGCTGGAGCAGAGCCTGTTATATGAGGAGTGATCGGAGTTTAGGCTCTAGCCTGTCGGGTTCGCCGGCCGGAGTGGGCCGACAGATCATCGTAGAATGAGCCGCAGGTGAGTCGCCCGTCCCGCTCATCGCAAAAAGCGCGATGAACGTGGCCCAGAATGGCTTTTATGCTCGGTAGAGTAGCCCACCTTTTTTGATGACCTGATGGCCACCTGCCTTAGGAGAGTGGAGTGGTTTGAACAACTGGGACTATCATGAGTGACGAATGCCATCCACAGTATATTTTCGGAATCTCGTTCGTGAGAATCCGCTCACGCCAAGTATCCATCAATTCCCGTATGGGGTTGCATTTTTCTCCGCCGGTCGGTGGTGGTACTCAGGAGTTGCCTACGGCGGCGCAGCGCTTGCCGTGCCGATAGCGCAGCAAGATATCGGCGCGTTGAGAGAGTGGATCGCGACGCTTTTCCATGACCGGGAACCGGTAGAGTCCGACTATAAACCGGGAACGGCCTACAAGAGAGTCTCGCTACCTTTCAACATAGCCGGAAACTTAAGCCAGGCGATAGACATGAGGTCGATGACACAATCGTTTGTCGCGCTGAAGCTTCTGCTGACGAAGATGCAGGATGTGTTCGAGACAATCGAGCCCGCCCAGGAAAATCTCGAAAGCTACGGGCACAAGGTACGGGAGCTATTGCTCCTGTCGGCCATGGAAGTCGAGGCGTCCTGGGCGGCCATCCTCAAAGCCAATGGGTACGCAAAACAGCGCATGACGACGGCCGATTACGTCAAGCTGCGTGCACCGATGCTGCTAGACAGTTTTTCGTTGACGCTTAGGTCCTACACCGACTTTCCGAGCTTCTTCCCTTTCAAAGACTGGAGCGCTCAGTCGCCGACCCAATCTCTCGACTGGTATGACGCTTACAACCGAACGAAACATAACCGAGAGGAACATCTCGACGTCGCAACGCTACAAAGAGCAGTTCATGCCGTCGGTGCGGTGGCCGTAATGTTTGCGGCGCAGTACAGTTACTCGTTCGACCTGCAGGATGAGAGACGTAACCTCGTACGGAGTACCTTCACATTCAATCGCGACCAAACGATCTACCCTCCATCCTGTTACATTCCGAACGCAGAGGGCGGGACAAGGGCCTGGGAATGGGAGCTTGTCAACTATCCATTTCCGCCATAAACCGGAGTTAACCTAGCGAGATGAGGATCCTTTCGATTGTCAGTGTGGTGTTTGCCCTTGGTGCCGCTGGTTTCTGGGGCTGGTCGGCACTTATCAATGTTCCTGTAATCTATTCCGGCTTCGGAACACTCGGTACTCAGATGCCCGATGGCTCAAATATAGCTGGTGTGGAACCCTTCTATGCCGCGCTAAGGCTCATCTCGAAATTGAATGCTTTGGCGGCGGGTTGCGCGTTTGTTTCGGCTCTCACTCAAGCTCTAACCTTGCTGCCGTGAAAATAATGCTGCGTCCGCAGAGCAGAAAGGCAGCAGAGCGAGCCCTTCTCTCCGGTTTGGGTGTGCGGGGGGGGGGGCGATCCCGTCACTACAATTGCGGTTTCGACTAATGAGCCCATGCCTCAGAAATTGGAGCGGGCGATTGGATACTGAGAAGTCGACCAGTATTGAGCGATCCAGTCGTCAACTGACGACAACCCTTAGCGCTCATCGAGTCTCAGAAAGTCTTGGCAAAAAGCGACACGTCAACGATCAAGCTGCGCGGCGAGTCTTTTCATTGCGGCATTCTCGCGGATGACTTCACCGCTCTCTTGGCTGTGCAGAGCGATCTCCGCAGCAATGGATCGACCGAGAATCTGCTGCTCGATATTGCCAAACCGCCCGGGTAAGAAACGGCCCAACCATACGCTCCAGGCCGGGCTATGAGAGTTGCCGACGATGATGCCGGGGCGAAAGATTGCGAGGCGGGTAAAACCGATGCTTCGCACTGTGTCTTCTTTCAGGCCCATCACGCGGACATAGCGAAACCGGCTCTTGGCCGTGCTTCCTACCGCGGACAGCAGGCAAAACTGAGCGATTCCGGCGTCGTGGCAGCCACGCGCAAAGTCTCCAACAACACCAAGCTCAAGCCGCTTCAGTTCTTCTTCGCTCCAGCGCCTCGATCCGGAACCGACACCGGCACAGCTCACGGCGCTCACCGGGCCTTGGCTCAAGACCTCGCGGGCGAGCACTGCAATTCGCTGAGAAAAATCGGCTGCACCCGTGTCAAGAATAACGTTGCGCACTCGCGGCCGTGCCGCAACGGGCTTTCTGGTCACCATCACCACTTCGCGGCATTCTGAAAGTGCGAGCAACTCCGCAACAGCCGCACCACCCACTTGTCCGGTACCCCCGAGCACGATTACGGCAAACTTCTGTTTCATCGATAGAACCTCTGTGGCAGATGGCCCACCCAAATTCTTCACGCTTCATGATCGCAGCATTCTACGCGCCCCATTCAAAATTCGGCAGGTGGCCCCGATCCCGGAGGTTTCCAGCCACAAATGAGGGTGCCCCCGGTCCCTCGCATTCAGGGACCGGGGATGCCACAGGCCTCAACCCGGAATCCGTTTGCAATGCTCCCAATCAATCCCTTTAAGTCGGCTTACGTTTACCCACCGGAGACGACGTCAGCTTGAATGCTTGACGCCCACTGCCCAAATCACTCACCCAATAATCCGCCTGCCCTTCCCCGCCCTCATTCCTGCCTCCCGTAGGGAGGCAACGAAAATAGCCCAGGGCGTAGCCCTGGGAAAATGCGCCACACCACCCGCCGCCCCGGCGGGGCGGCACGGCTCTCATCTCACCGAACCAGAAAATTCGCAATCCCTTCCACCCGAATCCCTCATCCATCCCTTCTCCAATTGCAGAAGATTTCCCCGTTTTGGCGCACAATCATCGGGTACTCTCTTCGTCCCGCTGCCGTCATCGCCAGAACGCCTCAAAGGAGAATAAGGGGCGAATGCTACATAGCCCCCCTCCCCCCCGGGGGGGGGGCACTTTCAAGTGCCTCCCGGCAGAAAACCGCAAAGGAGACAGATTCCCTTTTGCCATCAACAACTTACGCTGTAACGCCCAAATCGTAGTCATCCAATCTGAGCAGCCCATTTTGTTACAGTCGTGTTAAAATCACCATCTGGCGTGCACCTGGTGAAGGTCCCGTGCACCCGCAAACCCCATGATTCTCTACCTGATGCGCCATGCCAATGCCGGAGTCGCCAAGGAAAATCCTGTCCTTGACGCCAAGCGCGGCCTGATTAAAGAAGGCAAGGAGCAGTGCATGCTGATGGCGCGCCTGCTGAGCGCGCTCAAGGTGCAGGTGGACGTGATTGTCTCCAGCCCGCTGAAGCGCTCGCTGCAAACGGCGCAGTTTGTGGGCACCGAACTTGGCTACGACGCCAAGGTCGAAATCAGCCCCGCGCTGGGGCCCGACGGTGACTTTGCCGCCTTCGTCAAACTGCTGGACAAGTACGCCGACCGCGAGGGCATTCTGGCTGTCGGCCACAATCCCAACCTGTTCAAGTTTCTGGGCCGGCTGATTACCGGCAACGGCGGCGCGGCGGTGCGCATGCGCAAGGGCTCGGTGGCGCGCATCGATCTCGCCAAGCATCCGCCGCTGCTGCAGTGGCTGGTTGAGCCGCGCATGGCGCGCTCCATCTACGCCAGCGTGGCCAAAAGCTCGCGCCCAAAAACCTCGCGGAAGTAAGCCGCCTCTTTTCCCAGCGACCACAATTCCAGCTCGGCGCCCGTGCGTCCCGGCTTCAGCTCAAGATAGACACGCTTGGGGTAAACCCTCGCCGTCACCTTCAGCACGTCGCTGGCGCGGTCCTGGTTCAGCGCCTCGGCCAACCGCAGCAGCACCACGGCGCGCTGCACGTGCTTGTGCTGGTCCGAGGGAATATTGCGCAGCGCGCGGTCGCCGGCCTGCGGGCGGCTTTTGCCCAGGTAGCGCGCAATGGCGGAAACGATGGTGCGCTGCTGCTGCGTAAAGCCGTACATCTCCGAGCTGGAAACGATGTACTGCGTGTGCCTGTGATGTCCCTGGTGGTTGATGAACTTGCCAGTATCGCGCAGAATGGCCGCCGCGCTCAGCCAGCCCGCGTACTCCTCCGGCAACTGGTGCAGCGGCTTCAAATCGCGGAACAGCTGCGCCACATGCGCACGCACCGGCTCGGCGCGGCGCACATCCACGCCATAGCGGGCCGCTGTGGCCAGCACGCTCTGCCAGCGCTCCTGCTCCAGCTGGCGATGCGTGGCCGCGCGCGCATCCTGCTCGGCCAGCATCTGCGCCAGAATGCCATCGCGCAATCCCAGCGTTGAATAGCGAAAGCCCTTGAGGGCGAAGGTGTCCACCAGCTCGGCGAAGACCTGCGCGCCGGCGACGATGATTTCCGCGCGGCGTGGGCCGATGCCGGGCACGGCCTCGCGCTCCGGCAATGTCATTTTGGCCAGCTTGCGCGCCAGTTTGCGCACAAACTCCGCCGGAGCAATGCCCATGGCCTCCGCGCCTTCGGCTCCCATGCGCCTGGGTGCGCGCAGCGTCTTGCCTGCCGCGCCGCATGCCTCCACAAGCGCCGCGGCCGTGCCGCTGGTGCCAATCACCTGCGAAACGCGCGCCGGTTGAATGCGGCGCTGGGCGCGGCGCAGCTCCCGCGCAATCAGGTGCCGCATCTGCGCCAGACCCTCGGCGCTGGGCGGGTCGGCAGCAAGAAACTGCTCAGTCAACCGCACAGCACCCAGCGGCACGCTAAGGGTTTCCTTGATGCGTTTGTTTTCGCTGAGGGTGATTTCGCAACTGCCGCCGCCAAGATCAACCAGCAGCACGCGGCCGCTCATTCCTGGCTCGCCGCTGACAAGGCCGCGATGAATGAGGCGGCCTTCTTCGAGGCCGGAGATGATTTCCAGCGTCCAGCCAGTCTCCGCCAACACCCACGCCTGAAAGGCCGCACCGTTGCGCGCATCGCGAATGGCGCTGGTGGCCACAACGCGCGTGCGATCAACGCCGTGCAGTTGCGTGGCGCGCTGGAAGCGCTTGAGCGCGCGCAGCGTGGCGGCCATGGCTTCCGGAGAGACCAGCCCTTCGTCGAAGACGCTGGCGCCCAGCCGCGTCACCTCGCGGTCCACGTGCACCGTCTTCAACCGGTGCGCCACCACCTTTGCGATTTTGAGTTTGCAGGAGTTGGAACCGATATCGACGGCGGCAAAGGTGGGCATACGCGGGGCTGCGTCTCCTGAAGAGGATTCTGCGCTCACGATACACGAGCGTGCCTGGAGCCGCGCCGCGCGAAATAATCTTGCCGCGTATGGAACCTTTCGGCGAGTGGCGGGAATGTCCATAATGAAGGACACTCACGGGAGCGCGATGACCGACGAACCCCGCACCTCAAACTCGGATGCCTCGCACGCCACGGCGCAGGCGCGGCCGCCCATGACCGACGAAGAATGGATGGAAGAGTTCCAGCGCGGCTCCGCCGACGGATTCACCATCCTCTTTGACCGTTACAAGCAGTCGGTATATGCCTTCTTTCGCCGGCGGATCACGGACACGGAAGCGGCCGAAGAGCTGACGCAAGAGACGTTTTTGGCTGTGCTGCGTGCCAAAGAGCGCTACAGGCCCGAAACGTTCTTTCGCGTCTACCTCTACGCCATCGCCTACAAGCTCCTCACCAAATACCGCCGCAAAATGGCGTTTCGCGCCACGTTTCTTGGCGTGGCGGAAGAGCACCACGAGCCGGGAGCGCAGCCGAGCATCGAGGCGGATTTGTCGATTCGCCAGGCCGTCGGCAGGCTCGAGCCCAAGGACCGCGACATGGTACTGCTCCGTGAGTTCGACCTGCTGAGCTACGCGGAGATTGCCGATGTACTTCAGCTGCCCGTCAATACGGTGCGCTCACGGCTATTCCGCGCGCGGACCGCGCTGCGCCAACTGCTGGAATCGTCGGCCAACCCTCACGCGGCCACTGCGCCGCTGCACACACAGGAGCAGGCATGAACACCGCAACCCATCCTTACTCGCCTGAAGAAATCATGGCTTTCCTGGACCTGGAGCTTTTTGGCAAGGAGGCCGTTCGCCTGGAGAATCACATGCGGCAGTGCGCCGAGTGCACGGCGCTTGCCAGCCAGTTGCGCGGCACTGAGCGTGCGCTCCGCGAGTGGACAGTGCCGCCTGTACCCGAGCAGGTGGGAACCGCAATTGCCCAGGCGCTGGCTGGCGGAACGCCGGCAAAAACAGCAAAGCACGCGGCGCGCAGCACGCAACTGAGCTTTTGGAATTGGCGGCTGTGGGCCATTGGTGGATCGGGCGCGGCGATGGCGATTCTGGCCGTAGTCGCGGTGGGCATCACGCTGCAATGGCGGGCGCGGAGGATTGCACTTTACGTTGCGCCGCCGATGCAGGCCGAGCAGGAAGCGGCGACGCGCACGCGGACGGACGAGGCGCAGCTCCAGACTGACAAACTCGATGCAACATCGGCGGGTTTGACGCCGGCGTACGCTCCGGCTCCGAGCGTGGCCAAGCAGACCGCGCCTGCCTCGCTTCCCGCACCCATGATTGCGCGCACCGTTTCGCTCGGCATTCTGGTGAAAGACTACGCGCCGGCGCGTGCAGCGCTGGATGCGATTCTGGCGCGGCACCACGGCTACGCGGCACAATTGACACTGAACACGCCGCAGAACGATGCGCGGACGTTCTCGGCTTCGCTGCGTGTACCGTCCACGGAGCTGGATGCGACGCTGAACGAGTTGCGCGCGCTGGGCCGCGTGCAGAGCGAAACGCAGTCGGGCGAGGAAGTGACCGAGCAGCACGCCGACCTGGACGCACGGCTGCGCGATGCACGCGAGACCGAGCAGCGGCTGCGCGCCATCCTGCAGCAGCGCACCGGCAAGGTTGAAGAGGTTCTCGACGTCGAGGAAAAGATCTCTGAGGTGCGCGGCGAAATTGAGCAGATGGAGGCCGAGCAGCAGGCGTTGGAGCAT
>DASVLI010000092.1:0-9556 GCA_036384955.1 Occallatibacter sp.
CGCGGCCGCTTCCTCATGCGCGCCAAGACCGGCCTGGAGAGCATCACCAAGGAAAAACAGGCGATCATCGTCACCGAGATTCCTTACCAGGTCAACAAGTCCAAGCTCATCGAGCGCATCGCCGAGCTCGTCACGGACAAAATCGTCGACGACATCAGCGACGTGCGCGACGAGAGCGATCGCGACGGCATGCGCATTGTCATCGAGCTCAAGCGCGGCGCGCAGCCGGAAATCATCCTGAACCAGCTCTACAAGCACACATCGATGCAGGAGAGCTTCTCCATGATCTTCCTGGCCGTGCTCAACGGCCAGCCCATCGTCATGGGACTCGACCAGGCCATCCGCGCCTTCATCGACCACCGCGTCGACGTCGTCCAGCGCCGCACCGCCTTCCTGCTGCGCAAGGCTCGCGAGCGCGAGCACATCCTCGAAGGCTACAAGATCGCGCTCGACAACCTCGACACGGTCATCAAGATCATCCGCGCATCCAGTTCGCGTGCCGAAGCCCGCGAAAATCTGTACGTCTGGGGCAAGGGCAAAGACGTCATCATCAAGCTCGACCGCGAGCGGCAGGCCAATGAAGAAAAGGGCCTCACCCTCCGCCAGGTCGACGCCATCCTCGAGTTGCAGCTCTATCGCCTCACCCAGCTTTCGGTGGACGAAATCCTCAACGAGCTCGCCGAAATCCGCAAGCGCATTGCCGAGTACGAAGAAATTCTCGCCAGCGACAAGAAGCTCCGCGCCGTCATCATCAAGGAACTCGAAGAAGTCCGCGACAAGTACGGCGACGCGCGCCGCACCCAGATCATCGACGAGTCAGCCGAGATTCAGCTTGAAGACCTCATCGCCGACGAGCAGGTTGCGGTCACCGTCTCGCATCAGGGCTACCTCAAGCGCACGCCCATCAGCGTCTATCGCCAGCAGCGTCGCGGCGGCACCGGCCGCATGGGCATGAAGACTCGCGAAGAGGACTTCGTCGCCCAGCTCATCGTCAACTCCACCCACGCCTTCCTGCTCTGCTTTACCAACACCGGCCGCGTCTACTGGCTCAAGGTCTACGAGATTCCCGACGTGGGCGCCGCGGGCAAGGGCAAGAGCATCAACATCCTGCTCAATCTGCAGCCCGGCGAAAATGTCCGCGCCATTCTGCCCGTGCGCGACCTTGAAGAAGAAGGCAAGTTTGTCTTCTTCACCACCCGCAACGGCACCGTCAAAAAGACGCCGCTCAAGGACTTCTCAAACGTCATGGCCCGCGGCATTATCGCCATCGGCATCGACGGTGAAGACGAACTTGTGGCAGCGCGCATCACCAGCAGCTCGGAGATTGTCTTCCTGGCCACGCATCTTGGCATGGCCATCCGCTTCGACGAAGGCGATGTCCGCTCCATGGGCCGCCCCGCCTACGGCGTGCGCGGTATAGACCTGGCCAAGAACGATTACGTGGTTGGCGTCGCGGTTACACCCAAGGAGCATGAGGAAGGCGCCTATCGCATCCTCGTCGTCACCGAAAACGGATTCGGCAAGCGCACCAATGTCGAGGAGTACCGTCTGCAAACGCGCGGCGGCAAGGGCGTCAAGAACATGGCCGTCACCGAGCGCATTGGCCGCGTCAACACCATCCAGCTGGTCGACGACTCCAGCGAACTGATGGTCATCAGCCAGTTCGGCAAAATCATCCGCATCGATACCAAGACCATCCGCGCCGCCGGCCGCGCCACTCAAGGCGTACGCCTGCTCAACCTCGACGATGGCGACAAGGTTGCCGCCGCCGTCATCATCCCGCCCGAGGAAGCCGTCAAGGACGACGACCAGGGCACGCTGATTCAGTAACAGCGCGGGTTTTCTGCGCGCAAAAAAGTCCCAAGCCACAAGGCTTGGGACTTTTGTTTTTCCAGCTCTTAATTTGTGCCGTTAGCCTCATCCGCCTCCCTGATTGCCTCAACATCCGCCAGGTCACGCTGCCTGCCCGATGCCAGCTTGTTTTGAATCAGGTGCTGCGACGAAATAACCTGCACGGAAATGCCATCCAGCACGAACTCCGTCCGGTCGCGCCACGCCTCCTCGAAATTCACGCCGTCGATTGACTGCAAAAAATCCGCACGCGCCGGTGGTTGGCCGATCTGGAAGACGGACGTAGGCTGATCGCGAAAGTCCGCGGGAGTGTAGCCAGCCAGCGGTGCACCGAATTCCGCCAATGCCTGAAAGACCGCTTCGCTGTTTCTCGCATCGGCGCGGATGAAGAGATCGATGTCCTTTGTCGCGCGCGGCTCGGCGTGAAATCCAACGGCCCAGCCCCCCACCACCAAATACTCAACTCCGTGCGCGTTCAATGCGAGTAAGAGTTACGTCAGATCTTCGGGTAGGGTCATACTTCACTCCCTTGATGGCGTAGGCTGTCGCGGTTGCATCCCATACCGCGAGAAAACGCTCGGCTGCCGGCCGCTGACGCCAGTAGCGATACACTTCTGCCTTCTGTTCCGCGTGACTCGTGAATCGCTGGATTGTCTTATCCATGCGGCCGGTTCCTCTTCACCATTTTACCGTCAATCCGATTTATGCATGCTGAAGAGGCTCCCCCTACAGCTTCCCCAGCCTCCTCTGCAGCCCGGGTACGTAGCTCAGCTGCGCCTCAGGCTCCAGCCGTTGCGCGGACTTGATGGCCGCCTGCCATGCCGTGCGCGCCTCGTCCTTCAGCCCCGATGCCGCAGCCGCGTCTCCATGCGAGGTCTGGCTGATTACCTCATCCGGATCAATCGCCGTTGCTTCGCGCGCCAGCGCCAGCGCTTCGGGAATTTTCCCCTTGGCCATCAGCTCGTTCGCCGATTCGGCGCGGCTCAGCGCCGCGGCCTGCTTAATCTCGTAGCTGCCGCGATACACCAGCACCGCATAGTCGATCATCTCGTCCGGCTCGCGTGCCTGGAAGCCGCGATACGGATTCATCAACCCGCTCGGCCACTCGCAGCCGCTCCAGTCGCCCGCGCTGATCAGCACATTGCCCTTCACCTGCGGCGCAATCACTTCCGCGCCGCCCAGCCACATCGAGTCAATCGTCGGCAGATGATGACAGGTGATGCCGTACGTCGCCGGATTGATCTCCGAATACGCGAAGTACGCAAACCAGCACTCCTCGCCGGGATGCCTGTCCTGCCATGCCTTCACCTGGTAAAGCTGCTGCGCCCAGTCCACGTTGGCGTCGCTCAGCAGCTTGTGCGTGTTCTTCGGTCCGCCCCATGCCTCGTTTGCGTAAGCCATGTAATTGGGAAACACCAGCAGCGCCGAAAGTGCATGTGCCGCAATCAATCCAAAGGCAAATGCCTTCCACTTCATGCCATGCGCCGCCATCGCGGCCACGCCCGCGCCGGCCAGCACAAAAGCCAGCGTGTAGGCAGGCATCAGGTGCCGCGCCCCAATGTTCATGCCGCTGGCCACAGCCGCGCCAAAGTACACCGCCGCCGGCAGAATCACAAATGCCAGCTCGCGTCCCTTGCGCAACTTGCCTGTCACAATGGCAAACAGCGCCAGCAGCACCATCGCAATCAGCCCCAGCGTGCTCTTGATCAGCAGCGCGACAGGGAAGTACCACCACACACCGTGCGAATACATCTTGCCCAGAATGAATGTGGGGTAGAACAGCGCCATGCTGTTCACGTCCACCATGCCAATCAGGTACGACTCCGGCAGCAGATGCAGCTTCGCGAACTCCAGCACCGCCGCGGCCTTCCACGGCGCAATAGCTTTCACCGTGTCGGTCAGCTGCACGCTCATCGTCACGCCCGCGGGCCGCGCCGCATAGCGGAAACCGTAAAACGCCCACAGCACCGCCACGCCAATCACCAGCACGCCCACAAAGCCTGCCGCCAGCTTGCCGGTTGCGCGCAAACGCGTGCCGCGCTCGGCGGTCAAAATCTCCCACGCAATCAGCACCAGCAGCATGGGCGCCAGCAATACGCCCGAGTGCTTGCTCGAAATCGCCAGCCCTCCAGCCACGCCCGCAATCACCAGATTCACCATCGTCGGCGCCTTCACATAGCGATAGAACGCATAGACGCTGGCCAGCAGAAACAGCGAGACCGCAATATCCGTCGTCACCAGCGCGGAGTTGGCCAGCACCACCGGGTCAAAGCTTGCAATCGCCAGCGCCGCCAGTCCCGCCACAGGCCCAAACCATGCGCGCGCCGCCCAAAAAATCATCAGCGAGAAGCCCAGCGCCAGCAGCCCCGCAGCCATGCGCATTTTCAAGACCATGTGTCCGCTCGCGCCGTCGTTGCGCGCCAGCCAGTCGCGTCCGTTCAGGTAAGCTTCGCTTTTGAAGTAGCGTCCCTGCTGTTGCGGCAGCCAGTAGTCGTGGCCCAGCAGGACTGAAGTGGCAAGCAGCTTCACCAGCGGTGGATGCTCCGGGTTCAGCCCGTAGTCGCCGTCGTGCCACATCATGTATCCGGCGTACATGTGGTTGCCTTCATCAAAAGTCAGCGATTCACGATGAACCACATAAATGGTTTGCGCCGCCTGCATCAGCAGCAGCACCGCCACGGCAATCCAGATACCACTTTTTTGCACTGCAATACCTCACCTGTTTTGGGAACGCCCGCATTATAGCCTCTGCTTAAACGTTTTGGCAGCAACAATTCAGGATGGTATTTCAGCCCGTCTCCGTCCAGAATGTGCGCAATCTTGCGCATATTATCGGACCCATACGAACCTTCGCAGGCACTCGAAATCGCCTCTCGTGCGTCATACACTAAGCATGCTCTCGATTCTCCGCGTGCTTCCTATGGCGCGCATCGCACAATTCGTTCTTCTGCTGCTGTTCGTTGCCGCTGGAGTTGTTGATCTACCGCAAGCGCAGGCTGCCAAAGTCCGGCACCGCGCTGCGGCTTCGTCTGCCACCCACGCAAAGGCAAAGTCCTCCAGGGCTGGCGCCAAATCCGCGCGCGCCAAGGCTCCTGCGCGCCGCGCGAAGGCCAAGCCATCGACTCGATCCTCATCGACTCGGGCCTCGTCCTCTCGCGCCAGGCACTCTGCCAAGGCAAAGACCGCGAGCAAGCGCGTTCAGAGCAAATCCTCGCGCCGCCGTGGTGTTCGCCGCGCATCCCTCTCCATTACCCGCCACGGCTTGGCCGCCGCGCATCTTGAGGCCGCGGACATTCCCGTCTCGCGTCCCAGGCCCTCCAACAGTGCAGCACAATCGTCGTCCAACGACGATGCACTTCCTGCGCGCGTCGATCCTTCCGTAGCCGCGGCTGAACTGGCCGGCAGCACCACCGCCGACCCCGTCGCAACCAGCAGCCACCAGAATCCCATTCCTGCATTCGCCGGCGGCATTGCCGCTGTGGCTCCGCTGCGCGGCTCCTTTGAGTCGCTCGCGCGCCAGAACGAGAAGACCGATGCCGACGGCCTCGAGCGCATTCTCGACGACGACGATCTGAAGGATCGTATCTCCCAGGGCTTTCTCGTTCAGGTTCCGGTTTCTGGTTCGCTCAGCATCAATCAAAGCCTGCCCGAAGAGCGCCGCTACTGCCGCCCCTGGACCGCAACCTTTCTCGCCGACCTCTCCAAGTCGCACGACAAGCGCTTCCACACTCCGCTCTACGTCAGCTCGGCCGTGCGCACCGTCGAGTATCAAAAGCACCTCATCCGCCACAACGGCAACGCCGCCGCGGCCACGGGAGACATCGTCAGCCCGCACGTTACCGGCGCCACCATCGACATCGCCAAAAGCCGCATGAGCAAAAGCGAAATCTACTGGATGCGCCAGCGCCTCGGCGACCTGCAGGACGACGGCAAAATCGATGTCGAGGAGGAGTTCCGCCAGGCCTGCTTCCACATCACCGTCTACAAAAGCTACATCGGCCAGGGACCGCTGCACAAAAAGCATCGCCCCATCGAGCCTGAGATTGGCCCCGACGACGACGAGCCTGCCGACGCTGCCAATACCGCCGACGCTGGCAGCTAGCTCGCTTCCGCGCGCGCGATTTTTTCCGCTCCCCTCCCCGCAACCGGGTACAATCCCCTCGATGGAACCAGCCGGAGCCGGGCGTCGTATTCCCATGTACTCCCGGCAACACAATATCCGTGTGTCTCCAATTCCCGACCGCAACCGTTTTTGAGAGGCAACTTCAATGAGTGACATGCAGCCCGCAATTGTGCCGGAAACAAAGCCGGGGCTCACGCAGCTCCAGCGCGTAACCTCAATCTTCTCGGCCCCCACCAAAACCTTCACCGAGATCCGCGACGGCAAGCGAAGCTGGTGGCTGCCGTTCATTCTCATGGTCGTCTTCAGCTATCTGCTCTTCGCTGTCGTTGCCACCAAAGTCGGCATGCAGCAGGTGACCGAAAATCAGATCCGCCTGAATCCCGCTCAGGCGGAAAGAATGGAGCAGGTGCCTGCGGAACAGCGTGCCACCTCCATGAAGTTCGCCACCATCTTTACCGAGGCAATTTTCCTGGCCAATCCACTGCTTGTGCTCGGCGGAATCGCGCTCTTTTCGCTGGGCCTGATGGCCACCATCAACTTCGGCTTTGGCGGAAAGGCAAAATTCGGCAGCGTCTTTGCCATGTGGATGTATGCAGGCCTGCCCGGCTTGGTGAAAGTCATTCTCGGCATACTCGTTGTGTTTGCCGGAACCGCGCCGGAATCCTTCAACATCAAAAACTACGCACCCACCAACATCGGCGCATTCCTCAACCCCGCGGACACCAACAAGGTTTTGTACGCGCTCGCCAGTTCGCTTGATGTTGTCACCATCTGGTCCATGATTGTGCTCGGCATCGGCATCGCGACCGTTGCCGGCGTCAAGCGCGGTTCAGGCTACATTGCCGTCTTCGGCTGGTGGATTCTGTTTGTGCTGGTAGGCGTTGGCATCGCCGCCGTCACCGGCTAATCCCATTCGCACATCAGCAAAAACAAAAGGGGCGCACATCGCAAGATGTGCGCCCCTTTAAGCTGTGAGCTGTTCGCTGTGAGCTGTCGGCTGTCAGCTGTTCTACTCCGTCCACCGCCGCATAATCAGCGTCGCGTTAATGCCGCCGAACCCAAACGAGTTCGACAGCGCCACATCGAAGCTGTGCTCGATAGCCTTGTTCGGCACGTAGTCCAGTCGGCACTCGGGGTCCACGTTCTCCAGGTTGATGGTCGGCGGCAGTATCTGGTTTTGCAGTGCCAGCACGCTGATGCCGGCCTCCAGTCCGCCCGCGCCGCCCAGCAGGTGCCCGGTCATCGACTTGGTGCCGCTCACCTTCAGCGTTCCGCTCAGCGCGTGCTCGCCAAACACCTTTTCAATCGCCAACGACTCGTTGCCGTCGCCTGCCTGCGTGGAAGTGGCATGCGCGTTCACGTAGCCCACTTCGCTTGGCTCAATGCCCGCGTCCTTCAGCGCCGCCCGCATGCTGCGCTGCGCGCCCGCGCCTTCCGGAGCAATGCTGGTCATGTGGTGGGCGTCCGCGCTCATGCCGTAGCCAATCACCTCGGCCAGAATCTTGGCCCCGCGTGCCTTGGCAAACTCCAGCTCTTCCAGAATCAGAATGCCGGCGCCCTCGCCAATCACAAAGCCGTCGCGGTCCTTGTCGAACGGGCGGCTGGCGTGCGTCGGGTCGTCGTTGCGCGTTGAAAGCGCGCGCAGCGCCGCGAATCCGCCCACTGCCAGCGGCGTCACCGATGCCTCGGTGCCTCCGGCAATCATCACGTCCGCATCGCCATGCATAATCATGCGCACCGAGTCGCCAATCGAGTTGGCGCTGGTGGCGCATGCCGTAGCCGTGGCTGAAATCGGTCCCTTGGCGCCGTAGCGAATGCTGATCTGCCCCGCCGCCATGTTCACAATCACTGCTGGAATGAAGAAGGGCGAAATCTTGCGCGGCCCGCCCGCCAATAGGTTGGCGTGCTCCCGTTCAATAATTTCAAATCCGCCGATACCCGAGCCGATAAGCACGCCCACGCGGTCGCCAATCTCCGGCGTAATCTCCAAACCCGACTGCTGCATTGCCTCTTGCGTGGCCGCAAAGGCAAAGTGGATGAAGCGCCCCATCTTGCGCGCTTCTTTCTTATCCACAAAATTCAGCGGGTCAAAGTTCTTCACTTCCGCCGCGAAAGTCACGGGGAATCCGGTGGCGTCAAAGCCCTGGATCGGAGCCATACCGCTGGCTCCGGCAACAAGCTGCCGCCACACTTCCTCGGCGGTGTTGCCCACACCGCACACCAGCCCAAGGCCGGTGATGACAACTCGACGATTCACCAGTTACTTGCCTTTCGCGTTCTTTTCGATGTAGTCGACCGCGTCCTTCACCGTCTTGATCTTCTCGGCATCTTCATCCGGAATCTCCAGGTCGAACGCTTCTTCAAACTGCATCACAAGTTCCACCACGTCCAGCGAGTCGGCTCCAAGGTCTTCCTGGAAGCTGGCGCCCGGGGTCACTTCGGCCTCGTCCACCTGCAACTGCTCGACAATAATTGACTTCACTTTCTCTTCCACTGCCATGCGTATCTCTCCTCGCATTCCTGGAGACCAGGTTTCTTCCGGGACAAACCGTTTCCAACCACTGCGTGCCTACAATACCGGCAGGCGGTGGGGGAACACAACCTGTGCGCCCTAAAAAATCGCGCACTGCCCCGAAACTCCAAGTCTACCGGGCACGCCGGAACGTGTAAAGCTGACCTGGGGCTCAATTTCCACCCCCGTGAGACGCGGTTTGCTCCCGCTGATTCCCCCCAACCTTTGCACAGCCAAAAGGCGTACATTGGGCGAAGAGAAAGGCACCAATCATGACGCTGGCCATTGTTGCGGTTCTGGCCCTGCTGGCGGGGCTGGTTGTGGGCTATATCCTTGGCGCAAAATCCGCCGCCGCCCGCCAATCCCTGCTGGAGCAGAAGACGCGCGAAGACGCCGCCGCCCTGGCCGGCATGCGCGCCGACCTGGTCAAAGCGCAGGCCGATCTCAACGATGCCGCCGGCTTCAAATCCCTCGCCATCGAGCGCCAGGCCTCTATTGACAAGCTGACCGCCGAGCGCAACGAGGCCCAGCGCGCCGTGGTTGAGTCGGCCGAAGCCGCCCGCAAACATGCCGCCCGCATCAGCCAGCTTGAAGCCGACCTGGCCAACGAGCAGAAAAATCTGACCGAGAAGGTTGCGCTGCTGGAAGAGGCCAGGAAGACTCTGGCCAATCAGTTCCAGTCTCTGGCCCAGCAGATCCTCGACCAGAAGTCGAAGACCTTCGCCGAAGGCAGCCAGAAGGAGCTCGGCACGCTGCTCAATCCGCTCCGCGAGCAGCTCAAGGAGTTCCGAGAGCGCGTCGACAAGGTACAAACCGAATCCACCACCGGCGTCGCCGAGCTAAAAACCCTCATCGGCTCGCTCGGCACCCTCAACCAGGCGCTTACTGAGGAAGCCCGCAACCTGACCACAGCTCTGCGCGGCTCGGCAAAAACCCAGGGCGACTGGGGCGAATTCATTCTCCGCGACCTGCTCGACAAGGCCGGCCTGCGCGAGGGCGAGCAGTACAGCTTCCAGCAAAGCTTCGGCGTCGAAAGCGAAAACGGCGAGCGCGCCCGCACCGTCCGCACC
>DASVLI010000093.1:0-20937 GCA_036384955.1 Occallatibacter sp.
GGCGCTTCTTTTTTTGCCAGGCTTTTCGCGGGGCGCACTTCGATGTCGTGTGGAATGCGGAGATACTCGAGCACCTGCTGGGCCACCTCGGCAAACACCGGCGCGGAGACCGCGGTGCCGTAGTAGGACGGGCCTTTCTTCGGATTGTCGATGACCACGGCGATGGCAATGGCGGGGTTGTTCACCGGAGCAATGCCGGCGAACGAGGCAATGTGCATGGTCTTTGAATACTTGTGCGTCTGCGGATCGATTTTCTGCGCGGTTCCGGTTTTGCCGCCGGAAGAGTAGCCGTTGAGCTGCGCGGGCTTGCCCGAGCCGTAGAGCACCACGCCTTCCATCATCTTGCGCATTTGCGCGGAGGCCATCTCCGAGATGACGCGATGCGCGCCCTGCGGCAGCGGGTTAGGCAGCTCCTCGCCAGCGCGGAAGGGCGTGGCCACCAGAGTTTGCTTTTGCCCATTGCTGTCCATCTGGCCGGGCATGAGCACGCGGGGCGGCAGATAGGTGCCGCCGTTGGCAATCGTCGAGACCATGGAGACCAGTTGGAGCGGAGTAACGCCGACCTCCTGGCCGATGGCAATGGAACCGATGGAGGAGCCGCTCCAGTTTTTGGGCGAGTTGAGCAGGCCGCGGGTTTCACCGGGCAATTCAACGCCGGTGCGGCTTCCGAAACCGTAATCGCGAATGTATTTATAGAAGCGGTCCTGGCCCACCTTGAGCGCCATCTTGATTGCGCCCACGTCGCTGGACTCTTCAAGCGCCTTGTGCACCGTGACCAGGCCCATGTGCTCGCCCTGGTTGTCGTGGATGACACGGCCCGCGATTGTGATGGCGCCGCCCTGGCAGTCGACCATGTCGTCGGGCTTGACCAGATTCTGGTCGAGCGCCGCGGAGTAGGCCACGAGTTTGAAGACCGAGCCGGGCTCGTAGACATCGCTGACCGCGTGGTTCTTCAGCAGTTTGGGCGATGTGTGGCGGAAGTGATTGGGGTCGAACGAGGGACGGATGGCGAGTGCGAGAATCTGTCCGGTGTGCACGTCCTGCACCACCACCGTGCCGTCATCGGCGCCGGTGCGCTCCATCGCGTGGTCCAAAGCCTGCTCGGCCATGAACTGGATGTTCTGGTCGATGGTGAGCACCATATTCTGGCCGGGGTCGGGCTCGTGCGCCACGGAGCCGAGCACGCGGCGGCGCGCGTCGAGCGCAGTGAACATGCGGCCCGACGTGCCATGTAATTGCTTGTCGTACTTCTGCTCCAGACCGCCGAGACCGTTGTCGTCCAAGCCCACATAGCCCAGCACCTGCGCGGCAGTTTCGCTGTTGGGATAGAAGCGCTGAAATTCCTTCTGGAAGTAAAGGCCCTTCTGGTCGAGCGCGTGCAGCTTTGCTGAAGTTTCCGGCGTTACACGGCGCGCCACCCAGGCAAACGAGCGGCCGTTCTCCAGCCGGTCTTCAATCGCGCTCTCTGTGGTGAAACTGTCGTCCGGGTTGGTGTGGACGATGGCGGCCAGTGCGTGCGCGGCGGCCTTTTTGTCGTCAATCTCGCTGGGCACGGCGTAGATGGAGTCCACCTTGACGGTCATGGCCAGCTCGCGCAGGTTGCGGTCGTAGAGGATGCCGCGATGCGGGGCCACCTCAAAGGTGCGCTGCTGCTGCTTGACCGCACGCTCCATGTAGTCGGAGTGATGCACCACCTGGAGCATGAACAGGCGGACGGCAATGATGCAGGCCCACAGGAGGAAGAAGAGGCAGACAAGCCAGAAGCGCGCCAGGCTCATGGGCATGGCGCGCGTGGTGGCCGTGTTGGGAAATCTGCCTGCTCTTAGTGTTGCCTGCATGGCGCTCTTCGATGGTCCGACTGCGGTTGAACTGAACTAACGAACCGGTGCGGCAGGCACAGCATTCTGCGCCAGCACGGGAGCGCCCTCTGCGGCGACGGCCGCGTTGGGATGGACGATCTGCGCCGGATCGGGCGCCGACAGGCCGAGTTGGCGGGCAAGCCCATCGATGCGCTGCGGCTGCATTAACTGCGCCTCCGAAAGGCGGAGCTGGTTGTTCTCCTCGCGCAACTGGTCGCACATCTGCTTCTCCGACTCCACCGTGTAGGAGCCCTCGATGGCGCTGAAGTGCTGAAGGCCGTAAAACATGACCAAGGAAAACAGCAGCGTCATGGCGGCGGTAAAAGTGCGCATCTGGCGCACGCGCACGGGGTCGGCGGCCTTTACCAGGCGCGAGTTGTCGAAGTGGCGGATGAAGTTGATCTCCGGCGTGCGGACGCTGCGGCGGCGCATGGCCTGCTGCGCCAATAGATACGCATTGCGCTCGGCAACGCGCGAGGCAAAGCCTGAGCCGGTCTCAAAATAAGTTGTTGTGCATGCCGCCATGGTAGTTCTCCTCGCTTTCGCGAATGGGTGCCTAGTTTCCGCTTCTTGCCGCCGCTCGCAACTTGGCGCTGCGTGAGCGCGGGTTGTGTTCGGTTTCTTCTTCGTCCGCCGTTACCGGCTTCTTGGTCAAAATCTCCCAGATCTTTTGCCGCGCGCCGTCGCGCAGGCTGTCTTTGGCAATGCGATCTTCCAAAGAGTGAAAGCTGATAACGACCAGCCGGCCGGAGGGCTTAAGCAATCGGGGTGCGGCCTCCATCAACGACTTGATCTCGTCCAGCTCGCGATTCACATAAATCCGGAGCGCCTGGAAGGTGCGTGTAGCCGGATGAATTCTGTCCTGCTTCATTGCCGGGGCGGCATGGGCAACAATACGGGCCAACTGCCCCGTGGTTGTTACCGGCCGCCCCCGCACAATGGCTCTGGCGATTCTCCGCGACCTCCTTTCGTCTCCGTATTCGTAAATGAGGTCGGCAAGCTCTCGCTCGTTCGCCTCATTCACCACTTGTTCGGCGGTCAACTGCTGGCGCGTATCCATACGCATTTCCAGCGGTCCGTCCGCCATAAAACTGAACCCTCTGCGCGCCTCGTCCAACTGCAGGCTGCTGACGCCGAAGTCGGCCAGGATGCCATCGACCGAAGCCGGCTGCACGTGGCTTTCAATGGTGCTGAAGGCCTCGCCAATCAACGTGAACCGCGGCGCACTGGGCCCAAGCTCGTTGGCAATCCGCGCCAACCGCGCCTTGGCCAGTACCAGCGCCTCGGGGTCGCGATCGAAACCGATCAGCGTGCCTTCGGCGCCCAGCCTCCGCGCAATCTCCGCGGAGTGGCCTGCCAGCCCCAGCGTGCAATCCACATACGTACCGCCTGCGCGCACACTCAGGAACTCAATCGCTTGCTGTAAAAGAACGGGCACATGGCGTCCACCTTGATTCGTCATGCGCTCCCCCTCGGGGGTTTCCACTTATTCCGGATCCTTGAGAATCTGCGCGATTCTCGCCTTGCGTTCCGGAGCCATACCCTCGACCGGAACCACCTTGCCGAACTCCTCAAGGTTGTGCACGGTCAGAAACTTGATGCGGCCCATCACCTTGACTTCGGCGTCGAGCCGGGCCTTGCTGCGCAACTGCTGCGGCAGAAGGATGCGGCCCTGGGTGTCCATCTCCACCTGCTGGCCGTAGAAGTTCACCAGGTCCATGTACTCCTCAACCGCGTCGTCCATCGAGCTCTCTTTGGCCAGCCGGGCTTCGACTTTCTCCCACTCCGGCAGGGGCCAGATTTCGGCGGCTTTGCCATTGGTGCTGGTGACGAAGAACTGCTTCACATTGCCGGCGTCCAGGAGCGCACGGAAGGCCGAAGGCACTTTGAGCCTTCCCTTCTCGTCGACTTTGGCGTCCTGGCTGCCGCGAAACATAGTTGCCGTCTTCCTTTGCCCTTTCGGGCGATTGGCCGGCCAAAACGTTGCCGGACCGGATTCTTTCCAGAGCGCCGAAAGCGCGACGTTGGGATGAACGGCCCAAATCGCGCTATTCTTGGACCAGGTTGAGCAACTTCACTCCACTTTGCTCACCAGCAATCCCTTTTGCTCCACTTCTCGGTCGATAATAGACCAGTTCCGGGTGCGCACCAACGTCAAAATCCGTGGAAAACGTCGAAACCCTGTTACCGCCGTAAGTTGGCTGGGGGATGGGGTGGCGAAGGGGCGACTAATGGGAAGGCATGGGCCAAGAACCACAACAGGTAGTGTTTACCCCTGCGGTTCCGGGTACCAGAATGCCTCTTTGCAGATCAGGTGGGCAGGGTGTATGGCGAAGAAGAGGCGAAACTAGGCCTTCGTCTCGGCCTTTTGCTGCTCGCGCCGCTCGTAGACAATCTTGAGCAAGTAGAGGAAAACCAACGCGTTGACCACTAGGAGCGTCACACGCACCCAGGTGATGTGGCGAGCGACCTCCCACACTTCCCAGGGCAGGAAAGAGCCGGTGACGAACAGGGTCAGATACTCGGCCCAGGCTTTTTCAAGGTAGAGGCCAATGCTTTCGGCCAGGCTGAGCCCGGCGTAGCTGAAGGCCACGGCGCCGATGCGGCGCAGCATGGGGTCGTCAATCAGCGACGCCTTGACGAGGATGAAGTTGATCAGGCGGGATTCCGGGTTGAAGCGCAGCGCGGTGGCCAGGTCGCTGAGCACATCGCTCACGTCCTTATGCAGCAGGCGCAGGGCGCCCACGCCGATGGCGGCAATGACCAGCGCCTGCCCAAGCTTATAGAGAGCGATAAGCACAAGCCACTTGTTGTGAGGCTTGCGCTCGGTGCTCGCTTGCTCGGCAGACTCGGTCATGATGGCCAATGCAGTGTCCATAGCTTCCGGCTCGTAGCCTTACGTTAACCGGGATCGCTTGAATTTGAGCGGCACTGCCCGCAGCCGGGCTGCACCAGGGTAATGGCGGCGGTTTAGTGCCGCTGATTCAATAGAGCTTCACGGTCGACCGGGTTGCCGTCGAAGATGAGCGCCCAGATGCGGCGCACATTCCACACACTGGCGGTCGGATCGGCTTCCACTACAAGGATATCGGCCCGGCGTCCGGGCGCGATCTGCCCCAGCTCGGTCCATCCCAGTTGGAGGGAATAGTTGTTGGTTGCCGCCGCCAGCGCCTCGCGTGGCGAAAGCCCCAGCCGGACCAGCATTTCGAGCTCGGTATGCAGCGAGATGCCGGGCATGGAGCCCGAAATTGGCGCACCGGAGGCCGCCAGGTAGTGCGGCCCGGCGGCAAAGATGGTGGCGTTGATGTTCCAGAGCTTGAGTGCGTTCTGGTCAGTCTTCTTGCGCTGGTTGTCGAGCATCCAGCGCTGCGCCGATTGGGGCAGACGGCGCTGCCAGCCGGCGAGCGGATAGACAGCCTCGCCGGTGGAGCGATCGGAAGGCTGATACATGCGCACGGGATCGAGCAGCGCCGCGGCGGGCTCGCGCCACAGATTGCGGTGGTCGGGCAGGTGCACGAAGTACTGGCTGAAGGTGGGCATCAGCGCGGCATGCTGCGTGGCGAGAAAGTGGGCGTAGTCGCGCAGGTGCGGGTCAGTGGGCGGCAACTGCTGGGCGTATCCGTACGCGGTGGAGGCGGCCGAGCCGTTGGGGTCGTCGACCAGCGGGCGCTGCAGCTCATCGGGAATCACGCCGAGCTCGTAGCGGCCCATGTGCACCAGCACGTCCACGCCGTGCTCCACGGCGACGCGGTAGGGCGTGGAGATGAACTCACCGTAAGTGGCCATGCCCAGCTGATGCGCGCGGGTGATGATCCACTGGGTGTTGGCCGCGGTCAGGTCGCCGCTCAGCAGCAAAGCGCGTGTGCCCAGCTTGGCCGTTGCGTTAATCTGCCGCGCGGTATCGTCGGGGGTGAGCTCGACGGGATGCGAGCCCTCATGCAGCTTGCCGCTCCACTCGCGCTGGCCGATGAGCAGGCTCCAGTTGTCGGTGGTGCCGACCGAATCGAGCAGATAGAGATGAGGCCGTGGATTGGCGCTGAAGTCGATGAGGCCGTTTTTGGCGCTGGCGCCGGTCACAACCGTGGTGACGCCCATGTAAAGGAAGGCGCTGGCCTGTCCCTGCGAGTTCATGCCGGCATAGCCATCAATCAAGCCGGGGATGATGTACTTGCCCGTGCAATCGAGCAGGCGCGCATTTTTGGGGATGGGCACTTCAGCCCGCGTGCCGACCTGCACGATGCGGCTGCCTTCGATTATCACGACCGCGTCGGGGATGTCGCGGGCCGAGTGGCCCCAGTTGGAAACATCAATGACAGTGCCGCCCACCAGCGCCAGGGGCGCCGGAGCGGGAACCGGTACTTGTCCATGCGTAGCCGCTGCCGATGCGGACACTGCGGCGACACATACGATGACGGAAAGAAGAAAACGCATGAGTGGACGGTCTACAAAGGATTTTCGCACACAAAGCCGCGTCCAATCCCATGCAGGACGGCGCGCATTAGCTGGCAACAAGGCTGCGGCGCTGGCGTTGCGCGATAAGCGGCAGCACCTGTTTGTATGCCTCGTCGGCAGAAATGCCGTACCGGGTACGCAATTCATCCACCTTGCCGTGCTCAATAAACTGATCGGGCCAGCCGATGCGCACCACGGGAATGGCGAGGCCCATGTCGTCGAGCGCCTCGACCACGGCAGAACCGAAGCCGCCCATTTTCACGTGATCTTCAAACGTGACGAAGGCCGCAACACGCGCGGCATAGGCAGCGAGCATTTCACGGTCGAGCGGCTTGATGAAGCGCGGATTGATGAGGGCGGCCGAGAAGCCATCGCGCTCGAGCCGTGCCGCAAGCTCCTGCGCCATGGGAAACAGCGCGCCCAGGCCAAGCAGCGCGACATCGCTGCCGTCGGCGATAACCTCGGCCTTGCCGATGGGCAGCAGCTCAGCCTGCGGCTTGCGCGCAACACCGATAACCGCGCCGCGCGGATAGCGGATGGCGCTGGGTCCGTCGAGGGCGAGCGAGGTCTTCATCATGTCGGCCAGCTCGTCTTCATCCTTGGGCGCCATCAAGGTAATGTCGGGAATGCCGCGCAGATAGCTGATGTCGAAGAGGCCGTGATGCGTGGGGCCATCGTCGCCGGAGAGACCGGCGCGATCCATGCAGAAGACGACGGGCAGCTTTTGCAGAGCGACGTCGTGGACGATGGGATCGAAGGCGCGCTGCAGGAATGTGGAGTAGATGGCGCAGACCGGACGGAAGCCGCGCGTGGCCATGCCGGCGGCGAAGATGACCGCGTGCTCCTCGGCAATGCCCACATCGAAATAGCGACGCGGATGATGCGGGCGGAAGAGATCGAGACCGGTGCCGTTGGGCATGGCGGCGGTGATGGCGACGACGCGCGGGTCGTCGTTGGCCAGCTGCACCAGCGTTTGCGCGAAGACTTCGGAGTAGGTGGTCTGCCCCGGCGTGGTTTTGCCGGTCTCAGGATCGTAGGGTCCGAGGCCGTGAAACTTCTTTTGCCCATCGAGCGCGGGCTGATAGCCGCGGCCCTTCTCAGTGAGCACGTGCAGCAGCACCGGGCGATTTTCGGCCTTGAGGAATTTGAAGGTTTCCACCAGCAGCGGAAGATTGTGTCCGTCGATGGGTCCGAAGTATTGCAGCCCGAACTCCTCGAAGAGAATCGAGGGCCACAGCATGCTCTTGGCGGCTTCCTCGGCGCGGCGCACCACATTGACGGCGGTTTTGCCGCCGAAGCGCTCGACCAGGCGTGCGGCCGACTCGTGGAAGTTGCGGTAGCGCTCGTTGGTGACGATGCGGTGGAAGTATTTGGCGATGGCTCCGACATTGCGGTCGATGGACCACTCGTTGTCGTTGAGGACGATGATCATCCGCTTGGTTTGCGCGGCGATATTGTTGAGCGCTTCAAAGGAAATGCCGTTGGTAAAGGCGGCATCGCCGGCCACGGCGATAACATGTTCCTGGCCGCCGGCCAGATCGCGCGCCACGGCCATGCCCAGCGCCGCGGAGAGCGCTGTACCCGCGTGGCCCGCGCCGTAGCAATCGTGCTCGCTTTCGGTGCGCAGCATAAAGCCGTTCAGGCCGCCGGGCTGGCGAATGGTCGAGAAGCGGTCGCGGCGGCCAGTGAGCAGCTTGTGCACGTAGGCCTGGTGGCTGACGTCGAAGAGGATGTGGTCCTGCGGTGTCTGGAAGGCGTAATGCAGCGCCAGCGTAAGCTCAACCACGCCGAGATTGGGGCCAAGGTGGCCGCCGGTTTTCGAAAGAGTCTGGATGAGGCAATCGCGAATCTCACCGGCCAGGGTTTCCAGTTGCTGGAAGCTGAGAGCTTTGACGTCGGCCGGCGATTGAATCGATTCGAGCAGTGTTCCCATTTGTATCCTTCCCCCGCGAACACCGCCCGCGAGGAAGTTGTTTATTGCCGCAAACAGCAGGCGCCGCACAGGTTTCCTGAGCGGCTCAGCAGCCGGAATGCCAGCCTTAAGTATACGCGCCCATTGAATGGCGAAAGGCTGAGGGATTAGACGTTGGTCACGCTGTTGGGGTTGTAGTACATGCCATCCTGGAATCGCCGCCGCATTGTAGGATGGGCGCAGTGGAAACCGGGAGGAAGAACGTGAGAGGCAATCGAATCTGGGCCTGGGCCGCGGCGCTTGCCGTGTTGGGCCTTGCCGCGACCGGAGCAAGCGCGCAACTGGCTATTCCTGACAGCAACGCGCAGGCTGCGCCCAATCCGCTGGTGGATACGAGCGTGAAGCCGGGCAAGATGCTGCTGTTCGATCTGGAGACGCGCTTTGCCAAGGACGTGCTGGCCAAGGGCGGAGCCGGATTCGCCGAGTGGTTTGCCGACGACGGCGTAGCGCTGGGCAACGGCAAGGCTCCCATGACGGGCAAGGTGGCCATTGCCAAATCGGCGAATTGGAAGCCCGAGCAGTACCAGTTGACCTGGACGCCGACCGATGCGGTGATGAGTCCGCAGGGCGACATGGGCTATACGTGGGGCCATTTTGAAGGCCGCAGCAAGGATGCGCGCGGCAACCCGGTACTGACCAGCGGGCGGTACATCACCATCTGGCGCAAGCAGCCGGACGGCAACTGGAAGGTGGTGCTGGATGCCGGTGCGGACGACGTGCCCACCGGAGCCGACTGCTGCAAGCTGAAGCCGGGCCAGTAGGCCGCCTCACCCCCGGCCTCGCGGCGCGTCCAATACATCAATTGCACTTGAGTTGGCCCTTCATGGAAATGGGGGGGAACGGTTAGTCTAAGAAGGTACCAGCGCCCTTTGGAGCGTCTGACCCGCCGGACCTTCCGGACAGGCATGACAGCCCTGCGCAGTCATTGAGGAGTTCGAATTGAACAGGAAGTTTGTGTTTGCACTGGCGCTGGCCGCGGGCGCGGCAATTGCGCCGCTGGCCGCATCGGCCCAGATTATTGAAGAAAAGCCGGCAGCCGCTCCGGTGGATCGCGGCTATCGCAACGAGGTGTTCGCGGGCTGGGGATACACCAGCATCAACCAGGTAAACCAGTCGCGCAGCGGCCTGCAAGGGTACGAGGTTGGCGCAAGCCGTGACTTCGGCAAGTACCTTGGCGTGACCGGACTGTATGGACAGTACGACTGGACCGTGACCTCGGCCAATACCGGCAGTCCCACGGTGCAGATGTTTCTGGTGGGGCCCATGGCGCACGCGCAGTTGTATGAGCGCTGGAACCTGTACGCGCGCGTCCTGCTCGGCACCGCGCATGTGGGCAAGATTTCCATTGAGCCCAGCCAGTCGTTTGCGGGCGGCGGGGGCGTTGGCCTTGAGTACATGCTGAAGCCGCGCATCGCGCTGCGCCTGGGCGGCGACAATATCGGCTCGGCCTTCACCATCACGCCGTACGAGTCTGGTGCCTCCACGCACACGCGCTGGAATGCTCACGCGTACTTTACGGTGGCGTACAAGTTCTAGTTTGATTGCGGAATTTGCAAAAGGGCGAAGGCTTGAGGCCTTCGCCCTTTTGCTTTATGCGCGGCGCATGGTCTACGGCGGGGGCTGTACGGCCAGGTAGCGGGTACGCAAGATGCCCATCGGCGTGGTGCTGCAATCGTCAAGCGAAAGAGACGCACTTGCACCGGGCGGAATAAGCGGGACACCTGAGCCCAGCAGCACCGGCATTACGGAAACCTCCACCGCATCGACCAATGCAGCATCGAGCATGGCGCGAAAGAGCGCTCCGCCGCCCATCAGCCAGATGTCTTGTCCCTTCCCGGCCTTGAGCGCGGCAATCCTGGGCACAAAATCCGCGCCGAGAACCGTTATCGCGGGGTGCCTGGCCGCGTCGAGCGTAGTGGAGACGACAATCACCTTTTTGCCCATCTTCTCAATGGAGGCAAAGCGAGTGAGCGCGACCTCGAAAGTGCGCCGGCCCATCAACAGGGTGTCGAAGCGGTCCCACTGAGCGGCGAAGTCGATGGCCGGATCCTGCACGATCCAGTCGTGCTCGCCTTTGGGGCCGGCGATGAAGCCATCGAGGCTGGCGGCGACGGAATAAACAATGCTGCGCATGGCGAACAGATTGCACCGGCAGCGGAGGGAGCGCAAGAGAAATGCGGCGCGGGACGTGCGCGGCGCCGCTACTCCGGTAGAATGCAGGCTGGTTTATGACGACTTCCCCGTCTTTCCCCAGGCGCATGAATACGCCGGGCCAGGTGTTGTTTGCCAGCCTGGTCGGCACAGCGGTCGAGTTTTTCGACTTTTACATCTACGCTACGGCGGCGGTGCTGGTGTTTCCGCGGCTGTTCTTTCCTGCTGCCGATCCGGCATCGTCGGTGCTGGCCTCGCTGGCCACGTTTGCCATTGCCTTTGTGGCGCGGCCCATTGGCGGCGCGCTGTTTGGCCACTTTGGCGACCGCGTGGGCCGCAAGACCACGCTGGTGCTGGCGCTGACCACGATGGGCCTGTCGACATTCCTGATTGGTGTGCTGCCATCGTATGCGTCCATTGGCCTCGCCGCGCCGATTCTACTGGCGCTGTGCCGCTTTGGCCAGGGCATCGGGCTGGGCGGCGAGTGGGGCGGAGCCGTGCTGCTGGCGGTGGAGAATGCGCCGCCGCGCAAGCGCGCGCTCTACGGGATGTTTCCGCAACTGGGCGCACCGCTGGGCTTCTTCCTTTCCGGCGGAGTGTTTCTGCTGCTGTCGCGCGTACTGACCGACGAGCAGTTCTACAGCTTTGGCTGGAGGCTACCATTTTTGGCCAGCGCGGTGCTGGTGCTGCTGGGGCTCTACGTGCGGCTCAGCATTACGGAGACGCCAGTGTTTGCCGCGGCACGCGCGCGTGCCGAGCGCGTCAGCGTGCCCATGCTGGCTGTCTTCCGCAGGCACACGGGGCAGGTCATCACTGGAATTCTGGTATGCCTGGCGACGTTTGTTCTGTTCTATCTGATGATCGTCTTCTCGCTCTCGTGGGGAACAACGGCGCTGCACTATGACCGCGGGACATTTCTTATTTTGCAGCTGCTGGGCATTTTCTTCTTCGCGCTGGGCATTCCCGTGAGCGCGTGGCTGGCGGAAAAGGGCCGCAAGCCGGTGATGATCGGCGTCTCCGTGCTGATTGCGCTGTACGGCTTTGCGCTGGCACCGCTGTTCGAGGCCGGCGAGGGCGGCGCGCTGGCCATGCTGATTCTGGGGCTGACACTGATGGGGCTGACGTACGGCCCGCTGGGCACGGTGGTCTCAGAGATGTTTCCAACGGCGGTGCGGTACACGGGTTGCTCGCTGGCCTTCAGCATGGCGGGCATTCTTGGCGCATCGCTGGCGCCTTACATTGCCACATGGCTGGCACAGCACTATGGGCTGCAGTATGTGGGCTATTATCTGACTGCATCCGCGGTGCTGAGCATTGTGGGCCTGCTGCTGACGCGGGAGACACAAGGCGAAGAGCTGGATGCCATGGGGCGTTAAGTCAACAATCATATTGCAAATCTATTGAGTCATTGGGAAATATGCACAATGTTGTGATTTGAGCGTATAGTTTGCATACCTCTGGAAGACTGGAGATGTAAAGCAGTTGGTTTTTTAGTTGTGGCGAGCTTTAGGCGGTTGCCGAGGCAATAGCGATGACAGAGACCACCGGCGTGCTTATGACTCCCTCCGCGGAGTACTTCAGCGACTTCGCCCAATCCTTCGGTAGCGATGTCGACGAGCTCTACCAACTGATTCCGCAGCACAAACTCACCCAATTAGTGCGCGAGTTCACCCAAGCCTTCTACAAATATCTTGGCGATCGGCCTGAAAGCTCAGTCGTGCTCGGGCACCTCAGTAAAAAAGAGCTCGAACATCTAATGTTGAAGCAGGGCGAACATCTTCTCGGTATCCTGCGCCCGGGCTCAACGGCAGAATCCCAGTTTGAAAGAGCACTTGAGGTTGGCCGCATCCATGAAATGGTGGGCGTAAGTCTTCCTGCTTTGATGGAGACTTATCACCTGTACCACGGGAAGATCGATGCGATCGTGAGTATGTCGGATGCCAGCTTTGAGCAATGTGAACGGATGCGGAGCGCGTATCACCAGCGGCTGCATTTGAACATGGAAGCGCAGATTGTGAGTCATGCTCAATTCGAGCATGAGATTGCGCAGTTCCTGGCTTCGTTCGATGCTGCCGTTTCCAAGTCGAACAACTTGTCTGACATGATGCGCAACTGCATGCATGTGCTGGGAGGCCTGGATGGCATCACGGCAAGTCTTTTTTCCCGGCCCGACGCGCACGGCATCATGCAGGTCGAGGCCGTGGGAGGCGCGAAGGGACTAGAGTATACGCAGGCGCTGCGTTCACAACGCACACCGCTGTTCGAGACGCATGCGGCTTCGTCAGCCGGCAATGGGCCAGCGGGCCGTGCGTGGCGGTCGGGAAAGATACAGGTGAACAACTCCTTTGCCACCGAGAAGCCGCTCCACCCGTGGCGCGCGGAGGCAAAGAGGCAAGGCTTTCGCTCCTCCGTAGCAGTGCCACTTCTGGACCTAACGGGGCAGGCCTTTGCGGTGCTGAGCCTTTACAGTCCGTGGCCAGGATTTTTCAGCGCCGGCGCACGAGCCATGATGCTGAAGCACATTCAGGAGGCAATGAGCCACGCTGTGCTGCGCTACGAGCAGACCACAGTGATTGCCGCCGACCAGAGCCGCACGTTTCGGAAGTGCCTGGAAGATGGCTTGGTGCAAATGCTGTATCAGCCGATAGTGGATCTGCGCACCGGAAAGGTGCATCGGCTGGAAGCATTGGCACGCTTGCGCGACAGCGATGGGAAACTGCTTGCCCCGGCTGTTTTCCTACCGGCGTTTGGCAGTGCAGGACTGCTGCATCTCTTCCAGATTGGTCTGGAGCAGGTTTGCAGGAATGTGGCTGACTGGCGGAAGAAGGAGCCGGATTTTGACTGTTCCGTAGCGCTGAATCTGCCGCCGGATGGACTTACGCAGGACGCGTACCGGGACACGGTATTCGAAACACTGGCGCGCTGGAAGTTGCCGCCCAGCATGCTGGTACTGGAAATGCTGGAGGACAAGGAGACGCGCGATGCGGCGCGGCGCGATGCGCGCATCGCCGAGTTCCAGGGAGCGGGCATCCTGATTGCGCAGGACGACCTTGGCTCCGGTTACAGTTCTCTGCTGCGCATGGATCGGGTGGCCTGCGACCACGTGAAGATCGATCAGTCACTGGTGCGCGGCACGATACAACGGCCGGTGCGCGCGCTGGAGTTTATCTATCACCTGACGTTGCTGGCGCAGGGTTTTGGCGCACAGGTAACCGTGGAAGGCCTGGAGGATGCCGGATTGATGGAAGCGGCGGCGATTCTGGGCGCGGACCATGGGCAGGGCTATGGCATTGCGCGGCCCATGCCGGCCGAGGACGTGCTGGGCTGGAAGCAGCAATGGAAGTTCACCGTCGATCCGGAACATCCTCGGACGGCGCTGGGGGCGCTTGCCGGCTATCTGCTGTGGGACCACAAGCTAAGCCTGCTGACAGACTGGCCCGAGCTGGCGGCAACCGTCATCAAGGAGCCGTGGCTGGTGCATCGCTACCTGGAACAGCACAAACGAACCCGCGCGGAGCTGGCCCAGATGCTGGAGCGGACGCAAATTGTGGCGTTGCAAGGGCAGCGAAGCGCCAAATACCGGCAGATGCGCAGTGAGCTGATTGAGCGCATGGGCGAGATCTGGCTTGAGGAACGCAAGCAGGCGCATGCAACGACGCGCTGAGAGGCCACAGCGAAGCCCCTACGCGTACCGACGCCCTTTTTCAAATTTGCCCTGTCGCGGCTGGATGGAACTCAGCTTGCGGGAGGTGGAGCGGGAATGACGCCGAGCTGCTGCATCAGGCCGAGCGTGTCCATCAGAATGCGGCTGTCGGCCATTTTGCCGCCTTCGAGACTGTCGATGACGACGCCTTTGACGGCAACGCTGCTGCCAGTGGCGGGAATGCCAAGGAAGGCGCCGCGGTGCGTGCCGGTCCAGGTGAAACGCGTGACGACTTTGTCGCCTTCGATGATCATCTCCTCGATGGCCCAGTGAAGATCGGGAAAGCCAGCGCGGAAGGCGACCAGAACGTCCTTGAGGCCTTCCCTGCCCTGCTGCTGGCCGGGGAGCGGGTCAAGCTCGACGAAGTTTTCGAGGACGAGGTCGTTGAGACGCTCGTAGCGCGCCTGATTGATGACCTCCTCAACGAAGGCGAGAAGCGTTTCCTTATTGGTTTGCGACATGGGGAATCCTTTGAGTGGCTGATGCGATGGGCAGTTACCGAGTTGCAGCTCTTCACTGCGGAACTGTCTTGCCGAAACCGACTTTGTTTTATCCTTCGTCTGACTCGCGGAGTTTGGAGATTACGGTGAAGTCTTCGAGGGTGGTGGTGTCGCCCTTGATTTCGCCGTTGGTGGCCAGTTCGCGGAGCAGGCGGCGCATGATTTTGCCGGAGCGGGTTTTGGGCAGTCCGTCGGTGAAGCGGATGTCGTCGGGGCGGGCCAGCGAGCCGATTTCTTTCGAGACCCACTTGCGCAGCTCGTCCTTGAGCGCGTCGCTGGGCTGGTTGCCGCTTTCGAGCGTGACGAAGGCGGAGATGGCCTGGCCTTTGAGCTCGTCGGGGCGGCCGACGACGGCGGCTTCGGCGACTTTGGGATGGGCAACGAGGGCCGACTCGACTTCCATGGTGCCGAGGCGGTGGCCGCTGACGTTGATGACGTCGTCGACGCGGCCCATGAGCCAGAAGTAGCCGTCGGCATCCTGGCGCGCGCCGTCGCCGGTGAAGTAGCAGCCGGGCACGTCGGTCCAATAGGTGCTTTTGTAGCGCTCGGGGTCGCCGTAGACGGTGCGCGCCATGGAGGGCCATGGCTTTTTGATGACCAGCAGTCCGCCGGAGCCGGCGGGGACGGCGTGATACTTCCCCTCCGCGTCGGGCTTGGTGACAACTTCCGGCTCAATGCCGAAGAAGGGACGTGTGGCTGAGCCGGGTTTGGCGGCAACCGCGCCCGGGACGGGGGCGATCATGATGGCGCCGGTCTCGGTCTGCCACCAGGTGTCGACGATGGGGCAGCGGCCGCCGCCGATTTTGTCGCGATACCACATCCAGGCTTCGGGGTTGATGGGCTCGCCGACGGTGCCGAGCAGGCGCAACGAGCTGAGGTCGTGCTTTTCAACGTGCTCGTTGCCCCACTTGATGAAGGCGCGGATGGCGGTGGGCGCGGTGTAGAAGATGCTGACCTTGTGGTCCTCGACAATCTTCCAGAAGCGGGAGAAGTCGGGCCAGTTGGGAGCGCCCTCGTAGATGAGCACGGTAGCGCCGTTTTGCAGCGGGCCGTAGACCACGTAGCTGTGGCCGGTGACCCAGCCAACATCGGCCGTGCACCAGTAAACGTCCTCGTCGCGCAGATCGAATATGTACTTCGAGGTGAGGTAGGTTTGCACCGCGTAGCCGCCGGTGGTGTGCACCAGGCCCTTGGGTTTGCCGGTGGTGCCGCTGGTGTAGAGGATGTAGAGCGGGTCTTCGGAGTCGAGCTGCTCGGCGGGGCATTCAGTGGGAGCGTTGGCGATGAGGTCGTGCCACCACCAATCGCGGCCTTCAACCATGTTGATGGGCGAGCCGGTGCGTTTGTAGACGATGACATGCTGCACGCTGGGGCAGGCGGGCATGGCTTCATCGACAGTGCGCTTGAGCTGAATTTCGCCGCCGCGGCGATAGCTTGAGTCCTGGGTAAGGATGGCGACGCATTCGGAGTCGTTGACGCGGTCGGCGATGGCGTTGGCGGCAAAGCCGCCGAAGATGACAGAGTGGATGGCGCCGATGCGCGCGCAGGCCAGCAGAGCGATGACCAGTTCAGGCGTCATGCCCATGTAGACGGCGACGCGGTCGCCCTTCTTGATGCCGAGCGCCTTGAGGGCGTTGGCGAAGCGCTGTACCTCGGCATGCAGTTCGGCGTAGGTGAGGCGACGGACTTCACCGGGCTCGCCCTCCCAGATGAGCGCGACCTTGTCGCGGCGGGGGCCGGAAAGGTGCACGTCGAGACAGTTGTAGCTGAGGTTGGTTTTGCCGCCCACGAACCATTTGGCGTGGGGCAGATTCCATTCGAGGACCTTGTCCCAGGTCTTGAACCAGTGGAGATGCTCGGCCACCGAGGCCCAGAAGCCTTCGGGGTTGTCGATCGACTCGCGATAGAGCGCCTCGTACTCGGCGAGGCTGTGGATGTACGCCTTCTCGGCGAACTCCGGCGGCGGGGGAAAGACGCGGTCTTCACGAAGAGTGGAATCAAGATCCTGAGAAGGGAGCGCGCCAGCAGGAGTCGTGGACATGGCTAAATCCTTGGGTTTGAAGTACGCGGCAGGTTGCGGCCGGTGCGCAAAGGGACCCTGCGAAGCACGAGAACCGGCGAGATGTCACTTTACCGGCAGAGGCGCACAGTCGGCAAATCAACTGTTTGCGCCATGGAAGAGCTGTACAGTAGGCGGGACCGGAATGGGCTGGACGCACTAGAATGGCGCGATGCAAACCGGGATAAAGTTCTTTGCGCTCTGTATTGCGGCAGCCCTGACCACGGCTGCCCTGCGTGCCGATGCACAGGTAGCGGCTCCGCCACTGCGCACGCAGGGCAACCTGCTTGTGGACAGCACGGGCAAGGCCATCCGGCTGACCTCAGTGAACTGGTATGGCTTTGACCAGAAGGAATACGTGGCAGGCGGGCTGGACCGCGCGCCTTTGGCGACGATTGTGGAGCAGATCCGGCGGATTGGGGTGAACTCCGTGCGGCTGCCGTGGGCTAACGAAACGCTGGAGCACAACCCGGTGGTAGCCGACTACGCCGTGGCAGCCAATCCGCAGTTCAAGGGCAAACGAGCGATGCAGGTGATGGATGCCGTGATTGCGGCGCTGGGGAAGGCGCGGATCATGGTGATTCTGGACAACCACATGAGCCGTGCCGACTGGTGCTGCAGCGAAACCGACGACAACGGGCTCTGGTACAACGCGGAGTATCCGGAGACGAGCTGGCTGCGCGACTGGCAGACGATTGTGCGCCGCTACAAGCATGAGCCGTGGGTGGTGGGCGCAGACCTGCGCAACGAGCTGCGCAGCGGCGCCACGTGGGGCGGAGCGGACGCAAAGCATGATTGGCACGCAGCGGCCGAACGCGGTGGCAATGCAGTGCTGGCGGCGAATGCAAAGCTGCTGGTGATGGTGGAAGGGCCGCAGTATTCGACGAACTTTGCCGGCGTGGACACGCTGCCGGTGCGGCTTAAAGTTGCGGGGCGGCTGGTGTATTCGCCGCACGCCTACGCGCCAGAGAAGCCGTTCTCCAGCTACGAGGAGATGGAACAGGCGTATGCGGCGCGGGTGGGCATGCTGATGACGATGAAGGATGCCGCGCCGATCTGGGTGGGCGAGTTCGGAACGTGCCAGAAGCTGGATTGCGGCGCCAACTCGGAGTGGTACGGGATGTTTGTGCGCTATCTGAAGGCGCATCCAGCGGTGGGATGGAGCTACTGGCCGCTGAACGGCACGCAGTCCAGCGGAGTAACACGTACCTACAACACGCTGGAAGATTACGGGCTGCTGACGATGGATTATCGCGGCATTGCCGCGCCGGGAATTGTGGAAAGCATGAAGGAGATTGGGGCGACGCCGGAGCCGCGTTGAGCCAGCTCCGGCGTAATGCGTTACTGTCCCGGTGTGTGGCCGATGTTCTTATCGACCCACTCGATGAACCACTTCATGTTGGGTGCGTCGGTGTGGCCGCCGTCGTGCTGACGCCAGGCCAGCTGGCCATCGAGCAGGCCCTTGTTCATGGGCGGCAGTTGCACGGTGTGGAAGTCCTCGCTGACGCCGACGCCTTTTGCTCCTAGCAGTTCCCAGACGGGGCTGGCTGCGACAGTGGCGCGGAAGCCGCCGAGGTGGTCGAGCCACAGGTCGTCACCCTTGGCGGGGTTGCCATAGCTGATGAAGGTGAGCCGCGGGGCGCAGAGGGCGATCAGTTCGTTGGAGTCGACGGGCAGGTCGCCGGGCGTCATGCTGCCGAAGGTGGCCTCGGCCGCGCCGTACTTGATGAAGTTGCCGGCCATCCAGTGGTACTCGTCGCCGGTCAGGTTCTCCACGCCCTCGCCGAAGTTGCGGCGGGCCAGGGTGGCTCCGCCCTTGCCGCTGGAGGCGACAAAGGCGAACGCGAAGCGCTGGTCGAAGGCCATGGTGACGAGCGTGGCCTTGCCGTAGCGCGAGACGCCATCAATGCCGACATGCTTGGCATCGACGGCCGGGTCGGTCTCAAGGTAGTCGAGCGCCTTGCTTGCGCCCCAGGCCCAGGCACGCAGCGCGCCCCAGTCGTCGGGCTTGCGCGGCTGGCCGTGGTTGGCCAGGCCGATGATGCCGCGGGTAAGGCCCGCGCCGTCGTCGGCCTGCACGCTGGTGGGATCGAGCACCACAAAGCCCCAGCCCGCGCCAATGAGCTGCCATTGGTTGGGAAAGCCGCCGTCCTCGTTCAGCTGCGGAAACTGGAAGGGCGTTTCCTTGGCCAGATGCCAGGCCGGATGCTCGTCGAAAACTTTCTTGAGTGATGGGTCCTGCTGGATGAGCACGGCCTTCCAGGCGGAATCGATGCGCGCCATCTCGTCGGCGTTGGGCTCATGCGGATTGGGAAAGCCGGCGCGGCCGAACATGATGAGCACCGGCACCGGGCCTTTGGCGTTGGCGGGCGTCACCAGCGTCATGTGAATTTTTACGCTGATGGCGGGGTCGGAAGAGTTGTCGACTTCGCCGATAAGGTCCTTGGCTACGACGGGAGTGAAGCCGATGAACTCGTGGTCGACGGTGGTGGTCCACTTGATGCCGGGCAGATTGGCGGGCACGCGGCCGTAGACATACTTCTCAAACATCTCGACAAGCTCGGGGCGGCGCTGCTTCCACCACATGTCGGCGGTGGTCACTTTGCGGCCGTCGTTCATCACCAGCGCGTCGGGAATGTTGGGGTATGGATTGGCCTTGGTCTCATCGTAGTTGGCGTAGTTGGGCGAGGCGGGATTGCTGGCGCGCCCCGGCCGCAGTTTCTGGATGCCGAGCTGCTGCATCATGTTTTCGTGGTCCTGCTGCGCGGTTTGGAAGGCGGGGGCCTGCGCGGAGGCCAACAAGGCGAAAGCGGCGGAGACAACAAGGCAAAAGCGGAGCGGGAAGGCAAGGCGCATGAGCGAGACTCCATGCGGGCCGCGGAAGGCCCGTAGAAAAGCGATTCAGCGTGCGCAAGCATGGTACTGCGCCGGGGCCGCGGCTGGCATGTGAAATTGCGCGGAAGCGGAATCAGGCTTCGTCGACTTCGTTCCAGATAAGCGTACCGTGGGTTTCCTTAAGCATCAGCGTGCCGATGACGAAGACCACCGCGGCCACGCCCATGGGGTAGTAGAGTCCCGCGTAGATGTTGCCCGTGGAGGCGCATAGCCCGAGGCCGATGAGCGGCAGCAGGCCGCCGAAGACGCCGTTGCCAATGTGATACGGCAGCGAGAGCGAGGTGTAACGCACGCGCGCCGGGAAGGCCTCAACCAGATACGCGGCGATGGGGCCGTAGATCATGCAGACGAAGATGACCTGCAGCCAGACCAGGAACACGAGCGCGGGCTTGTTGGCATTGACAGCTTCAGTGGCGGGCGCTTCCCTGCCCGTTGAGTCGATGGTGAGCGGCGTGAGCTTGATGGCGCCGGTGATCTTGTCTTTGGCGGAGGCAACGCGGACAACGTTGTTGCCGGCGGCCTGCTGCATACCGTGATAGATGGGCAGGTAGCAGACTACCGAGAGCAGCAGCGCGGCCATCATCAGTTTTTTGCGGCCTATGCGATCGGAGAGCGCTCCGAAGACGGTGAAGAATGGCATGGCAAGCAGCAGCGCCACGGCCACGATGATGTTGGCGGCCTTGCCATTCACCTTGAGGACGGTTTGCAGATAGAAGAGCGCGTAGAACTGGCCCGTGTACCAGACGACACCCTGCCCGGCGACCACGCCGAAGAGCGAAACCAGAATGCGCTTGAGGTTGCTCCATTGGGTGAAGGCGTCGGTGAGCGGCTTGGTGGAGTGCATGCCGGCGGATTTGATCTGCTGGAAGATGGGAGACTCTTTCATGCGCAGTCGGATGTAGAGCGAGAGGCTGACCAGCAGCAGCGAAAAGAGAAACGGCAGGCGCCATCCCCAGTTTTGGAAGGCCGCGGGCGACATGCTTTGCTGCGTAACAAGAATGACGGCCAGCGAAACGAAGAGTCCGAGCGTGGCGGTGATCTGAATGAAGCTGGTGTAGAAGCCGCGGCGATGGTCGGGCACATGCTCGGCCACGTAGACCGCAGCACCGCCGTACTCGCCGCCGAGCGCCAGGCCCTGCAGGATGCGGATGAGGATGAGCGCGACAGGCGAGAGCCAGCCGGCGGTTTTGTAGGTGGGCAGCAGACCGATGGCAGCCGTGGCGCCGCCCATGATGACCAGGGTGATGAGGAAGGCGATTTTGCGGCCTGCCATGTCTCCAATGCGGCCGAAGAAGAGCGCGCCGAAGGGGCGGACGAGGAAGCCGACGGCGAAGGTGGCCAGATAG
>DASVLI010000094.1:0-21459 GCA_036384955.1 Occallatibacter sp.
GGTCGCTGTCAGCGTATAAGTCGTTGTCGCCGCCGGGCTCACGCTGGTGCTTCCGCTCGCGCTGCTCGATGTGAAACTTCCCGGCGTGATTCCAATCGACGTCGCGCCGCTTGTCGCCCAGCTCAACGTGCTCGACCCACTCACGGAAATGCTCGCCGGACTTGCCGTGAACGAAGTAATCGACGGCAGCGGAGCACCCGCCACAGTTACGGTCGCCGTTGCCATCACTGAGCCAGCGGAGTTGGTCGCAGTCAACGTATAGGTCGTTGTCCCCGTCGGGCTCACGCTCAGTGAGCCGTTCACCGTACCTGAAACATAAGTCCCCGGAGTAATCGCAACGCTGGTCGCTCCCGTCGTCGTCCAGCTCAATGTCGAAGCGCCGCCCGAGCTGATGGACGCAGGACTTGCCGCGAACGACTCAATCACCGGAAGCTGTACCGGAGCCTTTTTCGCCGCCGCAGTGCAACCGGCAATCGCCAGACAGACAGCCAGGCTCGTCGCAATGAAAAGAAGCCGCACGCTTCGTCTGTTCCTGCTGGGGAAGCTGACCTGTTGCTTCGGCGGCACAATCAATCCGTCCATGGCTCGCCCTCTCTGATGTTTGTCGGTGGACTCGTTCGCAGCAGGAAACTCAGATGAATCGGCCCGATGGGCTCCGTGGAAATCTCCGCAGCCTTCCATCACCATCGCGCGCGGAGCCGCCTTCTGGACACATGCCGAAAGTCACACCGGCCTGTGCGTCCAAAGAGTGCCACTCCCGCGCAAACGTCGACTCGCAGATACGCTGCTACGGCTTCTTCAGCACATCCAGCGCCATCGCCGTCATGGCTTCCACACCGGTGCGAATCGTGGGCGCATACACCGGCGCAAACAACGCCGAGTGCAACCCGGGCAGCGGCTTTCCTTCCGCCGCCGCGCGCTTCAATGTCTCAGTATCGGTCGCGCCCAGCCGGAACATCATCGCCGGAATCGTGCCGTTCAGCGCGAAGAGCCCGACATCCTCTGAGCCCATCACGGATTCAGCCTTCAGCACGCGCTCCGTGCCCAGCGCCGCCACCGCTACATCGCGCATCCGTTCAGTCAGCGCAGGATCGTTCACTGTGGCCGGCGCAATCTCGCTCTCGCTCACGGTCACAATGGGCATGCGGTCGGCCGGCACTCCATAGCCCACTGCAATTCCATTCGCCGTGCGCTTCACTGCCTCGATAATCTGCAGGCGCACCTTCTCCGAGTAAGCACGCAGCGTCAGCCCCATCGTCACTTCTTCTGAGATGATGTTGCGCTTGGTGCCGCCGTGGATGGTGCCCACCGTCAGTACTGCTGGCTCTCGCGGGTCCACCTGCCGCGCCACAATCGACTGCGCCAACACCACGAACTCCGCCGCCATCAATACCGGATCCTTGCTCTTCTGCGGCTCCGACCCGTGCGCGCCCACGCCGCGCATCGTCACATCGATGCTGGTTGAGCTGGCAAACATCGGTCCGCCCCTCAACGCAATCGACCCGGCCGGATAGCCGGGGTCGTCGTGCTCCGACAGCACCACGTCAGGCTTGCCGAATCGCTCATACAGTTTGTCGGCCAGCATGGCGCGCGCGCCGTCAATGGTCTCCTCGCTCGGCTGTCCAATCAGTACCAGCGTGCCGTGCCACTGGCTCTTGCGCTCGGCCATCTCGCGCGCCGTGCCCAGCAGCACCGTCATGTGCACGTCGTGCCCGCAGGCATGCATCACGCCTACCGGCTGGTTCTGCGCATTCACACTGCGCACCTTGCTCGCGTACTCCAGACCGGTCTTCTCTTCCACCGGCAGCGCATCCATATCGCTACGCATCATCAGCCGCGGCCCTGCACCATTCTCCAGCACCGCCACAATGCCGTATGCCTGCGAGCCGTCCTCGTACTTGCCCACGCGCTCCGTCACCGTGTAGCCCAGCTTGCGCAGCGCTGCCGCAAGATACGCCGAGGTCTCAGCCTCATGATGCGACAGCTCCGGCGTGCGGTGCAGATGGATATATGTCTCCGTCAGCGTGGGCATCTGTGCCTCCACGCTCACGCTGAGACTGGACGAAGCTTGTGCGCCGGCCAGCGTGGACGCGGCGGCAAACAATACGGCAGTGCGCAAAAGCATGTGTATCTCCCAGAGACAGTCGAATTTTTCCCACTTTGCGGCAAGCCTATCATGCGCATGTATTTGCAGTGTCCGCGAATCCACCTGCAATGCTCCTTCGCCCGCGTCCTATTGCATTCCCATAGAAATAGGCGTACCGTCTTCCTATTGTTTTGCCATAGGAGAAAGCGATGGGCGGAAAAACCGACGTCTGGCAGGGAACTCTCGCACTCATGGTGCTGCGCACCCTTGAATCCATGGGCCCGCAGCATGGCTACGGTCTCGCGCGCCGCATTGAGCAGACCTCAGGCGGCCGCCTTGAGCTGAACTACGGCACGCTCTACCCCGCACTGCTCAAGCTTGAGCAGGAGGGCTACATCCGCTCCGCATGGGGCGTCTCCGACAACAACCGCAAGGCCAAGTTCTACGAGCTGACCAAGGCCGGCGCCAAACAGGCCCGCAAGGCCGTCGCAGAGTGGGAGCAGGCTACCGAAATCCTCGCACGCTTCCTTGCACCCGCTGAGGAGGCATAACCATGGATCGCCTTCGCGCTCAGCTCCGTGCCTTTCTTCTCCGCCTTGCGAACACCGTTGCGCCCGGCAGCGGCTCGCGTGACTTCGATGCGGAGCTGGAAGCCCATATCGCGCTGGACACCGAGCGCGGCATGCAGCGCGGCTTGACCGTGGCTGAGGCCCGCCGACAGGCTCTCGTCCACTTCGGCGGCGCCGAGTCGGCGCGCCAATTCTATCGCAATCGCTCCACGCTGCCCTGGCTTGAAATTTTTATGCGCGACCTGCGCACCTGCTTCCGCACGCTCACGCGCCATTGGGTCGCCTCTCTGGTCGCTATCCTTTCTATCGCGCTGGGCATTGGCGCCAACGCCACCATCTTCGCCATGGTCAGCCGCTTCGTGCTCAAGCCTCCGGCGGTGGGCAATCCCTCCACCCTGCTCGCGCTTCACACGGCCCCTCCGGGAGAACGCTGCTGCAACTCCTTCTCGCTGCCGCTTTACACCGATCTCGGCGCCCGCGCAAAATCCTTCTCCGGTATGGCCGCCTACTTTGACTTCTTCGCCGCCTCCATTGGAAACAACGGCACGCCGGAGCGTGTGTGGGGTCAGGGCGTCACTCCCAATTTCTTCAGCGTCGCTGAAATGTCCATGGTCGCGGGTCGCGGCTTCATCCCCTCCGAGCAGCGCGCTCCCGTCGTAGTGCTTGGCGAGACCCTCTGGCGCAGCAGCTTCCACGCCGACCCCGCGCTGATTGGCCGCCCAATCCAACTCTCCGGCCGCACCTTCACCGTTGTAGGCGTAGCGCCCGCGGCCTTTCACGGCATCGATCAAATTCTGAACGCGCAGTTCTGGATTCCTCTCGACACCATGGTCTCCATGACCCCCGATGCGCAGTCGCCCACCGAACGCAATGCGCACTGGTTGCAGGTCATCGCACGTCTTCGTCCCGGCGTCACAAGCCAGCAGGCCGCCGCGGAACTGCAAACCCTCGCAGGCCGCATGAGCGACACCTTCGCCGACGGGGAAAAGACGTCCTCCTTCGTCTTCGACCAGGCGGGGTCGTTGCCTCCGCGCGCACGCACCATGGTCAGAGTTTTTCTTGCCGCCCTCATGACGGTCGTCCTTCTCGTTCTCGCCATTGCCGGCGCCAACGTCGCGAATCTTCTCTTTGCGCAGGCCGTTGCCCGCCAGCGAGAAATGGCCGTCCGCCTCTCACTCGGCGCAACGCGCGCATCGCTGCGCCGTCTCGTACTGCTCGAAAGCCTGCTTCTTAGCCTCGCTGGAGGTGTCCTCGGCGTGCTGCTTGCACTTGCCGCAACGCGCGGCCTTGCCTCATTTCACTTTCCCGCTCCCGTTCCGCTGGAACTGTCATTGACCCTCGACAGCCGTGTCCTGCTCTTTTCCTTTTTGGCCAGCGTCGTATGCGGCATGCTGCTCGGCATGGGACCAGCATGGGCTGCCTCGCATCCGCGCCTGGCCCGCGCCCTCAAAGGGGAAGACGCGCTCGCCGCACCCGGACGCCGTGTCAATCTGCGCAGCGTGCTGGTTGTCGCACAAATCGCCATGGCCGTGATACTGCTCTCGATGACAGGCCTCTTTCTGCGCAGCCTCCAATCCGCCGCGCGGATCGACATCGGATTCGAGTCGCGGGGTCTCATGCTTCTCTCCGTTGATCCGCGCCTCAACGGCTACACACCGCAGCGCACCCTTGCCTTCCTCCAGCAGTTGCGCGATCGTGCCGCAGCGCTCCCCTCCGTCAGTCAGGCCGCTATCACCGATGTCCTGCCGCTTTCCGGCGGCCACCGCTCCGATGGCTTCTCTGCTGTCGGCAGTCCGGAGCAGACCGTCGGCTCGGCGGATCTCTACGTCGCCTCGCCAGGGTACTTCCACGCCCTCGGAATTCCCATTCTCGCCGGCCACGACTTTTCCAACGAGCCGCCGGATGCGCCACCTGTCGCCGTGGTGAGCCGCGAGTTCGCGCAACGAATGTTCCCCAACTCAAATCCCATTGGCCGCCATATCAAGGGCCCGCAAAGTGACTTTGAGATTATCGGCGTCGTAGGCGACATCAAATCCCGCACGCTGGGCGAAGAAACGCGCCCTGTTCTCTTCCGCTCGCTTGCGCAAACCATCGCGCGCGATCCTTCCGCGGCGGGCTACACCCTCGTTGTCCACGTCAACGGCAACCCCGCATCGTTCGGCGAGCCGCTGCGCCGCATCGTCGTCACACTCGACCCATCCATTGCCATCTTCAACCAGGAATCCATGGAGCAGCACCTGCGCTCCGCCTTCTTCCTTCCACGGCTTTCCGCCACGCTCTTCGGCGTCATGGGTTTCATCGGCCTCGTGCTCGCATCCTCCGGCCTCTTCGGTGTCATGAACTACGCCGTCGGCCGCCGCACGCGCGAAATCGGAATCCGTATGGCACTCGGCGCACAGGCTGCCGCCCTGCGTCGAATGGTCTTGCGACAGGGCGTGCGTCTCGCCGTCATCGCCATCGTGCTCGGCTGGCCGGCAGCGTGGTTCCTCGCCAAACTCGCTTCTGGCTATCTCTATGGTGTTGAGCCACACGACCTGTTGACCTTTGCCGCCGTGCCGCCCCTTCTGGTCTTCATAGCGCTCGCCGCCTGCTGGCTGCCCGCGCGCCGCGCCGCGTCCGTCGATCCCATGCAAACACTGCGTACCGATTAGGAGGTTCCCATGCGAAGCCTGCGTGCTCTTTGGAGACGAATCATGCACGGTCGTGGCGCCGATCAAGAGTTTGAGGCTGAGCTCGCGAGCCACATCGAGATGCACACCGACGACGCCATGCGCCGTGGCCTCTCGCGCGAGGAGGCTCGCCGCGAAGCGCTCATCAAGCTGGGCGGAGCCGAACAGACGCGTCAGGCATATCGCGAGCGCGCCAGCCTGCCGTGGTTTGAAAACCTCCAGCAAGACGTGCGCTTTGGCATTCGTATGCTGGCAAAGAGTCCTGGCTTCACCGCTGTTGCCGTTCTCACACTGGCACTCGGTGTCGGGGCAAACTCCGCCGTCTTCACCATCACAGAAACTGCATTGCTGCGTTCCTGGCCCGCGCACAATCCGCGGAGACTGGTCAGAATCGTCTCGCACACTCCACAGGGAATCGGCTATAACCTCTCTTTCGCCGACTATCGCGATCTGTCCGCCCAAAGCCAATCCCTCGACAGTGTGCTGGTCTGGTCCCGTCGCGCCAAGTCACTCCGGATTGGCAACTCGACACACGGGATTCTCGACGACGTTGTGTCGCGCAACTACTTCAGGGTCCTGGGCCGGCAGCCGGAGTCTGGCCGCGACTTCTCTGCCTCGCCGGATGGGTCGAACGAGGCTATCGTCAGCGATGCATTATGGAGACGCATCTTCCATAGCGACCCTGAGCTCGTGGGCAAACAAATTGACCTCACTGGCCACAGCTACACGGTCGTGGGAATTGGCCCTCCGGGCTTCCGCGGGTTGCAGCAGGGCATTCCTACCGATCTATGGCTGCCCGCGGACGGAGAGTCGGATTCCTCGGCGCTCGCTGACCGCAAGAATCGTGAATTCGAGGTGCTCGGCCGCCTTCGCGACGGCGTCTCTCCCGAGAAGGCACAGAGCGAACTGGCAACCATCTCCGCTCGTCTGGCCTCCGCTCATCCCGAGTCCGACAAGGAGCAGATCCTGACTCTGATTTCCGAGCCTGCCCGGCTGCGCCAGGCGCTGATTCCCACCCTTATTCTCATGGCCACGGTCGGCGCTGTGCTGTTGATATGCTGCGCGAACGTGGCTGGCATGCTGCTGGCGCGCGCCGACAAGCGGCGTAAAGAGATTGCGATGCGCCTGGCCCTGGGGGCAAGCCGCCAGCGCCTGATTCGCCAGCTTCTCACCGAAGGCCTGCTGCTCACCGCGGCCGCTACCGCACTCGGACTGATTCTGGCCGTCGGCATCTTTCAATTGCAATCCGTGCTCATGCCTCCGGCTGAGTTCGAGCTTGGCCTCGATCTTCATCTCGATCCAATGGCTCTGGTCTTTACCGGATTCATTGCATTGCTCTCAGTGGTTGCCTTCAGCCTTGTTCCGGCGTTCCAGTCTGTCGGCGTTGACGTCCTTACTGAGCTAAAAGCCGATGGACAAACGGGCCGCGGCCTTCTGCGCAGATTCACCCTGCGAAATGCAATCGTCGTCACGGAGATTGCGCTCTCCACTGTGCTGCTCACAGCTTCTGGCCTTTTGGTGCGCAGCCTCGCCTTCAGCCAGAAGACCGATCTAGGTTTCGATGACCGCCGCCAGCTTCTCTTCTTCGATCTCAATCCCGGCATCGCTGGATACAATGGCACGCGCTCCATGCAATTCTTCAACCAGGTACAGGAACGGATCTCCGCCATTCCCGGTGTTGTAATGCCGCAATGACCCGCCGTGTGCTGCTTTCCGATTCCGGCGGCGGCGCCGAACAGCGCGTGTCCATCCCCGGCGTGCAGCTTCCTCAAAACCAGCCCAATATTCCCATCCTCTTCAATGCGGTTGGCGCCGGCTACTTCAATACCGTGGGCACGCGCATCCTTGAAGGCCGGGCATTTACCCCGTCTGACAATGCAACGTCCACGCGTGTGGTCGCAATCAGCCAGAATATGGCGCAGCGGTTCTGGCCCGGCCAGGACGCTCTCGGCCACGTCGTCAAAGTCGTCGGAAAAGATTCGTGGCAAATCGTAGCAGTTGTTGAGGACGCAAAGATCAACGGCATCCACGAGGATCCGCAGCCCTACATGTACTTTCCTCTGGCGCAAATGCCCGCTTCCTGGGGCACGCTTGTCGTGCAATCGACGGGCAATCCGGCCGACGTGACGCAACAGGCTCGAACTCTGATCCAGATGATCGATACGAATGTCCCCATCACCATCCGCACCATGGACTACTTGATGGAGCAGGCCTTCTGGAGCGATCGCATCTCGGCTGGCTTTGCCAGTGTGATTGCCGCACTGGGACTGCTTCTGGGCGCCATCGGCCTTTACGGGGTGATTGCCACCATCGTGGGTCGGCGCAGCCGTGAGATTGGAATCCGATTGGCGCTTGGAGCCAACCGGACTGACGTGCTGCAACTGATTCTGGCAAGCGGTCTGCGCTTGAGCCTTGCCGGCGCGGCCATTGGCTTGCTGCCATCCCTCGCACTCACGCGGCTGCTTTCGTCATTCCTCTACGGCATTGCCCCATACAACCTGCTGGCATATGCAACAAGCACGGTCATCGTGGTTCTGGTGGCATTGGCTGCTACATGGCTGCCCGCGCGCCGCGCCGCGTCCGTTGACCCCATGCAAACCCTTCGCAGCGAATAATTGCACCCGCAAATGCTACACTCCCACGAGCGGAGTGTGTGTTGCATGCATGCCAGTGTGATTGAGTTTCGCTTGCGGATTCTCATCGTTACGGCCATCATCTCGCTCGGCTTCTGGGCCCCGTGGGTACAGTTCTGGCAATTGGGCACGCGCATGTCCGTGCTGGAGTGGCTGGCGCTCACCCTCGCGCGAACCAGCATCATGAGCTTTGCCGCCGCAATCCACGCGGCCATCGGCCTCGCCATTGTTGTCGCCGCAATCGCCACCGTGTTTCGCGTATGGGGCACCGCCTACCTCGGCGAAAGCATCGTCAACCACGCGCGCATGCAGGCTGGAACCGTGATGGCCGCCGGTCCCTATCGCTACGTGCGCAACCCACTTTATCTCGGCGCCTGGTTCATGGTGGCTGCCATGGCCTTCATCATGCCGGTCAGCGGCGCCGCGTTCTGCATGCTGCTGCTCAGCATTTTTCTCATGCGGCTCATCTTTGGAGAAGAAGCCTTCCTCACCGGCGAGCTGGGCGAGCCCTACAACGCCTATCGCGCCGCCGTACCGCGCCTCATCCCGCGCCTGCGCAGTCCGCTGCCACGCACCCAGGCCAAAGCCACGTGGCTGCGCTCAGTGCTCGCCGAACTCAATCCCATCGGCGTTCTGCTCATCTTTATCTGCATCTCGTGGACATTCGACATCTGGCTGATGACCAAAGCCGTCATTGTCTGTTTTGGCATCTCTCTGGTGGTGCGCGCGCTGCTGCCGCCCGCAAAACACGCCGTCGGAATCTAGCCCTGCACGCTTCGCAAAAACAAAACGGGGAAGAGCTCAAGGCTCTTCCCCGTTTTTAATGCCGGTCCGAAACTACTTCTTCGGAGGAGCGATGACGTCCTTGGCGCTCTTGGCGACGCGGAACTTCACAACCGTCTTCGCCTTGATCTTGATCGCGGCGCCGGTCTGCGGGTTGCGGCCCATGCGAGCCTTGCGCTCGGCCTTCACCAGGCGGCCAATGCCGGGGATGATGAATACGCCGTTCTTCTTCGTTTCCTTGATGGCCGTCTCAGCCAGCAGATCGAGGAAAGCGGCTGCCTGCTTGTTGGTCAGTTCGAGCTTCTCGGCGAGTTGCCGGGTCAGAGCGGTTTTGGTCAAACCAGTTGCCATGTGATGTTCTCCTTCTGGGCCGGCCCTCTGGGCCGCCGGGTGTTGCCTGGGCTTCCGTCGCGCGACCCTATCCAGCACTCTGGATTTGGCCGTTGGCGAATACCGCATGGGGGAGTGCGACCTCGGCAACATCTGCACAAAACCCTGTGTTCATGCGGGTTCTCGATAACCCCGTCCGTTCAAAACAATGCGGCTTTAGGGGGTGCAAAGTCAACGGGAAAACGTCCGATTTCCACAATTTTCTTGGGTTTTTGTGGGTATATCGCCTGAAAACGCCCGAAAACAGCCGTTTTTGTCGTACTTTGGTACCCAAACTTCGGCATTTGCCGCGTTTCACCCTCCCCGCGCCGCCCCCTCATGGCAGCCCGAAAAGTACCTTTTTCTTCGGCTTCAGCGAGGCTTCAATCGGCGTGTTCAACGCGTCCACCACCGGTGCCGCCAGCTTGAAATATCGAATCATTGTGGCCGCCAGATCGGGCCTCAGAGCCGCCTCCGCGGGCAGCGTCGCCGCCAGCCCCCACTGCCGGCACTTGATCAAATCCATCCCCGGATGCTCGGCCGGAAAACCCTTCGGCGGCCGCGTCAGCGCGTTGCCTTCGAACTCGCCAAAGAGGCCCTTTTGCGTCGCCTTGCGCAGCAGCTTGCGGAAGTCGGCGTGATGATCCAGCAGCCAGTAGCGAATCGCCGCCAGTTGCTCCTTTTCCGGCATGTAGGCGCCGGCGGCCACAATCACTTCCTTGGCCTCCACGTGGAAGTAGTACCCCGCGCCGGAAGTCTTCTCCATGCCCTGGTGGCTCCACCACGCGGCAATGTGCGTTTTGTAGGGCCGCTTGTCGTTGCTGAAGCGCGTATCGCGGTAGATGCGGAACAGGCTCTTCTCCGCGGGCCGCACGTGGTTCGGCGCAAAATCCAGCATAGCCTCGGTAATCTTGCGCACCACCGCCAGCATCGGCTCGCGCAGCTCAGCCTCAAACTCGGCCTTGCGCGGCTGGAACCACTCGCGGTCATTGTGCCGCGCCAGATTGCGCAAAAACTTCAACGCCTCGGGACGAAAGTAGGGAAGAGCAGCAGCAGTCGGAGCGGGGATCTTTTTCGTAGCCATGGCTACAGCAGTGTAGCGCGGAGGGGGTCGAAGTTTGAGCGCCAGTCAAGTCAGTACCGGCAAGTTACGGTCGGCCAACTTCAGCAACTATCGTTTGATTTGAATCCCTACAGGGCAGCCTCTCTCGGCCATTTCTTTAATGAGATCTGCAAACCGGCCGAGGAATTCAGCGGCTTCCAGCTTTGCGCAATCGGAGTTTCGGATCACTATGCTAAAAGGAACTTCGATTTTGTTGACCCTGCCTGTTGCGATGCTGTCGATAAGGGCATTGAAGTTCCTTCCATGCCAGTCCGGCGCGCCAACAGCAGAGAAAAATGCATCGTACACATCATCAAAATTCTTCCACCCACTGGCGTCGATGACGACCTCTGGGATTTCTCCCAAGCGGTTCATAGGACGCACATAAAGCAATCCATCAATCTCGCTTTCACTTTTGTACGCATAGCCATGTGGTCGCAGCGCACTATCAAGCTCCGCAGAATTCTCAAGACCGAAAAGACGTAGAGCGGTGAGCCGAGGATGATGTTCTTCAATTGTTGGAATGATCGGCTCAATTGATGAGACTATATCGTCTTCAATTGATGTTTGGATCATCGTCAGAGCTGGTTCAGGTTCCCAAATCTTGCCAAAGCTATCTCTTAGCTCTGGTGCCGCTGCGAGATGGTTCGGCGTCGACCAAGTCCAGATCGGAAGCCAGCCAATGAGAGAGCCGAGGCTTGTTTCGTCGTCTGCCACAATCGCAACCTGCCAGGCCAAATAAGCCTCCTATGGATCACCTTCCACACTCAGCTCGCCAGCGCCCTCTCCACGGCCTTTGGCTGCCGCGCAATCACCGTCAAATACGCGCGCGCCGCGCGGTCCGGCTTGCGCCGACCCTGCTCCCAGTCCTGCAACGCACGCACATCCAGCGCGAACTTGCGCGCAAATTCGACCCGGCTCAACCCCGTAGCCATGCGAATTTGCCGGATTTCAAGAGCAATGGAGGGCTTAAAGGTGGTCACGCGCGATGGCTTCTTTTTGCCGGATGCAATGGCCGCCGCCTCCCGCATGGCATCAACCAGTTCGCTTGCAACATTCTTACTCGTCATTGTGCTCTCCTTTGTTTGATGGCGGCGGCCTTGATGGTTGCGGCGAAGGCTCTTATGTCTTTCATCTGTGCTGAAGTGGGATTGGCCTGTTCGTTCTTGCCGTAAAGAAAGATTGCGTATAGCGGGGTGTTGTCATCGTAGAAGTAATAGATGGCTCGCACGCCACCCGACTTGCCTCTGCCAAATGCTCGAAAACGCAGCTTGCGCACACCGCCGGTGCCCGGAATCTCGTCACCCGCCTCACGATAGCGCGCAAGGTAGATAATCAATTCCTCGTACTCCTCGGCGCTCAGCAGCTTTGCGGCTCTTCGCGTAAAAACGCTGGTCTCCACAACAGTTGGGAGAGAGGCGGGCATGGTTCGATTGTGCGGCAATGCCGCATGTGAGTCAAGTGGCGCACCGCTACTGCGCCGCCCGCCGCGCCAACTTCTCCCGGTGCTTCCGGATGGCATGCGCCGCGATGTCCGGATAGAACTCGCGGATCGACGAGAAGATTACGTCGCGCATCACCGAGTAGCCGAATTTGCTGGCCAGCGCGCTGAAACTCGTCGCGCTCGATGGATAATACGTCCGCGAAACCACCTGCGTCAGCACCTTGCCGCCCAGCCCCGCGATGTTCGGTGTCTGCCGCCCGCCGTAGGTGCGCGCCACACCCTGCCGGCTGATCACATACAGCACACGCGTCGCCACGCGATGCTCGTTGCCCAGCGCGTAGTAGCGCGTGTCCTCGTGCAGCAGGCTGGGCAGCAGCCATGCCGATTGATACGTGTTGTCCGTCTTGTCCAGAAAGCCGCGCCACGTGTACGCGTAGAAGCCGTCCACGCCCTTGCCCAGCGCCGGATGCATATTCATCCCCTCGGCTGTAACCGAGGTCAGCCCCAGAAAGATGAATGTCGAGTAGTCCAGCGCCTGGTGCGAAGCCACAAAAAAATTGTTCTTCCATGTAGGCGGCGGAGGCTTGGCTCCGCTGGAAACCGTGCGAAAGTTAGGCATAAAGCCCAACAAGCGCTTCGGCTGCTGCCGCTCCAGCGGAATCGGATTGCCATTCGCATCCACCGGCACGTCCTGCGCGGCCTTGGCCTTCGTCTGGCCGCCAGCCTGCCCCGGCACCTGCGGTGCGGCTGGTCGCGCAAAATCCATGGGCCAGCCAATATCCGCTACCGGCGCGGCCGAACTCGATTCAGCGACGTTTTCCGCCACCCGCGGCACGGGCGCATCCGGCAGTTGCGCGTTCTGCGCATGGCCGCTCGCGGCAACACTCAACACCACCAGCGCAATCATCCAGCGCAAACACACCATCCTCGCGGCGCCTCATTTCTCCAGGCGCCACACCGTCAGTTTCGATTCAAACAGGACCCTGCTTACTCATCCGCGAATTGCCGTTGAATTCCCACGCGGGAGACTCAATTCAACCACTCCGCGCCGGCTTAGCGAATCACCTTCAGCGCGCCGCGGAACAGCTCGTCGAAGCTGTCTTTCAGCCGCTCATCCTTGGCCACGGCCTGCTCAATGGCCTTTTCCGCCGACGGGCGCTGATAGCCCAGGTTCACCAGCGCGCTCAGCACGTCGTCCACTGCCGCGCCCGCCACTACGCTGCCCGCCTGTATGGGAGCTACCGCAAAGTCGTCCAGCTTGTCCTTCAGCTCCACCACCAGCCGCTCGGCCAGCTTTTTGCCCACGCCGGGAATCTTGGTCAACTGCGCATGGTCCTGGCCGCGAATCGCCTGTACCGTCCGCTCCGGCGAAATCCCACTCAACATTTTGATGGCCAGCCTGGGCCCCACCCCGCTCACCGTAATCAGCCGCTCGAACAGCCGCTTCTCCTCGCGGTCCATAAACCCAAACAGGGCAATCTGGTCCTCGCTCACCTGCGTGTGGACGTGCAGAGACGCCTCCGCCCCCACCGACGGCAACGCCGTAAACGTGGGCACGGTGATGGCCACGTCATAGCCCACTCCGCCGGCTTCCACAATGGCCCGGCCCGGCTCCTTTTCAATCAGCTTGCCCCGCAAGTGCGCGATCATTGTCTGCAATTGTACGGGCTCAACCGGGCAGTCTGCCCTGCCCTGGCCAGCACCCTTCCGGCTCCCCGCGCGTCCAATAGAAGTCTCCCTGTTGGCCGCCCTGCCCCTGAGCCGGATACAATGAGGGGGAGCAGCCGCGAATAGGCGATTTCTTGACTTTCTATCGATTTGGAGCAGTGCACGTGAGACGTACGATGGGTCGCGCTTTGCGGCTAGAATGGCTTGCCGGACTTGGCATCGCGTTGGCGTTGCCGGCCTTGGCGTATTCCGCGCAGGGTAAGATCGGCCTGTCCACCCAGACCACCGTTTCCACCCAGATTCGCGACGTGGCCGCACGCACCCAGGCCACGCTCAGCATTGCAGTGCTTGGCGAAGACGGTCAGCCCGCCACCGGCGCTGTCGCCATCAAGGATGGAACCCGCGAGATTGCCGGCGTCGTGCTTGATGCCCAGGGCCGCGCGACCTCTACGGTCGAACTGCCCTCAGGTACGCACAACCTCACCGCGGAGTACCAGGGCGACGCAACGCATCTCGCATCGGCCGCCGTGGCAGATCCCATTGCCGCCGCCACCAGCACCACGCCCGACTTCTCCGTCTCCGTCGCTCCGGCCACGCTCTCGCTCACCGCAGGCCAGTCCGGATCGCTGATTATCTCGGTCACGCCGGTCAACTCGGCCTCCCTCACCGCGCCCATGTTTGTCACGCTCTCCTGCTCTTCCCTGCCCGACCAGAGCAAGTGCACATTTACCCCGGAGAACGTGCAGATTCTGCCCAACGCCACCACCGCCTCCACCAGCTCGGTCGTGGTCTCCACGCAGGCCGCCTCGGCCGCGCAGGCCATGGTTGCCGGCGGCAGCGGCAAGGTCGCGCTGGCAGTCATTCTGCCCGGCTCGCTTGCCCTCATCGGACTCGCGTTTGGCGCACGCCGCCGCCGCTGGCTCAGCCGCCTCTCGCTTGTCGCTCTGGTTGGACTGGTCACCATGCTGGGCGCAACCGCCTGCAATCCGCTCTATGGCTACAAGAACCACGGGCCTACGCAGAACCTGCCCACGCCCGCCGGCAACTATACGGTCAAGATCAACGCCCAGACCAGCAACGGCGTCACCGCCACCACGCACACCACGACCTTCGCGCTCACCGTGAAGTAACTGCATGAGAGCCCGGCATCCGCTCCCAGCGGCTGTGTACTCGCTGGTGGAGCAGACGCCGGGCTCAGTTTTGCTGCAAACAGCCTCCCCGCGCGCCGCCCACCCTATCAGTCGCCTCTTCTGCCAGCCGCTGCGCACCGTCGTCGCCACCCAGCCCTCCGACGTGCCCGCCCTGCTTCGCGAAATCGACGCCGCCGTCGCAGAGGGCCTGCACGCGGCCGGCTACTTCGCCTATGAGTGCGGCGCCGCATTCGAACCCTCCGCGGGCTTGCCGCTAGCTCCCGCAGATCAGCCACTGGCATGGTTCGGCCTCTACTCCACCTGTCACCGCTTCGACCATCGATCCGGCAATTGGCTCGACGAACCGCCTGCCGGGCTTGCTGAATGCGCATCGGACGACGTGCCAGACACCTGCGAGACCATCGATGCGGCTTTACCGCTAAGTGCCGGCCAGTACGCCGAACGGATCGCCCAAATTCACGAGTGGATCGCCGACGGCGACGTTTATCAACTCAACTTCACCCAGCCCATTCAATTTCAAGGTCCAGGCAGCGTTGCCGCACTCTACGCACGGCTCCTCCGCAACCAGCCCGCCGAGTACGCTGCCTTCCTTCACACCGCGCCCGGCCGCCGCGTTCTCAGTTTCTCGCCCGAGCTCTTCTTCTGCGTGGAGCAGAGCGGCGACCAGCGAATTATCACCACCAAACCCATGAAAGGCACCGCGCCGCGCGGGCGCACCACCGCCGAAGACGCAAGCATCGCCGCATGGCTGCGCAACGACGAAAAGAACCGCAGCGAAAACGTGATGATTGTCGACCTGCTGCGCAACGACCTTGGCCGGCTCTGCGAATTCGGCAGCGTGCGCGTCGACGACCTCTTTGCCGTCGAGCGACTTCCCACCCTTTGGCAGATGACTTCAACGGTCCGAGGCACCCTGCGCAGCGATGCGACCTACTCCAGCATCGTCCGCGCCCTCTTTCCTTCCGGATCCGTCACCGGCGCACCCAAACTCCACGCCATGCAGCTGCTGGCTCAGTTGGAAGCCGGTCCGCGCGGCGTCTACACCGGCGCCATCGGCTTCTTCGCCCCGCACCAAGCTGTCTTTAACGTCGCCATCCGCACGCTGGAGCTCGACGGCAGCAATGGCCGCATGGGCGTGGGCAGCGGCGTCATGTTCGATTCAACCGCCGCGGACGAGTTCCGCGAGTGCCAGCTCAAAGCAGAGTTCCTCACCCGCCGCAGCGAGCCCTTTCAACTTATCGAGACGATGCTCTGGGACGGCGGCTTCCCGTTGCTGCCGTTGCATCTTGACCGGTTGGCGGACTCGGCCGCGTATTTCGACTTTCCCTGCGATCTAGTCATAATCCGCGACGCTCTCCACGCGCACGCCGCCACACTCAATCCCGCGCACCCATACAAAGTGCGCCTGCTGCTCGATGAATCCGGCAGCTTCCATATCGCCAGCGAATCCATCGCGCCCTCCGTCGAACCTCTCCGCGTCACCCTCGCTCCGCAACTGGTTGACTCACGCAACCCCATGCTCTTCCACAAAACCACCCACCGCCCGCTCTACGCCGAGGCGCTGCACGCCGCCCAGCTCGCCGGCTTCGACGAAGTGCTCTTCTTCAACCAGCGCGGCGAACTCACCGAGGGCGCCATCAGCAACGTCTTCATCGAACGCAACGGCGAACTGCTGACGCCGCCGATTGCCTGCGGCCTCCTCGCCGGTATCTATCGCCGCCACCTGCTGGAGACGCACGCCAATGCGCGCGAGCAAATTTTGGCGCGCGCCGATCTCGAAAGCGCCGACGCGATCTACCTGGCCAACGCCGTGCGCGGCCTGCGCCGGGCCGTCGTCACGCCGCCAGCATCCACGTAGCAGAACGACGCCCGCTCTATCGCTCCAAAGAAAAACGGCCGGATTCATCCGGCCGTTTCTGCTTCCGCAAAAGTTAATCCCGCTAAAAGCTGCGTGAAATCCCCGCAATAATCGTGTAGTCGGCAAAGGCCGCGTCTCCGTGCGCATTATTGGCAATGTCCGTCACACTGCGCTTGCGATTGCGCTCCATGGCCCACGGCCCGGCTCCGTAAAACATGTACCGGCCATGCGAGTACATCATTCCTGGCTCAATCGAAATCACATATCCAGGGCGCCGGAATCCATTACTTGACCCGAACGCATCGCGCACCGGCACTCCCTCCATGCGGCCTCCAATGCTGAATGCGAGCCCGCGCAGCGCGCGTACGCCTGTCACCGGACGCGAAAAGCCGCCGCGCCACAGGTACTGGTCAGTCGCCGAAATAACATCCTCTCCCGGCGCTGACCTATAGGTAAGCACTCCAGTCGTATCCTGCGGACTGAACAGCCATGAACCGGTGAAGTACGCCGATACGCCCCAGATGACCGGGTGATACGCCTCCGTGGCCAGGCTGAATCCCCACGTGCCGTCGCCCGGTTGAATCGACTCGTCGAACGGACGCACCGAAGCCACTCCATTCTTCACCGTGGTTCCCTTCGCATCGTTGATGCCGGTGGGCAGCTTCAACTGCGCTGAGATATTTACATTGCCATGGTTTTCCGTCGGCGGCCGGAAGATCCACGACTGCACGCCAATGGTCACATCGCCAATGCCGCCGGAGCGGTAATAGTTTGTGTCAGTCGCCTGGCCGTGCCGCGTCGCCTCCATTCCAGGTACAGACGCCACCAAACTCCATCGCGGAGTGAGCTGATAATTGAGATCCAACTCAAACAAGTCCACGTGATTCACAATCGCGTTGTGAGCAGTTGCGCGCTGCACCTGATACACCGTGCCCACGTAATGGCGGAACGAGCTGTACGTGCGAAAGCCGGTAGTGATGGTGAGCCCGTGCAGAATGCCGCTGCGCGCGTAGTTGCGCGCGTTCGCCTCTGTGCCAGGGTTAAGCCCGGAAATTACAGGCTGCGGAGAATGCGCCGCCACACAGCCCTGCGCGTGTGATGACGAACCCGGCAAAGCAAGAATCCCAACAAGAACGGCGCCAAAGGCCATCCGGTGAGAGGGGAAGCATCTCATCTCGGTCTCCCAACGTGGAATGGTGATCTGCCTCAAATTGCAAAGAGCCACCATCGGGGAAGCAGCGTCTTCAAGATGCGGACAGTGCGAATGACAGTAGCAGTTGCTTAATGCGCCCGTCGTCGCTCATCGGATGGAGCGCTCTCTCCACCTAAGGGTGGAGGACGCGTGGCACACAAACCAATACCGTCGAAAGGCTATGCTCATTCGACGAACTCGCTTTGCAGCAGCGGTGCTTGCGCTGTTCTTGCTCGGAGCCTTGCCTGCCTGGGCGCGGCGGGCGCCCGACCCCGCCTTTCGCACTCTTGATGGAGCAAAGCAAAAGCTTTCCAGCCTGCGCGGACAGATTGTTGTGCTCAACTTCTGGGCCACCTGGTGCGGCCCCTGCCAGGAAGAGCTGCCGCGGCTTGCCGAATTATCGAAAACCTACGCCGGCAGGAACGTACGGTTTGTCTTCGTCTCTATCGATGACGCAAAGGATTGGAAAAAGATTCCAGTCACACTGAGCCACCTTCATCTCGACTTCGACACATGGGTCGGCGCCGACACCGACACACTCGACCAGTTCGGCCTCGGAAATATCGTGCCCGGCACAATCATTCTCGACAGTGACGGTGAAATCGTCTCACGCATCATGGGTGAGGCTCGGGTAGACGACGTTCATGCTCCTTTGGAATGGCTGCTTTCCGGCAAGTCCGGCGCGCCGCCACCCGCGATCATCAAGCGCTACTGACGCTCCGTCTGAGCGCGCACACCGGGGCGCCGCTCCTGCGTGATACAACGGAACGGTGCGCCGCAGCCAAGCCAAAAACCTTCGCTGGATTCTCGTACTGAGCGGCATTCTCGCCGCTCAGTCTCTCAGCCTCATTGCGCAAACCGCCGACCAGGCATGGCTCGACCGAGTAGCGTGGCACGGCAATCCCGGCGTTCCGCTTCATGCTCGCGCGCTGGGCGATGCACTGATTGTCAAAACTGCGGCGGATGAACTTAACAAGGGCCTCTCTGCACTCTACGGTGCGTCCTCCACGCTCATTCAAGGTAATGCCACGGGCGAAATTCTCGTCGGCACTGCGGACCAGCTCCGTGCGGCGTATCCGTACGCCCATGTGCCAGCACATCTCGCACCAGACTCCTATTGGATCTCATCTCCGCAGGGTGGCGATAGGCCGCGCATTGTTATCGCCGGGGGTGACGAACGCGGCGCTCTCTACGGCGCCTTCGCGCTCATCCGCGAACTCAATCAGTCGAACCAGTTGCCCCAAGCTCTACTGCAAGGCGCGCCCGCCATGTCCATCCGCTGGACCAACGAGTGGGACAACGCCGACGGCTCCATCGAGCGTGGCTACGCCGGCCGCAGCATCTTCTTCGAAGGCGGCAAGGTGCGCGACGACCTTGCCCCCGTCGCCGAGTACGCGCGCCTGCTCGCTTCGGTCGGCATCAACGGCGCAAATCTCAACAACGTCAACAACGCCGCGCCATTCCTTGAACCCGCAATGCTCCAGGGCATTGCCCGCGTGGCCAGCGCCATGCGCCCTTGGGGCGTCCGCGTCGCGCTCTCCGTCGACATTGCCAGCCCGCAAAAAATCGGCGGCCTCACTACCTACGACCCGCTCGACCCCGCGGTGCAGCGCTGGTGGCAAGACAAAGTCGCCGAAATCTACGCACTCATCCCTGACTTCGCCGGCTTCACCGTCAAAGCCGACAGCGAAGGCCAGCCCGGACCCGCCAGCTACGGCCGCACGCCCGCCGACGCCGCCAATGTCCTCGCCCGCGCGCTCGCGCCGCATGGCGGCATCGTGCTCTATCGCGCCTTCGTCTACAACCATCACCTCGACTGGCGCGACCCGCACGCCGACCGCGCTCGCGCCGCCTACGACATCTTCCATCCGCTCGACGGCAAATTCGCGCCCAACGTAGTGGTGCAAACCAAGTACGGCCCCATCGACTTCCAGGTGCGCGAGCCCGTCTCACCGGTCTTCGCCGGCCTGCCCCACACCAGTCAGGCAATGGAGCTGCAAATCACCCAGGAGTACCTCGGCCAGCAGCGCCATCTGGTCTACCTCGCGCCCATGTGGCGTCAAATTCTCGACACTGACATGCGCGCCGGCAACGTCTCCACGCCCGTCCGCTCCATCGTCTCCGGAGCCGCATTTCATCAGCCTCTCGGCGGCATGGTCGGCGTTTCAGGAGTGGGCCGCGAGGCCTGGCTCGGCTCGCCGCTCGCGCTAGCCAATCTCTACGCCTTCGGCCGCCTCGCGTGGGATCCCACTCTCAGCGCAGAACAAATCGCACTCGAGTGGATTGAGCAAACAATCAGCCGCGAGCCACGCGTCGTCTCAACCGTAGAAAAGATGTTGATGCAGAGCTGGCCCGCCTACGAGGACTACACCGGCCCGCTCGGCCTGCAAACACTCACTGACATCACTGGCTCGCATTACGGCCCCAACATCGAAGCCAGCGAGCGCAACGGCTGGGGCCAGTGGCATCGCGCCGACCATGACGGCGTCGGCATGGATCGCAGCGTCGCCACCGGCACCGGTTATGCCGGCCAATATCCGCCTCAATTGGCGCAGATTTTCGAAGACGAGAAGAAAACGCCAGACGACCTGCTGCTCTTCTTCCATCACGTGCCGTACACCTACAACTTGCACAACGGCAGCACAGTCATCCAGTACCTCTACGACAGCCACTACCGCGGCGCAGCGCAGGCCGCGCAGTTCGTGCGCGAGTGGGAATCGCTCAAGGGCCGCATCGACCCAGCCCTCTACACCAACATGCTCGCGCGCCTTGAGTATCAAGCCAGCCACGCCATCGTCTGGCGCGACGCGGTCACGCAATACTTCCTCAAGCTCAGCGGCATTCCCGATGCGAAAGGCCGCGCCGGCCACTACCCCGGCCGTTATGAAGCCGAAGACGCCAAACTCTCCGGCTACACCGTCGTCGACGTCACGCCCTGGGAAGACGCCTCACGCGGCAAAGCCGTTACCTGCACTGCTGCCTCCTGCTCCGCCGAGTGGATCTACTCAGGCGCAGCGGGCCGCTTCAACATCGCCGCACAATACTTCGATCTGCCCGATGGCATCGCGCACTTCACGCTCTCGCTCGACGGCCAGCAACTCATCAGCTGGGCCGCCGACGGCACATTCCCCACAAGCCACCCACACGGAGACAACTCCACACGCTTCATCTATGCCGGCCCAGATAGTCACGGCATCGCCCTCAAGCCCGGCGACATGATTCGCATCGAAGGCGTTCCCAACGGCAGCGATCCCGCGGCCCTCGACTACATCGAAGTCACGCCCATCGATACACAAACTTCGTCCCAAGCCAAACCCGCCCCGGCCCTGTAACCAATAGACGAAAAGGCCCCGACGTGCATCCACGTCAGGGCCTCATCTTCTTCCATCAGGGCAATGGGGCCAACACCAGCACGCCCCTACTACTCCTTATTCCCTACTCCCTATTCCCTGTCCTTACACCACCGGCAGCCCCGCCAGCGCCATCGCAATCTCTTCCGCCGGATACTCGTAGTTCTCCAGCTTGCCGGCCTGGTAGTTGATGTAGCTCTGCATGTCGAAGTGCCCATGCCCGCTCAGTCCGAAGAGAATCGTCTTCGCCTTGCCCTCTTCCTTCGCCTCGAGCGCTTCGCGAATCGCACCCGCCACCGCATGGCTCGACTCCGGCGCGGGAATGATTCCCTCGGCCTTGGCAAACTGAATTCCCGCCGCGAAAGCATCCAGCTGCTGCACGGTCGTCGCCTCAATCAGGCCAAGCCCCAGCGCGTGCGAAACCATCGGCCCCATGCCGTGATAACGCAGCCCGCCCGCATGAATCGCCGGCGGAATGAAGGTCGACCCCAGCGTGTGCATCTTCAACAGCGGTGTCAGGTGCGCCGTGTCGCCAAAGTCGTATGAGTAGTGGCCGCGCGTCAGTGACGGACACGCCGCCGGCTC
>DASVLI010000095.1:0-38885 GCA_036384955.1 Occallatibacter sp.
GTAGATGGTGAAGTCGTTGGCGATGCCGTAGCTGGAAAGAATCTCGTGCAGCTTGCCCGCGTCCACTCTCAAGCCGTCCTGGTCGCCCACATCCATCGAAATTGCCTTGTACCGGCGCAGGTTTCCGATGTACTGGTCAACGAAGGCCAGCGGCGAGTTGGCCGTCCACTTGGCCTGCACCTCGGGTACCGGCACGCCGTCCTTGGTGGGCAGGTCAAAGTAAAGCGGCGGATTTTTGGGGTTGGGCGACCAGGCCGCAGCCAGCGCCAGTTGCGCCGCGCCAAAGCCGGGCAGCAGGCTGGCCGCTTCGGCCGGAGACTTGGCGCTTGCGACCTTCTTTTCGGTTGCGATGGCCATCTCCTTCATCTTGTCGGCGGGCATACCCGGCGCGCCGCCGGTCATTGACGACATGCAGCAGGGGCTCATGATGTAGAGCGCGCCAAAGACGTCGGCGTGTTTCATGCCAATCCGCGTCGCTCCATAGCCGCCCATGGAGTGCCCAACAAGGCCGCGGCTCTCGCGTTTGGCCAGCGTGCGGTAGTGCGTATCGATGTAAGCCACCACATCCTGCGCCACGTAGTTCTCAAAGTCGCCGCTGGTCGTCGAGCTTGAATACATGGAGCCGTTGTAGATGGTCTTCGAGTCGGGCAGCACCACGATCATCTCCTTCGCGCCCTGCGCGATTGCGCCCTCGATCGTCTGCGGCACGTGGATCTCGTGGGTCCACTGCTCGGCTCCAATGGAGTAGCCGTGCAGCGCGTAGACCACCGGATAGCGGCGCGTCTTGTCCTTGGCGTAACTCGGCGGCAGAAAAACGATGGCGTCGCGATCAACAGCTTCGCCTTCCAAATTCCCTTCCAGATGCGCGCCGTGAATCTTGATGTGCTCCACCGTGTCCGGCTTGGCACTGGGTATGACTGGCGGCACAATGGTCTGCACCTGCGCGGCGAGACTTGCGGTGAAGATGGCACAGGTTGCCATCGCCACGGCATTCAGAATCGTTTTCGTTTTCATTCTTGTCCTCACTGAAAGCATTCGGATTGTGCGGAGAATGCTGCGCATTCTCCGCCTATCGGTTGTCTGTTACTCCACCGGATACGAGTAGATGTTGACGCTGAAGGGCGCTACTTCGAGCATCTCCGGTAATGCGCCCAGCGCATGCTCGTCCACGCTCACTTCGGGTTTCTTGCCTACAGCCACCACCGCCGTCACCGACGAGGGCGCCATCTGCCACAGCGTGCCGTGCGCAGCAAGCTTCACACCCTGAATCGAAATCTTCGCGGTTGCCTTGGCGTCCGACGGATTCAGCACGGCAATGGACAGCGTCTTGTGATCCGCACTGAGCGCCGCGCTTACATCCAGCGGATACGTGTCGCTGCCGGGATTCACGGCGGGCTGGTCGCCACCGGCCGGGAAGATAGGCTTGGGCTGCGGCGAGTCGCCGCTCACCTCCACCGGAATCGTCTCGAAGTGATCGCGGTACATCTTGAAGAGCATTCCGGTTGGATTGAGCACGGCCTCATCCTGCGTCTGACTCATCATGCCGGTGGCAAAGGTATAAGCGCCCAACTGGAAGAGATCGGAGTGACGGAACATCTCGTGGAAGGCCCATGCGTAGGCAGGAACCACCTTGTAGGAGTTGCGCGGCGACTCGAAGTCCATGTAAGCCCACTCGTCAATGGCAATGGGCACGCGCTTGGTCTGCAGCGCCGGAATCAGCTTCAGGTATTCCTGATAGTGTTCGTACTTCACCCGCACCTGCGTGGCCGGCGCGCGCTCCCACTCGATGAGCGATTGAGGCCCGATGTTCACCTTCTTCTCCAGCTTTAAATCGGTGTGCATGTTGCTGCTGGAGTAGTAGTGCTCGCTGAGCATGTCGATGTTGTCCAGACAGTGCGCCAGCATGTGCCCGCTCCAGTCGGCCCTGGAGAGATAGTCCGGCACGAACGTGCCGCCGATGCGCTTGGACTGATTGGCGCCAGTCATCACGTCGGGCATGGCGCCGCCGGCAATCAGAATCACCGAGGGGTCCACCTGCCGCATGGCCTTGGCGAACATGTCGTGCTTCAGCTCGTACTGCTCAATATCCATCGAGCCCATCTGGTAGTCGCCCCAGGGCTCGTTGCCAATGCCCCACAGCTTCACGTCGTACGGCGCGGCGTGTCCGTTGGCCGCGCGCCACTTGCCCATCGCCGTTGTAGTGGCGCCGTTGGTGTACTCCACCAGCTCGCGCGCCGACCACGCATCGCCGAAGCCCGCATTCACCGTGATGTAGGGATCGACGCCCAGCAGCCGGCATAGCGTCATGAACTCGTCCGTGCCCACATCGTTGGGCTGCACCGCATGCCACACCGGGTCAAAGATGGGCGGGCGCTTGTCGATGTCGCCCACCGCATCGCGCCACTCATACGAGGAGACGAAGTTGCCGCCAGGAAAACGCAGCACGCCGAAACGCAACTGCTTGAGCGCGGCCACCACTTCCTTGCGGAAGCCCTCCACGTTGTCGGCCGGCATGAGCGAAACCGCGCCCACGTGGAACGATCCGCTGCCCGTGCCGGTAATCTCCAGGTGAGCGTCTTCGGTGCTGGCCTGCGGAGTGAACTCGACTTGAAATTTGCGATAGGCCGCGGTGAGGCGCGGGATCGTCACGCTCTTGCGGTCTGCGGCGCCTTTGCCCCAAATGAGAGTGACTTTGACTTCGGCGTTGGGACCGCCGGCCAGTACGATGCGTCCGGAATACGCTTTCCCGGCACGCACAAAAATACCGCCTTGCTCAAGGCCACGGGGGCCGCTCGCATCCAGCTTCACCAGCGGCGTATGGTCGCCGGAGTAGGGCGCATGCATATCCATCGTGACGGCATCATCGCCGCCCACCGGGCTCCACCAGCGCGTGGGAACCCGCCGGAAGCGCGGATTGCCTTCGCCATTCCCCGTCACCTTCGGCGGTTGCGGCGCCGTCTTTGCAACGGCATAGAAGAACTTGCGGTCCACCAGTTCCTCGGCCCATACGCCGGTATTCACAATGTCGCCGCCGTGCTCAAGAAACTGCCCATAGATATGCGGCGAAATCGGCGCGCCGGTCTTCTCCGCGTTCACCACTACGTGCACAGGATTGGCCTGCGCTGTCGCGTGCGGAGCCAGCGCCAGCGCTGCCCCCAAAGCCGCGGTCAACGCCATGGCTCCCAAAAATTTCAACGAATTCATCTCTTCCTCCACAAAATTCTTCCGGTTTCTACTCGACCGCAAGCACGGTCACCGACTTAGGCTCCACCTTCAGCGAGAGGGCGCCATTCTTTACCTGCGCCACAATCGGCTTGGGTACAACCGTGTTGGGCTTGTCGAACGTGTTGATACTGTCCACGGCCGGCGCGGTCAGCGTTTCGCCGTGCGCCGACTTCGCCGCCATCCCACTCAAATTAGCCTGAATCTCCACCGCCTGCTCGGCGTCCAGGTTGGTAATCGCAATCCACAGCTTGCCGTTCTTGTCCTTCGCAGCAATCGCGTCGATGCGCGGCAATGTCACCGCACCGTGCGTATACGTGCCCGCGTCAAAGCTCACCGGTACAAAGGTCGCATCCTGGAACGGCACGTACATCTTGAAGACGTAATAGGTCGGCGTCAGGGCCATCTTTTCCTTGTCGGTCAGGACCATGGCCTGCAGCACATTCACCATCTGCGCAATGTTGGCCGCACGCACGCGGTCGGCGTGACGCGCGAAGATGTTCACGTTCAGCGCCGCCAGAATCGCATCGCGCAGGCTATTCTGCTGTTCCAAAAACTGTGTATTGGTGCCTGCCAGCGGCGCGTGCCATGCGCCCCACTCGTCCACCACCAGCGCTACCTTCTTCTCCGGGTCGTACTTGTCCATCACCGTCTCCTGCTTGTGCAGGAACTCGTCCATGAACAACGTTGACTTCAGCGACTTGGCGTAGTCGTCGAGCGAGAAGTTCATCGACGGCGACGAAGGCGGCCAGCCTGCCATGGTGTACCAGTGCACGGAGAGCCCGTTGATGTCCCACACCCAGTCATGGTGCTTCCAGGCGTCCATCACCTTTTCGGTCCACTCGGTGGTGGGGAAGCCGGGACCGACAGCAATCTTCAACATCTGCTGCTTGTCCTGCTGCGCGGGGTTCAGGTTGCGCACAAAGTGGCTGTAGATCTTCAACTGGCTGAGGTAGTAGTCGACAGTCATGCCGCCGCCGCAGGCCCAGCTCTCGTTGCCAATGCCCATCAACGCGACTTTGTACGGCTCCGCGTGTCCATTGGCCGCGCGCTCTTTGGCCAGCGTGGTGGGTTGCGCCGCGGTCATGTACTCCAGCCAGTCGGCGGCCTCCTTCGGCGTGCCCGTGCCGATATTCGTCGCCAGGTAGGCGTCGCTGCCAATCTGGTGCAGAAAGTCCATGTACTCGTCGGTGCCGAAATCATTCGGCTCCAGCACGCCGCCCCACACCGAGTTCACATTGGCCACGCGTTTGCCCACGCCGTCGCGCCAGTGGTACTCGTCGGCGTAGCAGCCGCCCGGCCAGCGCACATTGGGAACCTTCAACGCGCGCAGCGCCTCCACCACATCGTTGCGGATGCCGCGTGTGTTGGGAATCTTCGACTCCGGCCCCACCCACATGCCTTCATGCACACCGCGGCCCAGGTTCTCCGCCATCTGCCCAAACAGATTGCGGTTGATGGTTGGGCCGGTTTTGGAGGCGTCAATGGTGAGATGGGTTTGTGCCGCGGCAACCGCGCACACCGAGATTGTGAAGGCAACAAGACCGGTACCGGTAAGAAGTCGGCGCACGTGAGAATCTCCCAAGGAATGAATCTGGCTTCGTGGGAGTCACTCCGGCGGAGGAGCGGCCATAGTGGCCACAATCCATCGACAAATTTGCGAGTGCACCCTCGAAATTCTCGACGATACAGACTCTGCACAAGACGCGACAAGTTAAATAAATCGCTTTATTTATATCGACTTTGTCGAACAATACGTATCGGAAGCCCTGTCAGGCGCGCTCGTCGGCGAGGCTGTCGCCCTCATTTCACACCGCTTCCAGATCGCGGTTCAAACCCAGCAGATTGGCAAGTGCCGTCACTTCGCGGCTGCTCGACGCAACGTCGGCACACACCAAATTCAGCGCCACGGCGCGCGCTCCGCCGGTCGGCAGCGGCAGTGGCCGAAGCTCGCGCGACTCCAACAGCGCCTGAATGCGATAGCGCGGCAGCCAGCCAAAGCATAACCCGCTGCGAACCGCGTCGATTGCCGCCTCAATGGTGGAAACCGCCAGGCATCGTTGCGCGGCAGTGCGCGGCTGGCGGCGCGGAACGCCCGCGGTCACTCCCTCAATCGTGACAAGCATGTGGCGGATGAAATCTGTGCGCGTCAGCGGCCGCTTCAAGGCGTGCAACGGATGGTCGTGATGAGCGACGGCGAGCATTTGAATTTCCAGCACCGGCTTGACGAAGTACTCGCCCGACATGAGGCCGGCGACGCACAGGTGCGCCTTGTGCGCGGAGAACTCCGAATCGGCGGAGACAAACGTTCCCTGGCGCAACTTGATCTGTACGTAGGGAAACTTCGTGCTGAACTCAGCCAGAGCGGCAAACAGGCGCTCGCTGGGGTAGATGCTGTCCACCGAAAGGCGAATCTCCGACTCGCCGCCCGAGGCCAGCGATTTGGCGCGCTGCTCCAGTTGACGGAAACCGGCCAGGTGAGGCTCAGCATCGGCCAGCAGGGCGCGACCCTCTTCGGTGAGCTGCGCCTTGCGCCCCTTCAGCTCAAATAGCTTGATGCCCAGCTGTGACTGCAACCGCGCGATGGCGTAGCTAATGGTGGACTGCGAGCGATGCAGTTGCTCGGCCGCCGGAGCGAAGCCGCCTAACTGCACCACTGCGTTCAGGATTTCCCATTCGTCCAGGGTGGTTTTCATCACCCCTCAATATATCTAATAAATCGATGTATTGGCTGAAATCTTGCGACTATCTCTTGGTTCATACCGCGGCGTACGATGCGCTTGGCCGAAGTGCGCCCAGGCAAGTCCCCAGCAAGCCGGGGGAGCGGTATGCAGCTCGGCACCCGGAGAAGAAGCGATGAAGCTGGTTGGAACCATGCTGCTGCTGGCGGCAAGCCTGTGCTGGGCTCAGGCCCCCGATGACTACAAACCCGCAACCACAAATGTTCTGGACGCGAAATATCCGCGTGTGAACAGTGAGGGCCGCGCGCAGTTCCGCATCAAAGCGCCCGAGGCCACCAAGGTAAAGCTGAACTTCTGGAGCGGCCCCAAGCTCGACATGGAGAAGCAGACTGACGGCTTCTGGACCGTGACCACGCCACCGCTGGTCCCCGGCTTCCACTACTACACGGTGACGATTGACGGCGCCGAAGTGGCCGACCCCAGCACCCACACGTACTACGGCGGCAGCCGCGACGCCAGCGGCATTGAGATTCCCGAGGCCGGGTCCACTTACTACTCCGCGCAGGATGTGCCTCACGGCCAGGTGCGCGAGGTCTGGTACAAGTCCTCGGTCACGGGTACCTGGCGCCACGCACTTGTCTACACGCCGCCCAACTACGATACCCAGACCAAGGTTCGCTATCCGGTGCTCTATTTGCAGCACGGCGGCGGCGAAGACGAGACCGGCTGGGTGCGTCAGGCGCACGCCAACTTCATCCTCGACAACCTGATTGCCGAAGGCAACACCAAGCCGATGATTGTGGTAATGGCCAATGGCTACGCGCGCCGCGCCGGCTTTGAGATGCCCGACCTTGCCGGCAAGCCTTTCGGCTCACCTGAGGCGATGCGTGTGATGCAGGAGATGGCGCAGACCTTCGAGGACGACGTCACGCAGGCGTTGATTCCTTTCATCGATGCCAACTTCCGCACCGTGGCCGACCGTGATCATCGCGCCATGGCCGGACTGTCGATGGGCGGCATGCAAACCTTCCAGGTCACCTTCGATCATCTGGACCTGTTCTCGTACATTGGCGGCTTTAGCGGTGCTGCCGGACAGTTGGTGCTGGGCAATCGCTCGCTCGACCCCAAGACCGACTTTCACGGAGCGCTGGCCGACCCGGCAGCCTTCGCCAAGCGGGTTCACCTGCTCTGGATCGGCGTTGGCACCAACGAGCCTCCCATGATGAAGGCCGGACTTGAGCGCCTGCACACCTCGCTCGACGAAGCCCACGTTCAGCACATCTTCTACGAGTCGCCGGGCACAGACCACGAGTGGCAGACCTGGCGCCGCGACCTGAAGGACTTTGCTCCACGGCTCTTTAAATAGCTCCGCAAGTGTTTGCCTCCATATCCTGGCCCGGATCTCGCAAAGATATCCGGGCCGATTTTTCGGCAGGGGATGACGACGCATTGCCGAAGCTTTGTGACGAAGCCGGTAGGTAAGCATCCGGCGCATCCTTTACAGTCAATGCCGTAATGTTTCTGCCGCGCGCCTCTGCGCCTGCGGCACAAAGAGGTTGAATCGCATGCTTTCCAAATCCACTTTCTTTGCCGTTCTTCTCTCGTTCGTCATCTCCGGCTCTGCCTTCGCACAGCCGCCGGCGCCTCCAGCACCTGCAAATCCGCATCCCTTCGTCAGCCCGCTCTTCGGCGACAACATGGTGATGCAGCGCGGCAAGCCCAACACGCTGTGGGGCTGGTCCGAGCCCGGCGACAAGATTCGCGTGGAAATTGTGGGCGGCAAAAGCGCCACGGCCGTGGCCGCGGCTGACCACCGCTGGCAGGTGAAGATTGCTCCGCCCGCCGTGGGTGGCCCCTACACCGTTCGCATCACCGGCCGCGAAACTGTGGAACTGCACAACGTGCTGGTGGGTGATGTGTGGCTCTGCGGCGGCCAGTCGAATATGGGCGTTCCACTGCGCTTCTCGCGCGATGGCGCCGAAGCAGTGAAGGCGGCGAACTACCCACAGATTCGTTTCTTCTCCGTGGCTCCGCACACGGCCTATCACCCCACCGATTCGCTCTCCGGCAGTTGGAAAATCGTTACGCCCGAAACCGCCGACTGGGTCTCCTCAGTGGCCTACTACTTTGCGCGCAAGGTGCAGCAGGAGACACATGTCCCCATTGGCCTGGTAGTGGACGCTGTGGGCGGCACACCGGCAGAGGCCTGGACCAGCACAGAAGCGTTGCAGCCACTGAAGGACTTCGACGTACCGCTGGCGGAGGTGAAGCGCCTTGCAGACGCCGGCGCGCCCGAGTACGGAAATTATGTGATGCACTGGTACGACGAGTTCGACATCGGCCTGAAGGGCAACTGGTCAGCCGCTGACTTTGACGACTCCGCGTGGACCAACGTGAAGCTGCCCGGTGGCTTTGCCGAGCTTGGAGTGCCGCAGACACCTGCCGTCGCGTGGTTCCGCAAGGTGGTCGATCTGCCCAATCCCCTTCCCGCCGGCCATGCCACGCTGCATCTTGGCTCGGTGGAGCGCATGGATACCGCGTATGTGAACGGCGCGGAAGTTGGCGGTAGCGCATGGGTTGAAAATCCGCGCGTCTATCCTCTGCGCGAAACCGTGCTCAAGCCCGGCCGCAACGTCATTGCCATTCGCGTACTCAAAACCAAGCCTGATGGAGGCTTTATCAGCAAACCCGAAGACTTGCACATCGAACTCGGCGATAAAACGATCGTTCCGTTGGCCGGCGAGTGGAAGGGTAAGCTCAGCGTGGATGCGCGCCCGCCGCACTCGCTGCCGCTGACCTACGAAAACTGGCCGGTGATGCCGACGGTTCTCTATCAGGGCATGCTCAAGCCGGTCGCGCCGATGGCACTCACCGGCGCCATCTGGTACCAGGGTGAGCAGAACTCCGAACGCGGCTACCAGTACCGCAAAATCATGCCCGCCATGATCGGCGACTGGCGACGCACCTTCGCGCAGGGCGATTTCCCGTTCTACATCGTCAGCTTGCCGGCGTTTAAGCCGCGCAGCGCCACACCTGTCGACGGCGACCAGTGGGCCGAGACGCGCGAGTCGCAGGCCATTGCCGCGGCAACCGTGCACAACTCCTGCCTTGCCGTCACCATCGATACCGGTGACGCGGATAACATTCACCCCGCCGAAAAGCAGCCTGTGGGCGAGCGGCTGGCCCTGTGCGCGCTGGCCAACCACTACGGCAAACATGTGGTCTTTGCCGGCCCGACGTATAAATCCGCTGACCGGCTGTCAGGCCAGATTCGCATTCACTTCACGCACACCGACGGTGGTCTCGTCGCCAAGGGCGGCAAACTCGCTGAGTTCTCCATCGCCGGCGACGACCACAAATGGTATTGGGCCGAGGCGCGCATTGAAGGCGATGCGATTATCGTCTCCTCGCCCTCCGTACCCAATCCGAAGGAAGTCCGCTACGCCTGGCAGTCAAATCCCGAAGCCACGCTCTTCAACGGAGCGGGCCTGCCTGCCGTTCCCTTCCGTACTGACAACTGGCCCGGCATCACGGAAAACGTACGGCCCTACTGAGGATTTGTATTGATGATTTCGCGTCACTATTCCACTCTCATTCCTTTCTTCGCCGGCATGGTTCTATGCACCGGCGGAGCTCTTCTCGGCGCGCAGCAAAAGCCCGCGCCTGCGCATGAAGTTCTTTGGTATTGCGCGCCCGCACCCATCTGGGATGAAGCGCTGCCTGTAGGCAATGGCCATCTGGGCGCAATGGTCTTCGGCGGCGCCAACACCGGAAGCAACAACGGCGACCTGCAGGATGCACGAAAGAACACCGCGCTGATGGACGGCAGCCAAACCAGCGCAGCCGATGAGCACCTGCAGCTGAACGAGTCATCAATCTGGCAGGGAAGCCGCGCCGATCGCCTCAATCCGCGCGCGCACGAAGCATTCCCGCAGATGCGCAAGCTGCTGCTCGAGTCCCAAGGCACCGATGGCGCGAAGATTGCCGAAGTGGAGAAGATGGCCGCCGAGGACATGATCGGCATTCCGTCCGGCATGCCCGGTTACAGCACACTGGGCGATCTCTATCTGCGCGACGCAGGCAAATCCGCTGTCAGCGGCTATCGCCGCGAGCTTGATCTTGATGCAGGCGTGGCACGCGTGACCTATGTGGCCAACGGCGTTCACTACACGCGCGAGGTCTTTGCCTCACTGCCTGATGAAGTGATCGTCGTCCGCATCTTAGCCGACAAAAAGGGCGCTATCAATTTCCGCGCCAGCATGGACCGCCCCGAGGACTTTGCCGTGCGCACGCGCGGTGGCAACACGCTGGTGCTGCGCGAAGGCGCAGAGCACAAGGAGCAGACGCGCTTTGCCGGAGAGGCACTGATTGTGCCTACCGGGGGAATTGTCCACGCAGAGGGTAATGAACTCGTGGTTGCCGGTGCGGATACGGTAACGATTTTGATTGCCGCGGCCAGCGACTTCAAAGGCGGTCCCTTTGCCGGCGGAGAGCCGGAAACGCAATGCGAGCATGCCCTCACACAGGCCCGCACACGCTCCTTCGACCAATTGCTCACCCGCCAACTCGCCGCGTACCAGCCGCTCTATCGCCGCATGGCGCTGCACCTGGCACCGTCACTCGATCCTAATGACTCTCTCCCCACCGACGAGCGCATTCGCCGAGTGAGCGCCGGTGCGGATGACCTGGGCTTACAGCAGCTTTACTTTCAGTTCGCGCGCTATCTGCTCATCAGTTCCTCGCGCATCAATGGACTGCCGGCCAATCTGCAGGGCATCTGGGCCGCGGGCATCAATAATCCGTGGGGCTCCAAGTGGACCATCAACATTAACGCGGAGATGAATTACTGGCTGGCAGAGCCTGCCGGCCTGGGAGAAACCAGCCTGCCGCTTATCAACCTCGTGGACATGGTGCGCACTCCCAGCAGCGGTACCGGTGTGCGCGTGGCACGCGAGTATTACGGCGCGCGCGGCTTTGTGATTCATCACAACACCGACATCTGGGGCGACGCTGAACCTATCGATGGCTACATCTGGGGCCTTTGGCCCATGGGCGGCGCATGGCTCTCGCTGCAGGCATGGGACCACTATGCCTTTACGCTTGACCGCGCGTTTCTGCGCGACCGTGCCTGGCCCATCCTGCATGATGCCTCGCTCTTCTACCTCGACTACCTTGTCGATGACGGCAAGGGGCATCTGGTCACCGGCCCCTCCATGTCTCCGGAGAACCGCTACAAGCTTGCCGACGGCAGCGAGCACTCGCTGGTGATGGGCCCCACCATGGATATCGAAATTGTCCGCGAGCTCTTCACGCGCACGCTCGAGGCCGGCAACATCCTCGGCGAAGACGCCGCATTCCTCAAGCAGGTGGAGTCTGCGCGCGCCAAGCTGTTGCCCTATGCCATCGGCAAGCACGGCCAGTTGCAGGAGTGGCCACTTGATTACGACGAGGCCGAGCCCGGCCATCGCCACATTTCGCATCTATGGGCGCTCTTTCCCGGCACGCAAATCTCGCTGGAGCATACGCCGGAGCTGGCCAAAGCCGCGCGCACCACGCTGGAACGCCGTCTTGCTCTTGGCGGTGGCCAAACCGGCTGGTCGCGTGCGTGGGTGGTGAATTACTGGGATCACCTGCACGAGGGCGCGCTCGCCTACGACAGCCTGCAGGTTATGTTCCGGCAATCCACTTTTCCAAATCTGATGGACACGCATCCGCCGGGTGTCTTCCAGATTGACGGCAATCTGGGCGCGGCCAATGGAATGCTCGAAGCACTGGTGCAGTCGCGCTGGCTGCCTGATGCGACCGAAATTGAGCTGATGCCTGCACTGCCTGCGCAGTGGGCCAACGGCTCCGTGGAAGGTTTGCGCACGCGCGGCGGGCTAGCGCTCGACATGCGCTGGCAGTCGGGCAAAATCGTCGCGCTCACGCTGCACGCAAAGGGCGACGGCGCGGTGCGATTGATTCCACCCAAGGGGCAGAGCATTGATGCGCTGCGCACCACCGACGGCAAATCCATAGCCGTAGCCGGCAACGGCGCATTTCAGTTGAAGAGCGGGACAAGCTATCGCGTCCTGTTTCGTTAGCATTTACCGGCCGGCCGATTGTTTCTTTACAACCGGCCCCCTGGTCGACGAAGGTGTTTGTGGCCGTTCAACGCATTGTTCGTGCGCCGCGAACCGCCCAGCCCACGCGCGCGAGAGTCGCTCTTGACTACATTCCAACAACTTCAGCCGCACGGGCGGCGCCGCTGGCGTATCGCCTGGCTGCTCGGCTTCGGCGTGCTGGTCAACTACTTTGACCGCGTCAACCTCTCTGTCTCGCAGGACGCGCTGAACACGGCCTTCGGTGTTTCTACGGTTGCATTCGGCGTTTTGGCCAGCGCCTACAACTGGACATACGCTGCCTGCCAGCTCCCCATCGGCGTGATTCTCGACAAGCTCGGTGTGCGCCGCGTGGGCCGCATCGGTACTTTCCTGTGGAGCATGGCCTCGTTTGCCGCGGCGCTCTCGCCGAGCATTCCCTTTCTCTTTGGCGCGCGCTTTCTGCTCGGTGTGGGCGAAGCCCCAACCTTCCCCGCCAACGCCAAGGCCGTGGGCCTGTGGTTTCCTCCGCATGAACGCGGCTTCAGTACCGCTATCTTTGACGCTGCCGCCAAATTTGGCCCCGCCGTGGGCGTCCCGCTGCTCGGCATGGTTTTGCTTGCCATTGGCTGGCGCTGGAGCTTCGCCGTCACCGGTATCGTCAGCCTCGCGTATTTCGTCCTCTTCTGGGTTATCTATCGCGACCCGCAGGACGACCCTAAACTCAGCGAAGCCGAGCGCACCTACATCGGCGCTCATCACAGTTCGGCAACGCGCGAGGCCGAACAGCCTTCCTCCTTTCTCTCTCTGCTTGGCCAGCGCAAAGTCATCGGGCTCACCATCGGCTTCGGCGGCTACAACTACGTCTTCTACATGCTGCTCACATGGCTGCCCGGCTATCTCTCCATGGCGCTGCATCTGGATCTGCTGCACTCCTTCCTTTACACTGGCGCGCCGTGGATTATCGCCACTGCAACCGATCTGTTCATTGGCGGCTGGCTGGTTGACGCGCTCATCCGCCGCGGCTGGGACGCAAGCCGCGTGCGCCGCACGGTTCTTATCGGCGGCACGGCATGCGGTCTCGGCATTCTCGGCGCCGCACATCCGCACAGCCCTCTGCAAGCCATTGCCTGGATCAGCCTCTCCATCGGCGGTCTTGCCGCCGCTGCTCCGGTGGGCTGGTCCTTGCCTTCGCTCATCGCGCGCCGCGCCGATGTGGGCAAGGTCGGCGGCATCATGAACTTCTCCAATCAGGTCTCCGGCATCGCCGCGCCCATCGTTACCGGCATTCTGATTTCGCGCTACCACTCCTTCGCGCTGGCCTTTGCCGTGCCCGCCGTCTATCTGCTCATCGGCATCTTCATGTATCTCTTTGTGCTCGGGCGTATCGAAGTGCCGCAGCCCGCGCCACGCTCATGAACTATCCTTGCCTGTTGACAATCTCCGGCCAAAGGATTGCTCGATGAAGGCTCTCGTCCTCTCCGCATACAACCAGCTCGACCTGACCGACCTGCCGGTGCCCACTCCGGCAGCGGACGAGCTGCTGATTCGCATCCGAGCCTGCGGCATTTGCGGCAGCGACGTGCATGGCATGGACGGCAGCACGGGCCGCCGCCTTCCACCCATCGTGATGGGCCACGAAGCCGCCGGGGTGGTCGAGGCTGTCGGCAGCGATGTTCCCGGTTTTCGCCGCGGCGACCGCCTCACCTTCGACTCCACCGTCTCCTGTGGGTTGTGCTTCTTCTGCGAACGCGGCGCAATCAACCTCTGCGACAACCGCGAAGTTGTCGGTGTATCCACGCCGCAGTTCCGCCGCATGGGCGCCTTCGCGGAGTATGTTGCGGTGCCCGCGCGCATCTGCTATCACCTGCCGGAGACCATGCCGTTCACACATGCCGCGCTCATTGAGGCGGTCTCCGTGGCCGTGCACGGCGTCTCGCTCACGCCCATTGCAAAAGGCGACACCGTTGTTGTGGTCGGCGCAGGCATGATCGGGCTTCTCACGCTGCAAGCTGCGCTCAACGCCGGCGCGAGCGTCGTGATTGTTCTCGATGTGGACGAGACGCGCCTCATCATGGCCAGAGAGATGGGCGCAACGTACACGCTCAACTCGCGCGACACGGACGTGATCGAGCAGATCCATGCGCTTACGCATGGACGCGGCGCGGATGCGGCGCTGGAGTGCGTTGGCGCAACCATTCCCATCAAACTGGCCATCGATGCCGTGCGCAAGGGCGCAACGGTAACGCTCATCGGCAATGTTTCGCCTACGATTGAGCTGCCGTTGCAGTCCGCCGTCTCGCGGCAGATTCGCCTGCAAGGCTCATGCGCCTCTTCGGGCGAGTACCGCGAGTGCATTCGCCTGATGTCGAGCGGCAAAATCAAGGTGGAGCCGCTGATTTCCGCGGTAGCACCGCTGGCCCAAGGCGCTGACTGGTTCCGTCGCCTGCACGCGCGCGAGCCCGGCCTGCTGAAAGTTGTGCTGGAACCCTGAGGAGCAATCGCAATGGCTGAGAATTTCTTCGACCTCACCGGACAAGTCGCGTTGATTACCGGCGCAAGCCGCGGTCTGGGCCAGTACTTTGCGCGGGCGCTGGCGCGTGCTGGCGCCGACGTGGCCCTGACCGCCCGCAAGCGTGCCGACCTCGCCGAATTCGCCGCGGAGATTGAGTCGCTGGGCCGCCGCGCCTTCTCCGTCGATCTCGATGTCCGCGACAACACCAGCATTCAGCGCGGAGTGGCCGAGGCGGAAGCGTACTACGGCAAGCTCGACATTCTGGTGAACAACGCCGGCTGCAACATTCGCAAGCCGGCGCTCGACGTGAGCTGGGACGACTGGAACACGGTGGTCGACACCAATCTGCGCGGGGCGTTTTTCGTGGCGCAGGCCGTGGCGCGCGGCATGGTGACCCGCGGCTACGGACGCATCATCAACATTGGCTCGGTGACAAGCGTTGCCGGCTTTGCGGGCCTTGCTCCCTACTGCGCCAGCCGCGGCGGCATCAAGCAGCTGACCATGAGCCTGGCCGACGACTGGGGCCGCCACGGCGTAACAGTGAACTGCCTGGCGCCGGGCTGGTTCAAGACGCGCCAGAATCAGGTGCTCTACGAGAATGCCGCATGGGTGGAGTACATTTGTGACCGCATTCCGTTGAAGCGCCCGGGCCAGCCCAATGATCTGGATGGAGCGGTTATTTTTCTGGCGTCGGAGGCAAGCCGCTACGTGACCGGTCAAATGCTGCTCGTCGATGGCGGCGTCTCGACCGGCGCAACCAAAGCGACGGTGTAGAGGCTAGATCAATTCGACCGCCAGAATCTTGCGCCCGACCTCGGTCCGCAAGGATTCAATATCGGGGAAGAAATGCCGCCGCTCGTGTTCCGGCAGCAGCTCAACCAGCTCCGGGTACGGCTGCGGCTCCACTCCTTGAAATGCTGGAAAGCCCGCTGTGTCCGCCATGCGGCAGCTTATCTGTATCAGCGCGGCCATAGTCCATGGGTCGCCTTTTTTGTAGACATCGTGGTGCCGGGCAATCATCGGCTCGAAATCCTCCGGCAAACGCCACTCCTTTACCAGCCGCAGGCCAATCTCGCAGTGGTCCACGCCGAAGACCTCGCGCTCGCGCTCCAGGGAACTCTCGCTCGGCCCGTGAAACGTTGTTGCCAGTTCCGCGTATTGCTGATGGCAAATCACCGCCAACGCCACGCGGCCAATGTCGTGCATCACGCCGCAAGAGAAAGCCACGTCGCGATCCAGAAAGCCCGCCGTGGCCAGTAGCTCGGCTACCGCCGCACACGCCAGATTGTGCCGCCACATCGCCTGCACGTCGGCCTGCCGCAAATGCTGCGCCAGATAGCCACGCACGCCCACCGCAAGGCACACCCCCTGCAAGTGGTTGGCGCCAATTACCGCCAACGCCTGCAAAATGCTGTGAATCGGAAATCGCGGCGCGTACACCAGCGAGTTCACAATGGTCAGCACCTCAGAGGCAAAGGCCGGGTCGGCGCTCACCAGCGCGCTCAGCTGATTCATCGGCACGCTTTCTTTCGCGGCCAGTTGCAGTACGCGCAGCGCCGTCTGCGGAAACGGCGGAATACGTACGTGCTGCCAAGGAACGTTTGTGCAGGTGGCATCTGCCATGCGCCGCCCCTCCGGTGCGGTGACTCTATTAGGTATTTCGGCTGAACCGGCGATTTCGACAGGCGACAGGCGCTGGCCTGCCGTAGAAAGCGTGCCCGCGTACCGCCAAGCGGTAGGATGGGAATCGGGAGCGAACATGCCGAAGATTCTTGACGGAGCCGCGATTGCCGCGGCCATCAAGCAGGAAGTTGCCGAGGAAGTGAAACTGCTGGCCGCAAAGGGCATTCGCCCTGGCCTTGCTGCCGTGCTGGTTGGCCACGTGCCGGCGTCGGAGATTTACGTCCGCAACAAGGTGCAGACCTGCGCCGAGCTGGGGCTCTACAGCGAGCTGATTACGCCGCCAGACACCGTGACCACCGAAGAGATGATGGCGCTGGTGGAGACGCTGAATAACCGCGACGACATCGACGGCGTTCTGATTCAGCTGCCATTGCCAAAGCAGGTGGACGCCAAGGCACTGCTCGACGCAATCCTCCCGGAGAAGGACGTCGACGGCTTTCATCCCGTGAATGCGGGCAAGCTGCAAGCCGGCCGCCCGGCGCTAGCTCCCTGCACGCCCGCCGGAGTCATTGAGATTCTGCAGCGCAGCAATCTGCCCATCTCTGGCCAGAACGCCGTGGTCGTGGGCCGCAGCGACATTGTGGGCAAGCCCGCCGCCATGCTGCTGCTGCACCAGAACGCCACCGTCACCATCTGTCACTCGAAGACGCGCGACCTGGGCGCCGTGACGCGCGGAGCGGACATTCTGGTGGCCGCCATCGGCAGGCCCGGCTTCATCACTCCGGAGATGGTGAAGCCCGGCGCGGTCATCATTGACGTCGGTATCAACCGCATCGAGGACCGCGCCACCTTTGACCGCTTCTTTAAAGGCAATGAGAAACGCGAAGCCGCATTCGCCAAGCGGGGTTCCGTGATTGTGGGCGATGTGGACCCGGCCGCGTTTGAAGCCTCGTCGGCCTATACGCCGGTACCGGGCGGAGTGGGCCTGCTGACCATTGCGATGTTGATGGCCAATACCGTCCGCGCCGCCAAAATGCGCAGAGGGCTGTAAAGCCCTCGCTTTCATTCCATCCGACCGCACCGGCGTGTGTGCCGCCAGCTCCGCGCGAGGATTACACTTGGTTCTGAAAAATCAGCGCAATGCGTGCGTCACCAATCTCGTCTTGGGAAGTGCTTCATGATGCGTCACTCCTTGGCATCGCTCTATTCCGGCATTGCGCTTGGCGCCCTCGCCGCCTCACTTGTTCAATCCGCTCCCGCGCAGCAAACTCAAAGCCCGGCGCGTCAGATTGTCATTCAGTTGAGCGACGCGCATGCGCCGGTCGATCGTTTCTTTGATCTCTCCGTGGGCTCTGACTATCCTGGAACCCTGATTCGTGACGATAGTCAGAAGCAGCTCCGGCTGACGACTGATGAGCTCGGCTTCCGCTACATTCGCTTTCACGCCATCTTTCACGATGTGCTCGGAACCGTGCGCGTGGAGAACGGCAAGACGATCTACAACTGGTCACGGATCGACCAGCTCTACGACGACTTGCTTGATCGCCATATCAAGCCATTCGTCGAGCTCGGATTCACTCCCGCCGCTCTGGCCACCACGGAAAACAGCATCTTCTATTGGAAGGGCAATACATCGCACCCCAAACCGGAAGGATGGCGCGATCTGGTGGATGCGTTCATCCGGCACATCGAAGCCCGATACGGCAAGGAGGAAGTCCGCTCCTGGTACTTCGAGGTCTGGAACGAGCCCAACCTCTCCGGCTTCTGGGAGGGCGGTGATCAGCAGGCATACTTCCAGCTCTACGACCTCACCGCGAAGACCATCAAGGCTGTCGATCCGGCTTTACGCGTCGGTGGTCCAGGCACGGCAGGGGCCGCGTGGGTGCCGGAGTTTCTCGCGCATGTCAAGCAGAGCGGCGCTCCCGTGGACTTTGTCACCACCCACACCTATGGCGTACAGGGCGGCTTTCTTGATGAGAATGGAAAGAGCGATACCAAACTCGACCCCTCCCCGGACGCTATCGTCGGAGATGTCCGGCACGTCCGCGAGCAGATTTCAGCTTCGGCATTTCCTAATCTTCCGCTCTACTTCACCGAGTGGAGCACCAGCTACACGCCGCGTGATTCTGTGCACGACTCCTATATCAGTGCACCCTACATTCTCGCCAAGCTCAGGGCATGCCAGGGTCTGGTGCAGGGCATGAGCTACTGGACCTATACGGACCTCTTTGAAGAGCCCGGCCCTCCCACGGCCTCTTTCGAAGGCGGATTTGGATTGCTGAACCCGCAGGGAATTCGCAAGCCGGCATACTTCGCTTACAAATACCTGCACGCTCTGCAAGGCGATGCTATCTCGATCAGCGACCCCCAGGCGTTCGTATCCACCAAAGACGGCAACGTCGCGGCAGTAATCTGGGACTTTGAGCAGCCGGATCAGAAGGTCAGCAATCGTTCCTACTTCACCAAGGTCATTCGCTCGCACGCGGCCGCGCCGGTGCATCTGCAAATTACGCAGCTACAGCCCAGCACCGCTTATCGCCTGCAACTGCATCGCACCGGCTTCCATGCGAACGATGCCTACACTGCCTATCTTGAGATGGGTTCTCCCAAGGAGTTGACCGCGGCGCAAATCGCAGACCTGAACCATCGCACGCGCGATTTGCCCGAAGCAGACAAAGTGGTGCACAGCACAGCCGGCGGCTCGGTCGAGTTCACATTGCCCATGAACAGCAACGACATCGTGCTCGTAACCCTGGAGCGCAAACGCTGATGCAGGATGTTGCCTGTCCCGGCTGCATCTTGCTAACGCCACGCGCGGCGCATCGCCTATACTCCACTCCAGTTGCCGATTCGCCGCCGGCCGGGTACACGGGCCGGGAAAGGATGCCGCTCTCTAATGCTTCGCGTGGGTCTTACCGGCAGCTTAGGCAGCGGCAAAAGCACCGTGGGCCAGATGCTGCGCGCCCACGGCGCAGAGGTAATTGAAGCCGACGAGCTGGGCCGCTCTCTGATGGAGCCGGACCACGCGGTCTACGACGAGATTGTGCGCGTGTTCGGCGCGGGCGTTGTTGCCGCGGATGGACGGCTGGACCGCGCGGCGCTGGCGCGAATCGCTTTCAGCGAAGGCCGCCTGCAGGAGCTGAATGCCATCGTGCACCCTGCGACGATTGCCGCGCAGAGTGTATGGATGGACGAGATATTTGCGCGCAAACCAGCGGCCGTCGCCGTCGTGATTTCGGCGCTCATCTTCGAAGTGGAGCGCGACGCGCACGCACGCGGCGAGGCTGACACGGAGCTGGCCGATTGGAAGCGCCGCTTCGACCGCATTGTGGTGGTCACCGCGCCCGACGACGTAAAGATTGCCCGCTACGCCGCCCGCATTGACCCCGATGGCCGCAACCGCGCCGCTGCCGAAGCCGACGCGCGCACCCGGCTAACGCACCAGATTCCCGATGCCGAGAAGGCTGCCCGCGCGGACTATCTGCTCACAAATACGGGAGATAAGAGCGAGCTGGCGCAGCAGGTGGAGCATTTGTGGCTTCGTCTACAGGCTGAGAGCAACAAATCGCGCATGGGCGAGTCATTAGAATAGAAGCGGCGGCCGCGTCCATTCCGCACCCACGGAACCGCGGCGCGCAGGAGCCGTATTTTCTTTCAGGAAGGGTTTTTCGGTTCACACGCCATGAAACTTCGCCGCATTCTTTTGGTTGTCTTGCTGGTGGGTGGATTCTGGTATCTCACCACTCATCTGTCCTCTCCGTTCAGCCGCTTTTCGCTGCTGAACGTGCGCGGCTCCGGCTCGGGGCTGGAGCTGACTGAAGCGCATGCCGCGCCCGAGTACGACGCCGAAGAGCAGAACAACATCGCCGTCTACAAGCGCGTGCTTCCCTCGGTGGTCAACATCACGTCGACCACGCTGGTCTTCAACTTTTTCTATGGCGCGGTGCCGCAGCAGGGCCAGGGCTCGGGTTTCATTCTCGACAAGGCCGGCCACGTGCTCACCAACTATCACGTAATTGAGGGCGCCAACCGCGGCATCGAGGTGATGCTGAGCAACAAGCGCCGCTACTCGGCCAAGGTGGTGGGCAGCGACAAATCGCACGACCTGGCGTTGCTTCAGATCAACGCGCCCAACCTGCAGCCGGTCACGCTAGCCGACTCCTCCGGCCTGAATGTGGGCCAGAAGGTGTATGCCATCGGCAATCCCTTCGGCCTGAGCGGAACCATGACGCGCGGCATCATCAGCTCCATCCGCTCCATTCGCAATGCGGACGGCGCACCGATTGAGGACGCCATCCAGACCGACGCCGCCATCAACCCCGGCAACTCCGGCGGACCGCTGCTCAACTCACGCGGCGAAGTCATCGGCATCAACACCATGATTGCCTCCAACGGCGCCGACCAGAGCTCGGGTATCGGCTTCGCGATTCCCATCAACACTGCCAAGGCCGTGCTGGGCGACCTGACAAAGTACGGACGCGTGCGGCGGCCTTCACTGGGCATCGTTTCCTACGCCATCGGGCCCGACCTGGCGCAGCAAATGGGCTTGTCTGCCGACTCAGGCGTGCTGATTCAGCGTGTGATTCCGGGCGGAGCCGCGGAGCGTGCCGGTCTGCGTGGCGGCAATGAACGCGCCTACGTGGGCAATACACCCATCATGCTGGGCGGCGACCTGATTATTGCCATCGACGGCCAGCAAATCACCGATCCGCAGGACATCAGCGCCGTGATGGACAAGCATCAGGCCGGCGACACCGTCGCCATTACCGTACTGCGCGGCCAGAAGAAGATTACCCTGAAGCTGATTCTGGGCGAGATGCAGGCCACCAACACCTAGCCTGTGCACAAACGCAAAAAAGAAGGGCCGCTCGATACTTTGAGCGGCCCTTTTCTCCCTGCGTTCACCCCAAACTCAGAAGCCTGCCTGCATCAGCGCCGCGCGCGCACTGCGCACTTGCACCGTTGCCGCGCTTTGCGTCTCGCTGTAGTGTGCGGCCACCATACGCGCTGCAGCGCCAGAGTCGATAAGCGGCTCGACCATGGCCAGCTTCACAGTCGACTGCGCCGCCATACTCGCAACCGCTTCCTTGCTCGATATCGATTGCACCAGCGCGAGGATAGCGATGACCGCCGTGGCCACTGCCTGAATCGCGACAAGCGCACGCTGCTGGCCTTGCGGATTCACAATGCGCGCCGCGCTTAGCAGCGCCGCATTCACCTGCTGCTGGAAGGCCACCACCTGCGTCTGCAACTGCGCCAATGTGCCCGCATTGGGATTGGCGAGATACGCGCGTGCCTGCGCGTCCAGCAGATTCGACGCTGCATCGAAGCCCGTCGTCGCCGCTGCAAAAATCGCAACATCGGCCGGGTCAAGCACCGTGGCGGTCGCATTCACCGTGGCCACCGCCGACTGCATTGCCGGCGTCCAGTTCACAATCTCCTGCGCCACGTTCTTCGCAGTGCACCCCTGGGTCAACGACAGTTGCAGCAGCAGCGCAACCAGCATCAACGATTTCAAAATCGCTCCGCTGGTGCTTTGCGCGCCGGAACTTTTCTTTTGGCCGACCGCTTCATCGCCCGGTCCATCCGCATTGTTCCCGCCGGGGTCGCGCGCCACCAGCCCCAACAGCGCCGCGGCCAGCGCACTGGCCAGGGTCACCACGTTTCCATTGCCCACGTGCCCGAGCGATACACCTTGCTGGGACAGGACTCCCGCCACCGTTGTCACGCCAATCAGCACGCCCGTCGCCGTGGTGCGCGGATGCTTCCAGATATTCGAAAACCAATTCATCGCCGCAGCTCCTTCAAGACACAAAAAGGGCGGCCGAAGCCGCCCTTTCGCATTGCCTTGCTTGAATCAGAGTACTTCGAGCGAAGGTATTAACCTGCAAAGCACAGCCAGATGCGAAGTGCCTGTCAGCAAAGCCCTTTGGCCGTCGCCGCCGCGGACTGCGCTCTTGACAGGTCTTTCAGTTGCCTCGCTTCACATACCGCCGGCCAGCAAGTTCGTATTCGCCGCTGGCCACGCGCGCTATCGCCTCGCTGTAGGCAATGTGTTCTTCCGCAAGAATCCGCTCGGACAGCGCGTGTGCATCATAGTTGTCGAGCACCGGCACCGTTCGCTGCAGAATAATTGCGCCGTGGTCCAGATGCTCATCGACAAAATGTACTGTGCAACCGGCCACCTTCGCGCCGTACTCCCAGGCTTGCGTCTGCGCATCCAGCCCCGGAAAGGCCGGCAGCAGCGAAGGATGAATATTGAGAATGCGGTTTGGAAACGCCGCGATGAATCCCGGCGAAAGCAGCCGCATGTATCCGGCCAGAATCACCAGATCAATTTCATGTTGCTTCAGGCAGTCGATCACATCGATGTCGTGCTCAACGCGCACACGGCCCTTGGAGACAAGCACGGTGTGCGGCAGACCCAGTTCAGCAGCGGCAGCAATACCCGGCGCATCGGCCACGTTCGAAATCACAATCGCAATCTCGACGCCGCCCAACTTCCCTTCGCGAATGTTTTTCGCGATGGCCAGGAAGTTAGACCCGCGGCCGGAGAGCAACACGCCCAGCCGCAGCGGAGATTGTGTGGATGGAGCCGCGTTCATCACTGGCCGCACTGCCTTCCGTTCATGCTCCTGCACTGTGCCCCGCTCCATCGGTGAGCGGGAAATGTTCAAGGCTTCTGCGAGCGTACAGCGAGCGTCTGCCCCACCGCAGGTGGCTCACGTGTACTGCACCCGGCGCTCGCCCTTGACCACGCGCCCAATTACGTAGAACTTCTCTTCCGCGCGGTCCAGCATGGCCTTGGCGCGCGTGAACTTGGCCGCGGGAATGGCCGCGATAAGCCCGATGCCCATGTTGAAGGTACGCATCATCTCGTCCTGCGACACCTGGCCCAGGTCGCGCAGGTGCTCGAAGATGGGCAGCACCGGCCACGAACCAATCTCGATTTGCGCGCCGGTGCCCTTGGGCAGAATGCGCGGCAGGTTCTCTGTAATGCCGCCGCCGGTGATGTGCGCCATGCCGGTGGTAAAGCCGCCCGCCACCAGCTTCTGAATCACGTGCAGATAGCTGCGGTGCGTCTTCATCAGCGCCGCGCCGGCCTTCTCTTTGATGGCTGTTACGTACTGCGTGTGCTTGTAACCGGCCACCTGAAACAGCAGCTTGCGCGCCAGCGAGTAGCCGTTGGTATGCAGTCCAGTGGAGGGCATACCGATGAGCACATCGCCCGCCTTGATGCCCGCGCCGGTCACCATCTTGTCGCGATCGACCGCGCCGACGATAAAGCCGGCCAGGTCGTACTCGCCGTCAGTATAGAAGCCAGGCATCTGTGCCGTTTCACCGCCGATGAGCGCGCAGGCATTGGCACGGCAGGCCTCTGCCAGACCGGAGACCACGCTCTCCGCCACCGAGCCGTCGAGCTTGCCCGAGGCAAAGTAATCCAGAAAGAACAGCGGCGTTGCGCCCTGCACAGCGATGTCGTTGACGCAGTGGTTGACCAGATCCACGCCCACCGTCTGATGCAAACCCAGCTCGAAGGCGATTTTCAGCTTGGTGCCCACGCCGTCGGCCGAGCTGACCAGGATGGGGTTCTTCCACCGCTGCAGGTCCAGACGGAACAGCGCTCCAAAGCCGCCGATTCCGCCCAACACATTGCGATTAAAGGTTTTCTGCGCCAGGAACTTGATGCGGTCCTTGGTGCGGTCGCCGGCGGAAATGTCCACACCGGCATCGGCGTAGGTTACGGACTTGGATTTCGATTCGTCAGGCACGGGAGTGGCTTTCTACGGCTGGAATTGCGTGCGTCTGCGGGCCGGAAAGGTCGATTCTAGCAGGATTGCGAATGGGTGCACTGTGCATGGCTGTGCAAAGTTCGCGTCCCGCGGTGGGCTTCGCGGAGTGTGCGTCGCCTCTAGAGAAAATGCCGGCGCTCCTCGGTAGTGGGAATTGGGCAGCTTGCAAGCCGGCCCCAGATGCGATAGCGAACCCGCGCAATCAGCCGGTAGCCCAGGTCGCGCAGGGCGCGGGGGAGAGTGCGCAGGATGCCGGCCCAGAAGGGCCAGGGACGGGGCAGCTCCGCCAGCAGCGCCACTACGGCCGCGGAGCGCGTAAGCGCTTGTGGCATCGCGGTTTCCGCGCCGCGCACAACGACGATTGTGTCCTGCTCCGAGCCCGCTAAACCACTCCGCGCCAACAGCTCGGCGGCGACGGGCGCTTCGGAAGCCACAAATCGCAGCCTATCTCGCTGGTTGCGGCGCAAGAGCCACCGCACCGTGCCATTGCACAGGCCGCAGTGTCCATCAAAGACCACCAGCAATCGGCCGTCGAGCTGAGCAATATCTTCCACACTCAGCAGATGAGCACGTCCAAGGCGCAGATGCAACGAGTGACCCACCCGCCTTTTATACTGAACAGGCTATGAGCTTGAATTCCTCGCTCTCCCACACCCGTTCCCATGCCCTGCAGCAGCGCGCCGAGCGCTACTTTCCCGGCGGCGTCAACTCGCCCGTGCGCGCCTTTCGTTCCGTGGGCGGCGAACCTCCCTTTGTGGCGCGCGCCGAGGGCGCCTATCTCTACGACGCGGACGGCAACCGCTACATCGACTACTTCGGCTCGTGGGGACCGATGATTCTGGGCCACGCTTTCCCGCCGGTGGTCGAGGCCATTGAGCGGGCGGCGCGCAACTCCGCCAGTTATGGCGCCTCCACCGCCGCCGAGGCCGACCTGGCCGAGCGCATCGTTGCCTGCTACCCCAAAATCGACAAGCTGCGCTTTGTCAGCTCCGGCACCGAGGCCACCATGTCGGCCATCCGCCTGGCGCGCGCGGCCACCGGGCGCAAAATCATCCTCAAGTTCGAAGGCTGCTACCACGGCCATGCCGACAGCCTTCTGGTCAAAGCCGGCTCCGGCATTGCTACGCTGGGCATTCCCGGCTCGGCCGGCGTGCCCGAGGAGATTGCCTCACTCACGCTGGCACTACCCTACAACGATCTCGCGGCCGTCGAAGCTGCTTTCGCCGCGCATCCTGACGCCATCGCCGCCGTGATTCTGGAGCCTGTGGTCGGCAACGCCGGCTGCATTCCGCCCGCGCCCGGTTACCACCAGGGGTTGCGCGCGCTTACCGCACAGCATGGCGCGCTGCTCATTGTCGACGAGGTGATGACCGGCTTCCGCCTTGCGCTGGGCGGCGCGGTCGCGCTGTTGGAACTCGATCCCGACCTCGTCACACTGGGCAAAATTGTCGGCGGCGGATTGCCTGTCGGCGTCTTCGGCGGGAAACTCCGTTTTATGGATCTGCTGGCGCCTTTGGGGCCGGTGTACCAGGCCGGAACGCTCAGCGGCAATCCGCTGGCCATGGCCGCAGGGCTTGCCACGCTCAACCATCTGGCCGAGCACGCCGGCGAAATCTATCCCCAGCTTGAGGCGTCGTCGAAGGCCGTCTTCGAAGGCGTTGCCGCGGCAGCAGCCAAAGCCGGCATCCCCGTCACACTCAACCGCGTCGGGTCAATGGGTACATGGTTCTTCACCAAGAACCCTGTGCGCAATTATGAGGAAGCAACAACCGCAGACACTGCGCTCTTCGGGCGCTTTCACCGCGGAATGCTGGAGCAGGGAATCTGGCTGCCGCCCTCGCAGTTCGAGGCGGCGTTCATTGGCGCGTCGCACGGTGAGGCGGAAACCGCCGCAACCATCGCCGCCGCGCGCGCTGTGTTTCAGGCGCTCTGAGCCGCCGGGTCCCACCGCTCCAGCGTGACGAACCGATGCGTGTGCTTGTAGCGCGCCAGTAGCTGGCCAGCCGCGGCAACCGATGGGCCTCTGTCCACGCCCAGCCGCAAATGCCCGCCGTCGTGCAGCACAATGTTTGTCGCCCAATAGATGCGGTCCAGGTGATCGATACGTTTCGCAATCCGCTCGGCGATGCGGTCCGCCGATGGCTCCTTCCAGTCATCGGTCATCGCATTCCACAGCACCGGAAGCATCTCCAGCTCCACCGCCGTGCGCAGCACGCGCGGACGCCGCGCGCCAAACGGCGGCCGGAAGAAGCGCACCGGCTTGCCGGTAATCTGCTGCAGCGTGTCGCGGGTGGTGCGCAGTTCTTCCTCCACGCGCGCGGCCTTGGTCAGCGCCAGGTTGGGATGGCTCCAGGAGTGATTGCCAATCAGATGGCCAGCTTCCACAATGCGCCGCGTCAGCTCCGGCTCGGCTTGCGCATACTTGCCCACCAGAAAAAACGTGGCCTGCACGCCGTGTGTGCCCAGAATGTCCAGCAGGCGCGGAGTCCACGCCGGATTGGGCCCGTCGTCAAATGTAAGCGCCAGCTCGCCTGGCCGCGGCGGCGCGGTCAGTGTCCAGCCAAAGACCTGCGAGGCTGGCCACAGCGCGGCATAGGCAAAGGCACCTGTCCCAAGGCCTGCGCCGCCCAAAGCGCCAAGTCCAATCGATAGCCCGGTTTCCCAGCCGCTTAACATGCCGCAAATAGTGTGCGCGTTCAGGGGCGCGCCTGCAAGTGTTTGCGCCGGACCGGCTTGCGCACGGTCCCACAAAGTGGCGCGCATAACCCCCCTTTCTCGTTGCCACAGCCATTCCGGCGTATACTTGCCTTGTTCGGGCCGCATCCTGAGCGAACGGAGCGGCACTGGAGCCAACCATGAGCCTGACTCAATTCCCCGGCGGTGGCGTGTCGTCCTCCGCAACTCCTGTCACCAAAATCACCATGCCCGCTTTGGCGCAGATGAAGCGCCAGGGTAAGCCCATCAGCGCCCTCACAGCCTATGACTACTCGACTGCTCGTCTGGTCGACGAGGCCGGCATCGACCTGATCCTCGTGGGCGACTCGCTGGCCATGGTGGTGATGGGCCACGAAAACACGCTCTCCATTACCGTGGACGAAATGCTGCACCACACGCGCGCCGTGCGCCGTGCCGTGCATCGCGCTCTGGTGGTTGCGGACATGCCCTTCGGCAGCTACCACGGCACAGTGGCTGAGGGTGTGGCCAACGCCGTCCGCTTTGTGAAGGAAGCCGGCGCCGAGGCCGTCAAGGTCGAAGGGCCGCGTGCCGAGCTGGTCCGCGCGCTCACTGCGGCCGAGATTCCCGTGATTGCCCACCTGGGCCTGACACCGCAAAGCGTGCACCGCATGGGCGGCTATCGCGTACAGGCCCGCACCGCCGAATCCATCGCCCAGCTGCGCGCCGACGCATTGGCACTGGCCGAGGCCGGCGCGGGCGCGCTGGTGCTGGAAGGCGTGCCGCGCGAAGTAGCTGAATCCATTACCGCCGAGCTGGCTATTCCCACCATCGGCATAGGTGCGGGACCCGGCTGCGACGGGCAGATTCTCGTCTTCCACGACCTGGTGAACCTGACCTTTGCCCCAGCCGCCAAGTTCGTGCGCCGCTATGCGGACGCATCCACTCTTTTCCGCCAGGCAATTGAGCAGTATCGTGAGGATGTGGAACATCGCGCCTTCCCCAACGACGAAGAGAGCTACCATCTACCGCCCTCCGAGCGCGCTGCGATCAAAAAGCCCCAGCCCGCCGGTTCGCCGCGCGCGGTGCGTCACGCCTGATGGAGCTTCTCCGCACCGTAGACGAATTGCGCATGCGCGTCCGCCAGCAGCGGCGCCAGGGCAAAACCATTGCGCTTGTCCCCACCATGGGCGCGCTGCACGCCGGTCATGCTTCGCTCATTCGCGCGGCGGTGGAGTCGTGCGACTGGGTGGTGGTTAGCGTCTTCGTGAACCCCACGCAATTCGGGCCCGATGAAGATTTCTCGCGCTATCCGCGCACCTTTGCGGCCGACTGCGAGCTGGCCGCGAAATGCGGCGCCGACGCGCTGTTCACGCCCTCCGCAGAAGAGATGTATCCGGCGGGCTCGACGACTTTCGTCGAAGTCGAAGGCCTGAGCAATCGACTGGATGGCAAATCGCGCCCAGGGCACTTTCGCGGCGTCACCACTGTGGTCACCAAGCTCTTCGCTGCGGGCGAGCCCGACCGCGCCTACTTCGGCCAGAAAGATGCCGCGCAGGTCGCGGTGCTTCGCCGGCTGGCGGAGGATCTTCGCCTCGGCGTTGAAATTGTTGTCTGCCCCATCGTGCGCGAAGAAGACGGACTGGCCCTCAGTTCGCGCAACGCGTACCTCTCGCCCGACGAGCGCAAGCAGGCTCTCACGCTGAGCCGCGCCCTGCGCCGGGTGGAGGCTCTCTACAAACATGGCGAGCGTGGCGCCGAAGCTCTCATAGCCGCCGCCCGCGTCAGCTTTGTCGATCCAGCGATTCGCATCGACTACATCGAGCTGGTGGATTGGGCCACGTTGGAGCGCGTGGCCACTGCCGACGCCGGCGCGCTCTTCGCCGTTGCCGCTTACGTGGGCCAAACCCGCCTTATCGACAACGTCATTCTCGGCTAGCCGCTCAGGCCGCTTTCGGCTTCCGCCGCAGCACAATTGCCGACACCAGCGTTACCACCAGACCCACCGGCAACGGCTCCAGTAAAGTGATTGCTGCATTGGTCAACGGATTCCGGTACATCTCTCTGTACTGCGCCATGGCCGCAGCCTGCTTTGCCAGTGCGGCGGCGCTTGCCCCGGCCGCGCGCGCCCGCGCCTGCGTATAAGCCTCGTATTTGTCCAGAAAATCCGGCATGAAGTTGTAATAGATCACTTCCCACGCCGCCACGTAGAACAGGCAGATGATTCCCATCATCAGCGCACCGACGCCCAGCGCCCGCCAAAACGAGATCTGCCCGCCGCACGCGCGCTCCCGGTAATTGCGCACCCCGAAGTACACCATCAGGAAGGCCAGCAGCATTCCCGTATAGCCGAAGTACGCGCCCTTATCGAACCCGATCCGGTCGGAGAAAACGGTGGTCGCCGCCATCCACGCCGCGCTGATCAACCCGCCCAGCACGCCAAACTTCAAAATGCTTCGCTTCATCTTGATTCCTCGCCTGCTCTGGTTGCACTGCCAGCACACGATACCCCGCGCGCACCCCTCCGTGTCGTCATCCTTTCCGGTGATTTTTGCCGATTTGCAGCAAAATCATCCGTTTAGGCGACACCTTAGCCCAGCAGGCCCAGCTCTTTGCCCAGTTGCACGGCCTGCGTCCGCCGCCGCGCGCCCAGCTTGTCAAACACTCGACTGGAGTGTGTCTTTACCGTGTTCTCGCTCACGTGCAGGGTGTCGGCAATCTCGCGGTTGCTCAGGCCACGCGCAATCAGGGCCAGCACCTCCAGCTCGCGCGGCGTAATTCCCAACCGCACCCGCCGCTGTTCATCGGGAGAGAACGCCGTACCCTCCGGCTGGCGCTCCACCGTCGCGCCGCCGTGCCGCCCGCTCAGCCGGATGCCCAGCCAGATGCCCAGACCGGCAAAGACCGCTGCCGTCAGACCGCCGTAAATCTCTAACGAGTGTTCAACCACCAGAAACCGGTATTCGGTCCAGCGCAGCAGGGCAATCAACACACCGCCAACCAGTCCGCAAATCAACAGTTCTCGCTTCATGTCCTTCAGGGGAAGCAGCCTTTCCGCGTGCCGTGGGGCGCGGCGTTCGTGCGCTCATCTTAGCGCAGCCCGCGCCAATCCACTTGCCCTCACCGGCCTCTCGATAGCATTCTGTCTACCCATGCCCGAGCTGCCCGACATCTCGGCCTACCTCTCAGCGCTGGAGGCCCGCATCTTTGGCCAGACGCTGGCACAGGTGCGCCTCGCCTCGGTCTTCCTGCTGCGCACGGTCGACCCGCCCCTCGAGTCTGCTTCCGGCCACGTCGTCACCGGCCTGCGCCGCGTGGGCAAACGCATTGCCATCGGCATGGACAACGATGTCTGGCTCGTTCTGCACCTGATGATTGCCGGTCGCCTGCACTGGCGGCCCGCCGGCGCAAAGCTGGGCGGCCGGCAAATGCTCGCTGCCTTCGACTTCCCCGGCGGCTCGCTTGTCCTCACCGAGGCCGGCTCCAAGCGCCGCGCGTCGCTGCATCTCGTCCGCGGCGAAGACGGCCTGCGCACACTCGACCCCGGCGGCCTCGAAATCTTCTCCTCCACGCCAGCTGAGTTCCGCGCCGCACTTATGCAGGAGAACCGCACCCTCAAACGCGCCCTCACCGATCCGCGCATCCTCAGCGGCATTGGCAACTCCTACTCCGACGAGATTTTGCACGCCGCGCGGCTCTCGCCCATTTTGCAGACCCAGAAGATGAGCGACGCGCAAGGTCAGCAACTCGACGAGGCCACGCGCACAGTGCTCGCCGAGTGGACCGAGCGCCTGCGTGTGGAAGCCGCGAAGTCATTCCCGGAAAATGTAACGGCATTTCGTCCGGAGATGGCCGTCCATGGCCGCTTCGGCAAGCCCTGCCCGCGCTGCGGTGCGCCGGTGCAGCGCATTCGCTACGCCGACAACGAGACCAACTACTGCCCCACCTGCCAGACCGGCGGCAAGGTCCTGGCCGACCGCAGCCTCTCCCGCCTGCTGGGCGCCGACTGGCCGCGCACCCTCGACGAGCTGGAGGCGCTGAAACGGAAGTAAGTTGCACGCCACGCCAGGCCACCGCGCCGATTTGACACGAAACGCTGCTTTTGCGAGACTCAAAGATGCTGCCGGACTGACGGAGAGCGTCAGTTTCGTGTCCCGTGCCGAAGTGGCGGAATTGGCAGACGCGCGTGGTTCAGGTCCACGTACTCGCAAGGGTGTGGGGGTTCGAGTCCCTTCTTCGGCACCAACAAATTCAGCGTTTTGCCCAGGCGGACCTCACGGTCCGCTTTGCTGTTTCTGTGCTGCCAAGCACAACGGGTCGCAGGGGTTACCCCCACGGCCCGTCTGGTTTGCGCCTTTCCCACTAGCTAGGCCGGCACCGCCTCCAGCAGGGCCAGCAGCGAACGCGTGTGAATCACGCGCCGCAGGGTGAAGCCGCTACCGGCCAGCAGCTTGCGGAACTCATCCTCGGTGCGCTCCCGGCCGCCCACAAACGCCATCATCTCAATGTCCAGCAGTTTGCCGGGGTGCGGCGCCGGCGAGTCGTCGATCACCGCCTCGGCCAGAATCAACCGGCCGTCGGCGGGAATAACGGCGCGTATGTTGTCCAGCAGCGTCTTGGCCTGCGCGTCCGCCCAGTCGTGCACAATGTGCTTCATCAGGTAGCAGTCGCCGCCGGTGGGCACGCCGGCAAAAAAGTCGCACTCTACGGCCTCGCAGCGGTCCGCAAGCCCGTCCGCGGCAATGGCGCGCCGCGCATTCTCCACCACGGCCGGCATCTCCGCCACCACACCGCGCAGCCCGTGGTGCTTTTGCAGAATCGAGCGCAACAGAGCGCCATGTCCGCCGCCCACATCCACCACGCATGTATACGGCTCAAAGCTGTACGCCTCAAGAAACGCCGGAATGCACATCTGGCTGATGCTGGTCATCGCGTTGTTGAAGACCGCGGCCTCCAGGCGGTTCTCCGCGCGGGAGAGCCATTGGAAGAACGGCTCTCCATACACGCGGTCGAAGGTGGTTTCGCCTTCCTCCACGCTTTCGCGCAGCTCACTGTAGAGGCTCAGGTGCAGCGGGTCGGCAATCCACTCAATGCAGGCCGCCAGAGAGCCTTCGGCCTCGCGGCGCAGCAGGACGCCGGCTGGACTCAGCGCGTAGTGGCGCGGCGCGGTGCGCACCACAATCTGGTTCATCTCCAGCACGCGCAGCACTCGGTACAGGTAGTCCTCGTCCGTGCCTGCCTCCAGCGCCAATTGCGCCACAGACTTTGATCCGAAGCCGATCAGTTCGGGAATCCGCAGCCGCACTGCGACGTTCAAGCAAGTGGAAACGATGTAGGCCAACCCTGCCTGGAATAGCACCTGCTGCGGATTGGCGTCGATTGGGGAAGAAACTGCCGGAGCGGCGATCGGCTCGGGCAGAACAATGGTCTGACTCATGGAAATCTCTCCTTTTGTGTGCGCTTGCACACGGGTTAAAGGCAATGGAATTTGGACGAGCAGTGAGCAGGCGGTCGCAGATAGGCGGCGATGAGTGCCCGCACCGCCGATTCCGCGTCGCTGCTGTTTGCAACGGCGCGGGCCGATGAGCGGTCCGTCTCTTCTGTGCCCTGCGGCGGCGGCCCACTGCGCGCAATCGGCTCGGCGGGGATGCCGGCCTGCTGCGGTCGCTGGTTATCGGCCATGGCAGTGTTCCTCCTTGTGGGGTTTGGGGAAGTTGCCGTCCGGCGGGTTGGTACCGGCTGCAATGCCCTTCACTCCTACACGCGGAGAACGCCCCAAAAAGAGCTCAAAAAAACTCACAGATTCTTGTGTTTCTTTCCCAGGCAGGGCTATGGCAGGATGATGGATGGCAGCGGGAGTTCCGCGGAATCAAATCGCCGGTTCGTCCGCCGAACGCCTTGGCAACTTGCTCAATCCCCGCAACTTTCCCTGATTTTTCTGAGGTGAACAGCAATGCTCCCAGCCGACTGGCAGAAAATCAAACAGGCCTTCCAGTCCGCGCTGGAGATGGACCCCTCCAAGCTGACCGATTTCCTCGATAGCTTCCGTGTCTCCGACCCCGAGCTTTTTGACGAGCTGGAGTCACTGCTGCGCCACCGCCAGCAGACCGGCGAGCTCTTTCCAGACAACGCCGGCCTGCTGCACGAGCTCGATGCAGACGAGCGCAAGCGTTGGATCGGCCGCAGCATAGGCCCGTACAACGTCGTCTCCATCCTTGGCGAGGGCGGCATGGGCACGGTTTTTCAAGCCATCCGTGTCGACGACCACTACCTGAAGAACGTCGCCATCAAGGTGGTGCGCGCGGCCTATGCCACCGGGCCCTACCTGCGCCGTTTCAAGGGCGAGCGCCAGATACTCGCCAGCCTCGACCACCCCAACATCGCGCACCTGCTCGACGGCGGCACTACCGAGGAAGGCTTGCCGTATCTAGTGATGGAATCGGTGGTCGGCAAGCCGATTGACGAGTACTGCGACACGCGCCTGCTTTCGATTGAAGATCGCTTGCGCCTCATTCTCGACGTGTGCTCGGCCGTGGAATATGCGCACCAAAAGCTGGTGATTCATCGTGACCTGAAGCCGGCCAACATATTAGTCACTGCCGACGGCGTCCCCAAGCTACTCGACTTCGGCATCGCCAAGCTGCTCGACCCGGAGCTTTACTTCCAAACCGCAACGCCGGACGTGACCGTGGCCCGTGCCATGACGCCCGAGTACGCTAGCCCCGAGCAGATTCGCGGCGACCACATCACCACCGCCAGCGACGTGTACGCACTGGGCGTCATTCTCTATCGCCTGCTGACTGGCCATGCGCCCTACGTGCTGCATCGCACCAGCTCCGCGGACTGGCCGCGCACCGTGCTGGAAACGGAGCCCGAGCGGCCCAGCACCATCGTCGAGAAGCCCAGCGAGCTGACTGATTCAAAAGGTGAATTGCAGAGCCTTACGCCCGATGAAATTGCCCGTTTGCGCGGCACGCGCACGTCCGCTCTGCGGCGCTCACTCAGCGGCGACCTGGACAACATTTTGCAGATGGCTCTGCGTAAGGATCCCGAGCGCCGTTACGCCTCTGTTGAGCAGTTCGCCAACGACCTGCGCCGCTCGCTCGAAGGTCTGCCTGTGCACGCACGCCCGGACACGATCACCTATCGCGCCGGCAAATTCGCGCGCCGGCACCGTGTGCCGCTTGCCGCCGTGGCTATTGTGCTGCTTTCGCTCACCGCGGGCATTTTTGTCGCTGTGCGTCAGGCGCGCATTGCAGAACAGCAGCGCGCATTGGCCGAGCACCGCTTCAACGATATTCAGAGCGTGGCCCACGACCTGATCTTCGAGATTCACGATTCGATTGAGTCGTTGGCCGGAGCCACGCCCGCGCGCAAGCTCGTAGTGCAGTCGGCACTGCGCTATCTTGACGCGCTTTCGAAAGACGCTCCCGGCAACGTCGATCTGGAAGACGAGATTGCCACCGGCTACGAAAAGGTCGGCGACGTGCAGGGCGGCATTGGCCGCTCCAATTTGGGAGACACCGCCGGCGCGCTCGAAAGCTACAAACGCGCGCTCGCGCTGCGCCAGGCCATCTACGCGGCCAGGCCGGGAGACGCCAAGGCACGCGAAGGACTCTCGCGCTCCTACATGCGCATGGGCGACATTCTTGAAGACATGGGCCGCTACCAGGATGCGCTCGCCTATCACCAGCAGCACATCGAGCTCAGCAAGCAGCTTGCTGCCGAGCAGCCCGACAACGCCCGCGCGCAATCGCACCTTGCCATTGCGTACGACAGTATCGGCGCCACCTATGGCTCCGTCGCACGCTGGGACGAATCGCTGGCGGCCTACGAGTCGAGCTCCGCAATCTTCGAGTCGCTCTCCAAATCGCATCCGAACTCGACAGCGTATCGCCGCAACTGGGCACTGGAACGAAAGAAGATTGGCGGCGCGCTGGAGCTTCGCGGCGACCTTGCCCGCGCGTTGAAGGAAGACCAGTTCGCACTTGAGACCGACGAAGCTCTGGCAGCGCAAAGTCCGCAGGATGCCTCCGCGCAGCGCGATGTGGCCATTGACCTGACCAACGTGGGCGATGTCACTTCAAAGCTCGGCAATCAGACCGCCGCCATTGAGCACTATCGCCGCGCCCTGGCTATTGACCGCAAGCTCGCGCTCTCTGATCCAAAGGACGCGTCGGCGCAATACTATCTCGCCTACGACTCTTACCACCTGGGCGATGCGCAGCTACGCGATGCGCATCCGCGCGAAGCAGCTGTCACTTTTCAGCAGGCGCTGGCGCGCGCGGAGAAGAGCGCACACTCCGATCCGGAGAATGCCCTCCTGCGTTCGGAGGTGGCGCGCATCTACTCCAGGCTTGGGCGCGCGCATGTCGCCGCCGCGCGGCTTGAGGCCTCTGCGACAGCGGCAAAGCGGCAAAGGCTGACCGCTGCCCGCGCGTCCTATGGAAAGAGCCTTGCCATCTGGAGCGACCTGAAGAAGAAAGGTGCACTGCGCGGTCCTGATTTGGAGGAACCGGAGAAGGTCGCCGAAGAGTTGAGGAGTTGCACCAAAGAAATGGACGAGTTTTCGTAATTGCGCTATGCGCAGATAGCGCGCGCCAGCCATGCCTTGGCCATCGTCCACTCGCGCTTCACCGTCGCCGCGGAAATCGACATCGCTTCTGCCGTTTCTTCAATCGAGAGGCCGGCGAAGTAGCGCAGCTCGACCACCTTCCCCTGCTGCTCATCAACCTTCGCCAACTCATTCAGCGCGCGGTCCAGAGCCAGAACATCCAGGCTCTGCGCTTCCGCCAGCGCCATGCCTTCGTCCAGTGTCACCTTCAGCCCATCGCCGCGCTTGGCCGCATGTCGCGCCCGCGCATGGTCCACCAGAATGCGGCGCATCATTTGCGCGGCAATGCCGAAGAAGTGCGCGCGGCTTTGCCAGTCGACATTCTGGTCCACCAGCCGCAGATAGGCCTCGTGCACCAGCGCTGTGCTTTGCAGCGTGTGTTGGGAGCGCTCGCGCCGCAGATAACTGCGCGCTAAACGGCGCAGCTCATCGTAGACCAGCGGCAGCAGCTGATTGAGCGCATTACGATCGCCATTTTTCCACCGGACAAGTAATGCAGTGGCCGGCGACACCGGGGAAACGTCCATAGCAGCTTTTGTTGGGACAGCTTCAACATATCGAAGCTGTCCCAGCCGCTGTCAAGGATTCCCCGGCGCTCCTTCGTATGGTTCATCGTCAGCGCGAGAGCGCAGAGGAGATGCTCATCCACAACGCCGGCTTGGTGATGATGACGAAGAGAACCAGCGCCTGCCCCACGACGAGGACGGGCAGCACCGCGCGATACACCGCGTGGATGCGCCGGTCGACGATCAGGTCGCGCGCGACGCCAAACAGAATCAGCAGGTCCACGCCAACGTAGAACGCACCCGGAGGAACAATCCACTCAGGAAAGCGCCCGATTCCGGCCGCGGCAATCGCGCAGGTTGCAATCAACAGGAGACGGCGGTGAAACTCTGGCCGCTTGCGCCAGTGGATTGCCAAGCCAAAGCAGACAGCGAAGCAACTGATGTCCCACAGCGGTACGAGCAGAAAGCTCATGTCTGTCGCGTGCAGCTGATAGACGTGAAACCTTGCCATGATAAACGTGGTGGTAACGCCGACAAAAATGACCGCTGCACCCCACGCCGCACCCAACCAGCCCAGTGTCCGATGCAGCCGCACCTTTCGCACCCGCACCAGCAGCGACTGCACCATGAAGAATACAAGCCAGCCGGAGAAAACAATCCCATGCACCCACAGCATCGCCGGCTTGCGCACAGCAGAGTGAATCAGATTGTGGTCGACCGTCCGGCTGAAGCCGTAAGTCACAATGCCGGCGATAAACACCGACATGAACATGTAGAAGTATTCGTCCACCAACCGCACCACTGCGGACGTACGCGGCTGTACCGCGACTTTGCTTTGCACCAGAACCTGCATGGAACCTCCTCGGGCTGTCCGCGCGGCTCATGGGATTGCCCGGCCGGGAACGCCCTGCGGCGCGATTTTTCGCGCCACCTGGATACGCGGATTCCGCGCACAAATCGGCTCATCCGTTGCGCGGATTTTTTTCCAGGGGCCAATGTGTTTATGCTGAACTCCGAGCTGCAAGGCGGGCCCTGCGAGGGCTCAAGCCAATTGAAGGAGAAGCGCGATGTCAGAGTCCTACGCGATGGAGCCTATCGGCTGGGTGCGCAGCCCTTACCAGGAAACCAAAGCGGTGCCGCGTGGTCTGGGCGCGAAACACGATGCCGAAGGCATTCTCGAAATCCGTCCCGAGCTCTCCGACGGCCTGCAGGACATTGAAGGCTTCTCGCATCTATACGTGATCTGGGTTTTCAGCCAGTCGGAGGGCTACCAGCTCGTCGGTCGCGCGCCAACCGACGACCGCGAACACGGCGTATTCGCCACGCGTTCGCCGCGCCGGCCCAATCCTATTGCACTCACGGTCGTTGAACTGGTCCGCCGCGAAGGCAACAAGCTCCACGTTCACGGCGTTGACATGCTGGACGGCACGCCGATCCTGGACATCAAGCCGTACCTCTCCTCGATTGCCCCGGAGAAGCTCCGCCGTGGTTGGCTGGCCGAAGCAGAGAAGCGTAGTGGGACTGACCAGAATTAATACATCTCCAACAAAATAAACTCATTAACAAGATCCAATGCGCTCTGCTTCTCCGGCTTTTCCTGAAACGCTTTAGTAACGTAGATCACCGCTTCAGGGGGCCTCTCTTCCCACTGAAAGCGTTGGACTTACCCCATAAGTGTCATTGTTATTGGACCTGCTCGGTCGTATTTTGAATAAGACGATCCAGAGCTGTATTTGCTCTGTATCGGTCAGAACGAAGGCGAACGATGCAGCTCTCCCCCCTCCAAATCGTCGTACTTGCAGTAATCGCCGGATTTTTTGTCCTCTGGCTGGTGGCGCAACGCAAGCGCCGCGGCCAGACGTGGGAGTCGCTCCTGACTCGATTAAACCCCAGCCTCAACGGACGTGCAGTAAGTGAGTACTTCCCCTGGAAGGAAGGACTCAGCGCAACTCCGGATGAAGTTTGGGACAACATGCACGGCCTGAAGGGTGTCTTCACCATCTACCGCAATGCGCAGGTGATGCTGGATATCGCAGACTTCGTCTACCGCAACTACGAGGGCGTCGACCTGACTCTCGTTGCCGGAATTCGCAGCGATGCGATGCAGATTCGCTCCGCGGCCATGGCCACTATGTTGCAGTGGATGCTGTCGAACGCCACCGAGTCGGTGCGGACCAATGCTTTCCGTGTCATGTCGATGTATACCGGTATGACCGCCCGCATGACCGAACTGCTGCAGGCCAACGCCAACGTTGCTCTGCCGGCCTTCGTCGCCGCGGCTTAACCACGCGTCTGAAGTTCACCGCAAAGGGCACAGCGAAAGCTGTGCCCTTTTGCTATTTGCATCTCACCCTTTTTGCGCGCGCTGCCACTCGGCGAACTCGCGCGCGGACAGGCGGACTTTCGCTGGCTGCGCGGGCTCCGCCTCAACCGGCACAATCTTCGCCACCGGCATTCCGCCCTTCAGCAGCAGATAGCTGGCGCGCTGGTAGCGAACGCGGCTGATGCACTCGGCAAAGCTGCGCGCGGCTTCAGTGACGCTGAGAACGATTGGTTCCACCATGCAAATCAGATTATCAGATTTCATGGCTCCCGGTGGCCATTCCGTTCCTACGATTTGGCTCCGGCCAACTGTTCGAGAATACTGTCGAAATCAGCCAGCGTCGCGTACTCGATAATCACTTTGCCGCGGCCTCCGCGATCTTCAATGTGGACCTTCATACCGAGCGCGCGCTGCAACTGGTCGGCGACTTCCTTCACATTCGGGTCGACCGGCGGCTCAGGCTTGGGTTCCTTCTGTTTGGTCTCAGGATGCAGCAGACCCTGGACGTAGCTTTCGGTCTGGCGAACGCTCAGGCTTAGGCCGACGATGCGCTGTGCAGCCTTCTCAATCTCCTCGGCGCCCTCCAGCGCCAGCAGCGCGCGCGCGTGGCCGAAGCTGATTTCGCCGCCTTCGACACGTTTCTGGACGCCGCCGGGCAACCGGAGCAAGCGCAGGAAATTCGCCACCGAAGCGCGATCTTTGCCCGTGCGCTGTGCCATTTGCTCCTGCGTCATATGGAACTCACGCGAGAGGCGCTCGAAGGCCCGCGCCTGCTCCATTGGGTTCAGGTCGGCGCGTTGCAGGTTTTCAACGATGGTGATCTCCATCGCCTGCTCGTCAGAGACCTGGCGAAGG
>DASVLI010000096.1:0-11114 GCA_036384955.1 Occallatibacter sp.
CATGTCATCGCCAAGCAGGCGCAGGGCGGCGTCAAGGGCGATGGCGGCGCCGGGCTTGTCGATTTTTTGCTCGTTGACCAGAACGCGGCCGGCGAGGATGAGGGCGCGAGCGCGCTCGCGGCTGGGCACAAGGCCGCGGTCCACCAGCACGAGATCGAGCCTGGCTTTAGCTGCGCTGCGCGATTTGGGAGCTGCGGTCATGGGCGAATGAAGAAGGGCCATTCCCGGTGAGGAGAATGGCCCTTGCAGGTGCGACAGAAGCATGAAGCTAGGGCATGGTGCGGCACTGCTCCAACGTGTAGTTGGCGCCGTAAGTGGAGGTCATCATGCCAGGCGGCAGGAAGCAGGGCTGTCCGTAACCGGGGCGGCGGCTGCTGGTGATGTAGTTGGTGCCCACGCCGTTCTGGTTGCTGGTGCGCACGTCGAGCACGTGGCCCTGGACCAGCACAGTGGTGTCGACAATGTCCTGGTCGGTGCGGATGATGGTGAGGTAGGGGCTATCGGGCGAGGCAACGTAAACCTTGCCGTAGAGCGAGTTGGACGTGGAGACCACGGTGCGCGGGTGGCCGACGACGGCCATGGTTTTTTCAACCGTGCGGCTGCTCAGATTGACGACCGTGACGGTGCTGTCGGTCTGGTTGGCGGTGTAGGCACGCGTTCCGTCCGCAAGGACGGTGACCGAGGCGGGATTGTTGCCCACGGGCACGGTGTAGGTGGTGCCGAAAGTGGAGCTGTCATTGCCGTACTGGTCAAGGCTGACGTCGATGATGCTGATAGTGCCGCCATCGTAGTCGGCAACCACCAGGGTGCTGGTTGCAGCGTTGAACTCGGCGTAGACGGGACCGGCCACGGCGGGCACATTGGCGCCCGTAAGGCCGGCGGTGGTGGAGAGCGGCAGGCTCGGGTGGCAGGTGACCATCTGGCCAACCTGGTTCAGGAACGGCGTGCAGGCATCGAGCGTGTTGTTCTGGCTGTTGATGACGGTGATGGTGTCGCTGCCGCGGTTGAGCACGAAGACGCGCTTGTTGTCGGTGCTCTGCACGGCGTAAACCGGACAGGTGCCAATCGCGATATTGGAGGAGACGGTGTTGGTGGTAACTTCAAGCCCGTCGGCCTCACCCACGGGACCGGTGGTGGGCGACTGATTGCACTCAACACCCGTGGAGGTCGTACCTTGAGAGATGGCGTAGAGTCGTTGGCCAATGTTGTAGGGTCCGACAATGCGCGTGGGATTGGCAGCGACGGGAATTGCAAGCTTAAATGTTTCCGGACTGCCAGTCATCACATCGGCAACATTGCCGGTCAGGTCGGCTGCCCAAAGGCCCGCCGTTGGGGTGAAGATATCGACCAGATTGGCGTCAGTGGGCAAGGTGGAGTAGGTGATGTTCTTTTCCTGCAGCGAACTGGTGGCCGGGAAGTTGGTGAGCGTACCGTCACTGTTCAGAGTGAAGCCGGTGGTGCCGTTGGCATCGAGGCCAAAGGTGACCGGCGCCAAACCGACTGCGGCGGTGGCCATGATGGTGTCACCGGCATAATCGATAACCGTAGCGATGCCATTGCTGGTAGCCGAGGGTAACGAGACGACAATGGCATAAGCCGTTGGCTGCTGCGAGGGACCTGTGGGGTTAATCGGCGATACGACGGGCCGATAACCGGCACCGCAACCGCTGACCCAGGTGGCAATTACAAGCGCGCCCGCAACCACTGCCAGACGCAGAGGCACCTGACTCGAAATTCTTGAAAAAAGACTCATTCCGTATGTTCCTGCTTACCAGCTGATTGTATCAGCGGACCCTGCCGGATTACGGGCGGAGGAGGCCCGGGGTAGAGCTGAATACACCCTGTGAGGACTTAGACAGATGGGAGCGCAAATCGCCACCACGCGGAGAGTGGAAATTCAAGAAACGGCGGCGAATCCACGGCCGTGAAGGCTGTACGGATTCGCCGCGTGGCTGAGGTGGCGCTAGCGGCCGACGACTTCGACGATGGCGCTGTCGGGGCCGCTCCATGCCGGAGCGCCGGATTGGGTGAGCTTGCCGGCTGCGTCGCTCCAGTGGAGTTTGGTGACCGAGCCTGCGCCATTTTCGTAGGCATATGTCTGGCCGTCGTCGTTGAAGAGGGTGAAGTCGGCATCGGCGCCGGGATAGATGCGCACCTTGGCGATGGACTGCTTCTGATGCGTGGACTCGACCACCGATCCGTAGGGCACGATGGAGCCGGCGCGGACAAAGAGCGGCAGCGTATCGATGGGCGCGGAGACGGTGATGGTCTGGCCGCCGTGAACGCGCTCGTTGGTCCAGTAGTTGTACCAGTCGGTCCCGGCCGGCAGGTAGACTTCCCTTCTGGTTGCGCCCTGGTCGGTGACCGGCGCGACAAGGAAGGCGGGGCCGAACATGTACTCGTCGCGAATGTCGGCGGTTTTGGGGTCGGCGCCGAAGACCAGCGGCAGAGGCTGCATGGCAGGCAGGCCGGTTTGCCAGGTTTTGTAGCCCAGCGAATAGACATAGGGCATCAAGGCATAGCGCAGGCGCAGGTATTTCTCCAGAATGGGTTCGGCCTGCTTGCCGTAAGACCAGACCTCGTTGGCCGTGCGGCTGCCGTGGGCGCGGAAGATGGGCAGGAAGGATGCGTACTGGAACCAGCGCGTATAGAGCTCGGGGAAATCGTCGTAGCCGCCGACGACATCGCGCGCGTCGGAGGGGTCGAGCAGCGGCGGATGCGCGGGGTGATGCACCGCGGGCAGATATTGCCAGCCGCCGGTGTCGTTGGACCAGTTGCTGAGGCCGGAGGCAGCGACGTTGAGGCCGGTGGGAATCTGGCGCTTGAGCACGTCCCAGGTGGACGAGACGTCAGACGACCAGACAATGACGCCGTTGCGCTGAATGCCGGTGAAGCCATCGCGCGAAAGCGTGAGGGCGCGCTGGTTGGGCTTGTCTTTACGGAAGCCATCGTAGAGCGCCTGGGTGTGGAAGAGCGGGTAGACATTGAAGAACTGCGTGCCGGGCCCGATGTGATAATAGGCGCCATTGGGAGGCAGATCCGGCTCGGTCTCGTCGGCCCACAGTGAGTCGAAACCCTTGGAGAGAATGTTGTCACGGATGGTTTGCCAGTACCAGGTGGCGGCGGCGGGGTTGGTGGTGTCGATGTCGGAGCCGGCGCGGTCGTAGGGCAGGCCGTCGATGGGTTTGCCGTCGGCGGTGTGAATGAACCAGCCCTTATCGAGCAGCTCTTTGTAGTAGCGCGAGTTGGGCACGAAGCGCGGCCAGACGCTGACCATGGTTTCAAAACCCATCTCGTGGAGCTGTTTATTCATGGCCGCGGGGTCGGGGAAGTTTTTGGGGTTGAAGTCCATTTGCCCCATCTCGGTGTAGTAGAACCAGTCGAGCACGAGGACATCGGCGGGCAGATGGCGCGAGCGATAGCCCTCGGCCACATCGAGCATTTCTTTCTGCGTGATGTAGCGCTGCTTGCACTGGATATAGCCGTAGGCAGCCTTGGGCAGCAGCGGTGTGGGGCCGGTGAGCAGGCGATAGCCCTCGAAGATCTGCTCCGGCGTGCCGGCAATGACGAAGAAGGAGACGCGGTCGCCAACCTGGCTGGACCATTTGGTCTGCTCGTTGAAGCCGGGCTCGATGGTGGTCTTGGAAGGGTTGTCCCAGAGGATGGCGTAGCCCTTGCTGGAGACCATGAAAGGCACGCACCAGGTGGGCGCGGCGGGGGCAAGATAGTCGTTCCAGCAGCGCATGGTGTGGCCGCGCAGGTCGAGGAAGCCTTCCTGATTCTGGCCGAGGCCGTAGTAGTGCTCGTCGTCGGGCGAGCTGAAAGAAGCGCCGACCACGAAGAAGGGCGGGTCGGTGGGGCGGCGATCACGAGCCAGGTCGGCAGTGCCGTCTTTGACGTTGGGAACCGCCTGCGACCAGCCGTTGAGCTCGAGCAGCTGCGTGTCTTGCGGCGTGCGGAAGGTGATGTGCGCGCCGGGCGTGGAGCCGCCGAAGTAACGGCCAATGTCGATCTGGGTTTGCAGCGGCTTCCACCCGCCCGCCTGCGGACGGTCGACGGAGACCGAAAGCGCGGACGACGAGAAGGTGTCGCTCTGCGCGGTTTGCGCGGCGCTCCATCCGGCAGCGGCGGGCTTGGCAATGACGCCGTAGCCGGGCGCGGCGAGAGCCGGCTCGCGCTGCAGGCTGAGCGTGACACGCACGATGTTGGGCGCGTAGGCCTCAAGCGCAATGGTCTCGCCCTTGCGGTCGAGTTCGAGGCGCGAGGGCGCGGAGACCTGTGCGGAGACGAGTGCGGCGGGCAGAACCAGCGCGGCGGCGGCAAGCCAAAGCGAACGAGAGTTCATGGGAGACTCCAAAAGCCGGTGAAACGGCTGCGCCCCTGAGTGTAAATCGATTGAGCAGTCTTTGTGTGTGAGAAGCGCAACAGGCCCCGGCGGAGCGGTTAGCATGAGGTGGGATGAAATCCAGACTGGAGTGGCAATCGAAGGCGGTTTTGCTGCTGGTTCTGCCCTATGTTGGGCTGAATCTGGCGATGCAAACACGCTGGTGGTGGACGCAGGCCGCGCCGGTGGCCATATGGACGCTGGCGCTGAGCCTGCTGCTGGGCGCGGTGACGCTGAAGCTGCGCGCAGCCACGCTTGGCGCGGCGATTGCCGGATTTGCGATTACCGCGAGCCTGATGTTTTCAACCGGCACCTTCCCTCACCTGCCCTGGCACACCGCGCTGACTCCAGTGCTGGCCGTGGCGCTGCTGACGCACTTTGCCACGCGGCTGGGACGCGGATACAAGGAAGAGTTGGGCCTTGCCGAACCGAAGCGCGGGCGCAATGCCGCGCAGATTGTGGCCAACCTGGGCGCGGCGGCATTGGCTTCAAGCGAGCTGGCGCAGGCTGGGCTGCTGTCGCTGTGTCCGCTGGCGCGCGGCGTGCAGCATCCAGGGCTGGTGTACGCGGTGGGTTTGGCGGCGCTGGCAGAGGCCGCGGCGGATACGGTGTCGTCGGAGATTGGGCAGGTGCTGGGCGGCACGCCGCGCATGATTACCACGCTGCATGTGGCCAAGCCGGGAACCGATGGAGCCATCAGCCTGATGGGCAGCGTAGCCGGGACCGCGGCGGCGCTGGTGATTGCCGGGCTGGGCACTTGGGCTTTGCGGGGCGACCTGATGCTGTTTGCGGCAGCGTGCGGCGGCGGTGTCTTCGGGCTGTTCTTCGACAGCCTGCTGGGCGCGACCGTGGAGCGGCGCGGATGGCTGAACAACGATGCGGTGAATTTTCTTTCAACCGGCGCGGCGGCCGCGTTTACGGCGGCACTGCTGCTGATGTGACGGCAGTGGGCAGTGACCGCGGCGGGGATGGGGCTGCTTTCCCAGGCGCCCAAAAGCGAGGCACCTGGGGCAACCATTTTCGTGCTGAATGCACGGCGCGGATGCAGATCGCTAAAGAGTGCTTTCGGTCTAGTGCAGGTGCAGGCGCCAGAGGGTGTAGCTCAAAATCTCGTGGGAAATTTTGTCGGATGAGTCGGAGCCGCCTTCGACCGGCACGCGCGGGCGCGGCGAGGTAAGCACGCTAAGTCCGCTGGCAGCGCATAGCTCGCGGACGCGGAACAGGTGCGTGGCGTCGCTGACGACGACAATTTGATGCAGGCTGTTGACGCGGGCGATGACGGCGAGGCGGCGCGCGGACTCCTCGGTGCTGCGGCTGACAGTTTCCGCAATCAGATCGGAGTCGGGAATGCCGGCGCCGAGCAGGTAGTCGTGGCCCACCTGGCCTTCGGAGTGTGTGTCTCCGCCGTCGCCGCCGAGCGTGATGATGAGCGGCGCGATGCCGCGTTTGTAGAGCGAGCGGGCGTGGTCAAGCCGCGCGCGGAAGACGGGCGAGGGTTTGCCGTTGTACTCGGCCGCGCCAAAGACGGCGATGGCGTCGGAGCGCACGGCCTGATCGTGCGTGGCGTAATAGTTGATTTGGCTGAAGACCCACTGGCACCACGCCGCCGAACCGAGCACCAGCGCGGCGATGAGCGCAAGAGTGAGCCTGAGCGCGAACCCGCGCGTGCGGCGTTTGGAGCGAGCCCCCATACCAGAATCTTATCGCTCGAAAGCCATGACGATTTCGTGGGTAGGGATTGCGCCTTCGCGAAGGATCTCCCAGCGGCCGTCGCCGAGCGACAGATCGACGATAGTGGTGGGCTGCGCGCGGCCGGTTGGCCCGCCGTCAATGATGAGCGGAATGCGGTCGCCGATCTGGTCGCGGACGCAGGCGGCGTGGGTGCACTCCGACGCGCCCTGCAAATTGGCCGAGGTGGCCGTAATGGGCAGACCGAAGCGCTCGACGATGGCGCGCGGAATGGCGGCATCGGGCACGCGCAGCGCCACGTTGCCGGTGTTGGCCGTGGAGCGCAGCGGCAGCTTGGTGCCGGCGCGCACGATGATGGTGAGCGGGCCAGGCCAGAATTTATCGGCCAGCTTGTCGAGCATGGCGTCGGTGTCGCGCGCCAGCTCGTAGGCCTGCGAGACCGAGGAGATCAAAAGCGAGAGAGGCTTGTGCTTCTGGCGGGTTTTGATCTGATAGATGCTTTCGACGGCGTGCAGATTGACGGGATCGACAGCGAGGCCGTAGAAGGTGTCAGTCGGGATGGCGACAACGCCGCCCTTGCGCAGACAGGAGACGATGTAGTCAATACGGTCTGGCTGAGGCTCATCGGGATGGACGCGCAGAATTTCCGCGGACAAGAAGGTCTACCTCGGTTCCTTCAATGTTCGAAAAGCAAGAGCCGTGCGCAGGGATGAATTCCATGCCGTTCAACTTTGGCCCGAATGGCAATGTCCGCACAAATATCGACGGACAAGCCGCTTGTTTGAAGCGCGTACAAAACAAAGCGCTTCAAAATCGGAAGCTATCACAGCGCAGTGCGCGGTGCAAGTTGCGGACGGACTACATGCGGCGGGCGGAGCGCTTAGAATCGGCAGAGAACCACGGGACAGGCCAGCGGCGATGAAGATACGCGTAGTGGAAAGCAAGCACAATGCACGGCTGAAGGAGCTGAAGCGCGCTCTTGGGCAACCGGGGCGCAAAGGCGCGGAGCTGGTAGGCGTGGAAGGTCCGCACCTGGTGGCCGAGGCCGTGCGCGCGGGTTTGCGCGTGGAGTGCGTATTTGCCGTGCAGGGCGAAGAGCGGCTGCTGGAGCAGTTGGACCTGCCGGAAGAGACCGAGGTGCTGCTTGCGCCACGCGCGCTGCTGGATGCGGCACTGGCCACGGAGACTCCGCAGGCCGTGGCGGCGCTGGTGCGGCCGCGCGCATGGAGTTGGGACGCCGTGACGGGCCGCGAGGGCACAGCGTTGATTGTGGTGCTGGCAGGCTTGCAGGACCCGGGGAACGTGGGGACGATTCTGCGCTCGGCGGAGGCCTTTGGCGCAACCGGAGTGGTGAGCCTGCCGGGCACGGTGAGCGAGTGGAATGCGAAAGCGGTGCGCGCAAGCGCGGGAAGCGTCTTTCGCGTGCCGGTACTCGATGCGACTGCGGAAGAGTGTTTCGCGCGGCTCGGAGAGGCGCACGTTGCGACGTGGACCACGGCGGTGCGCGATGCAAAAGATGCGACTGCGGTGGACTGGCGCGGCGCAACTGCGATGATTGTGGGCAACGAGGGCGCGGGCGTCCCGGCGGAAATTGCGGCGAAGGCCGCGGGTGCGGTGACGATTGCCTGCCCCGGCCCCGTGGAGAGCTTGAATGCTGCGGTGGCGGCGAGCGTGCTGCTGTATGAAGCAGCAAGGCAACGCGGAGCGAAGCGATGAGCCTATTCGACGGAATGCCGGAAGGCGCCCAGCCCACATCCAGAGGGCCGATGCACGCTGGGCCTGGAGCACCGCTGGCCGAGCGTATGCGGCCGCGCACGCTGGAGGAGTATCGCGGGCAGGAGCATTTGCTGGGGCCGGGCAAGCCGCTGCGGGTGCAGATTGAGCGCGAAGCCGCCGGGCGCGGCGAGCTGGGGTCGATGATTTTCTGGGGCCCGCCGGGCGTGGGCAAAACCACGCTGGCCAAGATTATTGCCGAGGCCACGCAGGCCAACTTTGTTGAGTTTTCCGCGGTGATGAGCGGCATCAAGGAGATTAAGCAGGTGATGGCCGCTGCCGAGCAGGCCGCGGAGATGCACTCGCGCACGATTTTGTTCGTGGACGAAATTCACCGCTTCAACAAAGCGCAGCAGGATGCGTTTTTGCCGTACGTGGAGCGGGGCACGATCCGGCTGATTGGCGCGACCACGGAGAATCCATCGTTTGAAATCATCTCCGCACTGCTTTCGCGCTGCCGCGTGTATGTATTGCAGCCGCTGAGCGACGAGGCGATTGCGGAGTTGCTGCGCCAGGCGCTTGAGGACAAGGAGCGCGGCCTCGGCGCAATGGAAATCACCGCGGATGACGACGCGCTGGAGCTGATGGCCGGCTACTCCAGCGGCGACTGCCGCAGCGCCTACAACACGCTGGAAGTGGCGGCGCAGCTTGCCGCCGACGGCGAAAAACACATCGACAAAAAAGTTGCCGCCGACGCGGTGCAGCAGCGCGTGTTGCAGTACGACAAGCAGGGTGAGGAGCACTACAACCTGATTTCCGCACTGCACAAGAGCGTGCGCAACTCCGACCCGGATGCGGCGCTCTACTGGCTGGCGCGCATGTTTGCCGCGGGCGAAGACCCGTTGTATCTGGCGCGGCGCGTGGTGCGCATGGCGGTGGAGGACATCGGCCTTGCCGCTCCTGAAGCGTTGAATCTGTGCCTGTCGGCGAAAGAGGCGATTGAGTTTCTCGGGCCCCCGGAGGGCGACCTGGCGCTGGCCGAGGCGGTGGTGTATCTATGCCTGGCGCCCAAGTCGAACGCCGTCTACACCGCGTGGGGCAAGGTGCACGCCGAGGTGGAGCAGACGCGCCAGGAGCCGGTGCCGCTGCATCTGCGCAACGCGCCCACGCGGCTGATGAAGGAGCTGGACTACGGCAAAGGCTACCGCTACGCGCACGACGAAGAGGGCAAAGTGGCGGAGATGGATTGCCTGCCGGCTTCGCTGAAAGGCCGCAGCTACTACATGCCCACGCAGGAAGGGCGCGAGAAATTACTGGCGCAGCGCATGGACGAGATTCGGCGGATTCGCGCGGGCAAGCGCGGCGCCTGACCTGTATTGTCTTTTTCTCTCCCCATTTGAATTCATGGCATTTACCGCCTCCCGCGCGGCTGCCGGAGGTTTGTTTGGCAACACCTCAAATGGATTGCGCATCTACTTTGGCTTGTCGTGCCTGCCGGAAACGGCAAAAGCTCTGCGCAAAGGAGGAAGCCAAGATGACCAGAAAAATTCATTCATGTTTGCTGGCAACGACTGTAGCTTTTGCGGCGCTTATGACCGGATGTACAGTGCATGCGGGGTACTACGATCCCTACTACCACGACCGTCACCCCTATGACGGCGAAGTGATCTATTACCAGCAGTGGGAGACCGACACCCACCGGAACCACGTGGACTTGAAGCATCGGAACAAGAACGAGCAGAAGGAATACTGGGAGTGGCGTCACAAGCACGACGATCACCACGATGATCATCACTAGCGGATGGAGACTCTGGAGGCGGAGCGGCGAATGCGGCTCCGCCTTCAGAGATTGAGCTAGTATCAGCCAGGGACTAAAGTCCCGAATTTATTTCGTGCCCGATATGGCCCGGCTGAAGCCGTGCCCTTGTTACAAAGCAGTTTGCGATTGAGCTTTGCACAGCCAAGTGAAGCTGAATTTTTCCGCAGACTCTTGCGGCGCGCTTAGCGCGGGAGTTGATTCAGCGCGTCGAGCACGATGCCCGGCGTGAGCGCCTCAGGCAACAGCTGTGGGCTGGCCTTTCCTGGAACGTAGAGCGCATACGTTGGCACGCCGCTGCGACCCAGCGCGGTCAGTTGCTCGGTGATAGCGTCGTCGTGGCGCGTCCAATCGGCCTTGAAGAGCACGACCTTGTGCGCGGCAAAGGCTGCCTGCACCTCAGGCCTGCTGAGCGCGAGCCGCTCGTTGACCTGACAACTCAGGCACCAGCTTGCGGTGAAATCGATGAAGACGGGCTGGCCTTTGGCGCGCGCGGCTGCCGCCGCCTCCGCAGACCACGGCTGCGACGTGCCCTGCACGCCTGAACCTTCGGAGGAGGGTTGTGGGTAAGAGAACAGTCTCCCCGGCGCGAAGACGCCGATGGCAAGAACCGCAAGCAGGAAGAGCGACGCAACCGCGGTGGACCAACGCTTGGCCGGCCAGCGACCAAGGAACCATCCCGCAACCGCGAGCAAGAGCAATGAGCCAAGCAGCGCGACGAGGACGTTGGCGCCGTAGCCTTGTGCAACCACCCACGCCAGCCAGATGACGGTGGCAAAAATAGGCACAGCGGTGGCCTGCTTGAGAACATCCATCCACACGCCGGGGCGCGGGAGAAGACGCGTCCACGCCGGCTGCAAGGTGAGCGCGACGTAGGGCGCGGCCAGGCCGAGCGCCAGCGCGGTGAAGACGGCAAAGGTGACAGCCGCAGGCTGCGCGAGCGCATAGCCCAGTGCGGCGCCCATGAACGGCGCGGTGCAGGGCGTGGCGACGATGACGGCGAGGATTCCGGTGAAGAAGCTGCCGGCGTAGCCCTGCTTTTGCGCCAGCGAGCCGCCGGCGCTGGTAAGGGTGAGGCCGATTTCAAACTGGCCGGCAAGCGAAAGGCCGAGGAAGAAGAGCAGCCCGGCCATCAGCATGACGAACTGCGGAGATTGGAATTGGAATCCCCAGCCGAGCGTGGAGCCGGCTGAGCGCAGAATGAGCAGCGCGGCCACCAGCGCCCAGAACGAGACCAGAATGCCGAGCGCGTAGACTAACCCGTGCCTGCGCAGCTTATGCCGCTCCTCATTGCCGGAGTTGACCAGCGAAAGCCCTTTGATGAAGAGCACCGGGAAGACGCACGGCATGAGGTTGAGCAGGATGCCGCCGAGGAAGGCAAGCAGCGTGGCGCCGAGGAACGAGCCGTGGGGCGCCCCCCCCTGGATGGAGAACACGCCGTAGGAACGCTGCTCGCGCGGAATGTACTCGGATGCGGGCGCCGCTTTTGCTGGCGTGGCGGGAGCAGAGGTG
>DASVLI010000097.1:0-12429 GCA_036384955.1 Occallatibacter sp.
TGCGAAAACTCAGCAGGGATCTGGTTTGAGCTAGAGGCTAGGAGCTAGCAGCGAGAAGCGGCTCCACTAACTCTTTTAAATCGATTGTTTTACCCGTAAACCCTTCGGAATCAAATAGGGACACTTGAAAGCAATGGGGGAAAGGGGCCAGGCACTGGCTGCAAACGGCGCGGCTCAGGAGTCTTTCCGCTGATTGCGTTGCGCTCGCTTGCGGTCCTTTTCATTCGGCATCTGCTCGCGGCCCCATTTGTTCACCAGCGTGTGGCAGTTGGGGCACGTCGCGCGCCCGGCAAAAAAACGCCACGCGCCTATCAGGCCTGCTCCGCGCGGCACGGTGTGAATGCACCGAGGGCACACCAGCTTTCTTAAGTTCAGGCCCCAGGCGTTCTTTGAAACCGTGCCCCAGAGAATCAGCACCATGCAGAGAATTGCAGCAAAAATCAGCAGCAGCATTACGGTCGGCAATCCATTCGCTGCCAGTCCGCACGCCGTATTGCGGCGCTTCACGGCTTACAGCTTCGCGTATCATCAATTCTAGACTGGCGCGCCGCTTCCCGGCCCGCCAAGCACGATGATCCTCCTCGATCCAGATCTGGACGCTGTCGCGGAACCTGCACACAGCGGGCGAGCTTCCCTTCCTGTGCCTCGCAGCCAGCGCATTCCCACGCAGCGCACACTGGCCAAATTTCTGGCCTCGGCGCAGGCCGCCGTGCGCCTCCGCGGACAGGTCGCGGTCCTGCTCACCTCAGACGCCGCCATTCGCGGCCTTAACCGCGACTTTCGCGGTAAAAACAAGGCCACCGACGTGCTCTCCTTTCCCGCCGAAGGGCCTGCGGCCAGCGGCCTCGCCGGCGATCTGGCCATCAGCATTCCCACCGCGCGCCGTCAGGCTGCCGCGCAGGGCCATGCGCTGCTGGTGGAGTTGAAAGTGCTCATGCTCCACGGCCTGTTGCACCTGGCCGGCTACGACCACGAAACCGACGAAGGCCAGATGGCCCGCAAGGAGCGCCAACTGCGTGCCAAACTCGGCCTGCCGCTCGGCCTCATTGAGCGCACAGAAGCCGCGCCGCGCAAAGGGAGCAGGCCATGACCATCGTTGCCGTCGTTCTGCTCATTCTGGCCGCGGCCATCGTTACGCTCACTTCCTACATCAGCCGCGTCTACGCCGAGTTCGGCAAAATCCTCTCCCACGATGTGCAGGACAACATCGACGCATGGGAAGAGCACATCGAGCCGCATCTGGGCCTCAGCCGCGACCACGCCGCCATCTCCGCCGCTGTGGTGCAGCAGTTGGCCCTGGGCGGCATTGCTCTTGAGTTTGGCGCACTGCTCTTTGATCGCGGCCCGCACATTGGCCGCCCGTCCTACGCCGAAATCACGCAGGCCATTGTCGGCGTGGTGCTGGTGGTCGTCTTCTGCAACCAGATTCTGCCCTCGCTGCTCTTCAACCACACGGAAGGCCGCTGGGCCGTGCGCCTGGTCTGGCCCATACGCCTGCTGCTCTGGGTCGTTACGCCCATCACCTTCTTCGTGCGCTTCTTCCACTCGGTCGCTTCGCTGGCCGATCCGCCCGCCACGCCCTCCGAAGAATCCTCGGTCGACGTTGAAGCACTACTCGAAGCCGGCGAAGAGGAAGGCATTCTCGAAGAGACCGACCGCGACCTCGTACGCTCCGCCGTCGAGTTTGGCGACAAGCTCGTCCGCGAAGTGATGACCCCGCGTCCGCGCGTCTTCGCCGTGCCTGGCACGGCAACGCTCGCCGAGTTCCTTGACCTGCTCCGCGAGCACAACTTCTCCCGCGTGCCGGTCTTTGCCGGCAGCCTGGACAACATCACCGGCATCGCCTTTGCCCACGACCTGCTGCAAATCGCCGACGACGAGGCCGCGCGCCGTACCGTCGCCAGCATGCAGCGCCCGGCTGTCTTTGTGCCCGAAACCAAGCGCGGCTACGAGCTGCTGCGCGAAATGCAGCGCGAAAAGCAGCACATGCGCATCGTCATCGACGAGTACGGCGGCGTCGCCGGGCTGGTCACCATCGAGGACCTGCTCGAGCAGATTGTCGGCGCCATCCGCGACGAGCACGAAGAGGACGGACACAGCGACGAGCCGCAGCGCGAGGCCAACGGCTCCTGGCTAGTACAGGGCGACTTTCCCGTCGACCAGCTCTCTGACCTCTTCGGCGAGGAAGTGGAACTCGCCGACGCCTATGAAGCCACGTCGCTCGCCGGGCTGGTCAGCGAGGCCGAAGGCCGCATTCCGCATGCCGGCGAAGTCGTCGTCATCGAGCCCGGTCTGCGCATTGAAGTAGTTGCCTCCACTGATCGCCGCATCGAGCGCCTGCGCGTCTTTCCCCCCGTCCCGCAGGACGCCGACAACGCCTAGCCGCGCGCCGCCCGCTTCCACGCGATAATGGAAGTGCACCAGGAAGGGAATCTCTTGAAGTCAGGATTCGTTGCCATACTCGGCCGGCCCAACGCCGGCAAAAGCACGCTGCTCAACGCGCTCACCGGTGAGAAGGTTGCCATTGTCACCGCCAAGCCGCAAACCACCCGCAACCGCATCATCGGCGTGGTGGAGGCGCCGGCGCGCAAGGGCAAGCATCCGGCTGCGCAAATTGTCTTTGTCGATACGCCCGGTGTGCACAAGCCTTCCTCGCAGCTTGACCGCCGCATGCTGCAGGAGGTGCATGAGGCGCTGGAGACGCGCGACGTGGTGCTGCTCCTCGTCGATGCCAGCCGCCGGGCTCGTGCGGATGGAGAGCCGGAGAAGGGAAGCAAGAGCGCGGTAGCGGCCAGCGAAGATGAGTTCCTTTTCAATCTGGTGCGCGGCCTTGACTGCCCGGTGATCCTGGTTCTCACCAAAATTGACCTGGTTGCCAAAGACAAGCTGCTTCCTCTCATCGAGTCGCTGATGCAGCGCCACAACTTTGCCCAGGTCATTCCCATCAGCGCGCGCAAGCGCGATGGGCTCGACGTGCTCACCCAGGGCATCATTCAGGCCCTGCCCACCGGCGAGCGGTACTTTCCCAAAGACCAGTACACTGACCAGCCCATGCGCTTCATGGTCGCCGAGCTTATCCGCGAGAGCATTCTGGTGGACACCGGCGAAGAGGTGCCGTACGCGGCGGCCGTGGTCATCGAGCGCTACGAGGAGCCCGAGCCCACCGCAAAGCCCGGCAAAAAATTGCCTCTCACACGCATTGCCGCGGCCATTTATTGTGAGCGCGAGGGGCAGAAGGCAATTCTCATCGGCAAGGGCGGCGCAAAACTGAAAGAGATAGGCACCGGCGCGCGCAAACAGATTGAGTCGCTGCTCGGCACGCGCGTTTATCTTGAGCTGCATGTGATTGTGCAGCCGGGATGGCGTGAATCCGGAGCGTTTCTGGATTCGCTCGACTGGCGGAATCAGCTGGAGCAGATTGCCGCCAAACAGGCCGACAAGCCCGCCAACGGCGAATAGCCGTGCGAATCCTGCTTCTGCTGTGTGCAGTGTTTAACGCGTGAAGTGCATGCCCTGGATGCCGCACACTTGTCCGCGGCCGCCGGTCTTCACCTTGTACATGCGCGCGTCGGCCGTGCCGATAATGGCATGCAGCGTTGCGCCGTCCACCGGATACGAAGCCAGGCCCACGCTGGCGCTCACCTTCAGCACCAGCCCGTTGCGCATGCGGAAGGGTGTGTTCATCAGCTCGCGATGCAGGCGCTCGGCCTCCTCCTGCGCATCGTTCGCCCCGGTCTCCGGCATCATGATCACAAACTCGTCGCCGCCGTAACGGAAGCACATGTCGTCGGGCCGCGCCAGCTCGCGCAACCGCGCCCCGGAGCGGGCCAGCAACTCGCTGCCCACCAGGTGGCCGTGCTTGTCATTCACCAGCTTGAAGCGGTCGAGATCCAGAAACGCCAGGCTCACCGGAATGCTGAAGCGGCCGCCGCGATCCAGCTCCTGGCCCAGAATCTCGTAGAGATACCGCACGTTAAACAGGCCCGTGGCGTCGTCGGTAATAGTCAGCTGCTGAATCCGCGCCACGTCGCGCGCGTTCTCAATCGCAATTGCCGCGTGGTCGGCCAGAATGTGTAAAAACGCAATAGTGTAGTCGGTCAGCTGCTCGGCGCGCGGATTCAGAATCTCAATCACGCCCTGCACGCCTTTGCGTCCGCGCAGCGGCATCGCAATCACCGAGCGCACCTTGCCCGGCTGCGTCGCATTCACGTCGTTCAGCCGCGAATCCTTCACCGCTTCGGGCACAATCAGCGTTTCGCCGTTCTCCACCACCCAGCCCGCCACACCCTCGCCCACTTTCACGCGCAGGTCGCGCAGCGCGCCCTCTTCGCCGCCGGCCGCAATTGCGTAGTACAGCTCCTGGGTGGCCTCGTCCAGCATCAGCAGCGTCCACATGTCCGCTTCGATGAACTGCTCCATGTGGTCCAGGATTGTCCGGAGGATACTGTCCAGGTCAAAGCTCGATGTGAGCGAGCGCGCCAGCTGGTGGAAGACCAGCAGGTCGTCGATGGGGATTCGCGTTTCTTGCTCTTGCGCCATGATTGAATTCCGCAGCAGTGTGGGCTTGAAGAAATTGTGTCATACGCGCCAGTGCCGCGGCTGAGGAATTCCCGCCCTGTGGGCCTTATCCGCCAATGTGAACCATTGAACGTGACGGCTTCAGGAAGCCCGGCTCACCGATGTGATGCCGCGCCTCCTTGCCCTGAACAGTACGTGCAATGTAAGCGCACAGTTCCGCATCACCGGCGCCGGCGCGCATCCGCCCGTACAGGTCGTGCTCCACCTGCGAGAACAGGCAGGTGCGGATCTTTCCATCGGAAGTGAGCCGCACGCGGCTGCAGGCGCCGCAAAAGGCCTGCGTCACCGGCGCAATAATGCCAATCTCGCCGCGTCCGTCCTCGAATCCAAAGCGCACCGCCGTCTCGCTGGGCTCGCGTGGCGCTAGCGGAATGAGTTTGTGTACCCGGCCAATGCGCTCCACTATCTCAGCCATGGGCACCACAATCTCAGGTGACCACAGGCGGTCTTCTTCCAGCGGCATAAACTCGATAAAGCGTACTGCGACTTCCTCGTCGCGGGCGAATTGGGCAAACGCCTCCACCTCGCCATCGTTAAAGCCGCGCAGCAGTACGCAATTCACCTTCAGCGGGGTCAGTCCTGCCTCGCGCGCCGCGCGAACGCCGGCCACCACGTGCGCAAAGCTGCCCGGCACACGGGTAATCCGCTCAAAGGTCGCCGCGTCCACCGCATCCATGCTCACCGTCACGCGGTTCAGCCCGGCCTTGCGCAGCGGCTCGGCCATCTTCTCCAGCAGATGCCCATTGGTGGTCAGCGCCAGGTCCAGCGATTCGCCTTGCGGGGTGCGCATGCGCGCCAGTTCCTGCAGCATCTCCATCAGCCCCGCACGCAGCAGCGGCTCGCCGCCGGTCAGGCGCACCTTCTCGATGCCCAGCCCGACAAACAACTGGATGAGGCGCAGATACTCGTCAATGCGGAGTTCCGGATATTGCGCGCCAACTTCGCCGGTGCGGCAATAGACGCACTTGTAGTTGCAGCGATCTGTGATGGAAACGCGCAGGTCGTGGATCACCCGTCCATGGCTGTCCGTGAGCCGGGTGGCATTCTGCGTATCAGCGGTTGGGGAAGCAACAGCCATAGGTAGGTATCAGCCTATACCTTTTCAAGCTGCCTGGGCAGGATGCGCGCCGGGCACGCGAGACCCGGCGGCGAAGGGAATTGGTTTTAGTCGAGACGCGGCGTGCCGCGGCGCATGATGAAGCCGCTGATGCCCATGACGGCAATAATGCCCAGCGCCACAAAAAAGTAGTACGCCATCGGGTGCGCCCAGCCAGGCGAGTAGGTCAGGTCCTGGCCCACCCACAGCAGCAGCACGGTGGCAATCACCGCGAACTGCCCGGCAATCACCAAAAACGTGTGGCCCAGTTCGCGGCGCTTATCCAGCGCCTCCACCTGGTCAGGGGTCAGGTTGCGCTCTTCAAGGGGAAGAAGGGTGTTGGCCATGAAATCCGGATCTCCTCGGGGGAACTAGCGAGTGCTTTCAATACGATTGAATCACAGGGCGCAGGAATTGCGCCAGAGCCCAAGGCCGATGCGAGCACAGGCTACCCAGCACGGGACTATCAGCGTGTTTTATTCCATCAAAAACGCGAGCGACTGCAGCGCAGTAATCTCGAACGGCTTGCGGCAGCGCACATTGGCGCACGACAGCTTGTCGTCGCGCCGCACCATGTACGACTGCGCCTTGGCAAACCGTGCCCGGTCGCGCTCGTCGGCGTTCCGGGGAAGTTGCGCGCGCTTGCGCCGCACCACCCACGTCACCTTGTACTCAGCTGCCTGGCCGCATTTCGGGCAGGTCAGGGTGTGGGTCCGCATCTCTGTCGTCTCGTTAAAAAATTCCCGTTCTTCCATGACCTCGCTGCTCCATGCCCGGCCGGAAACCTCCAAAGGGACTTCCTTCCGCGGCCAATCTATTCCATACTCGACCTTGCCATGAGGAAACGCAAGCAGGCGACATTTACGGCAGCCAAGGCGGTGAAGGCCAACGCGCGCGAACGCGTCGGTCAGCCCAAGCCGGCGCGCATTGTCGATGACAAACCCCGCTCCGGCCGCCAGGCCAAGCACAAACCCAAGCTCGAAGAGGTTCTTCGAGAAGAGGAGTAGAGATGGCGCGTGCAGTAGGTTTTGGTGGAGTGTTTTTAAAGGCGCAGGATCCCAAGGCGTTGTCGGCCTGGTATGTCCAGCATCTGGGAGTTCCCACGCTCGAGGGCGGAGAAGTAGCCTTCGACGGGCCTGCCGCAATGGGCATGACGGTCTTTTCGCATTTTCCGGCCAACACCAAGTACTTCGGCGACGGGCCGCAGCAGGCAATGCTCAATTTTCGCGTCGACGACCTCGACGCCCTGCTCACCCAACTTGCCGAGGCCGGCGTGCGCATCGATCCAAAACGCGACGACTACCCTTTCGGCAAATTTGCCTGGATATGGGATCCGGAGGGTAACCGAGTCGAGTTGTGGCAGCCACCAGCGGCGGGCGAATAGGGACGTAAGACGGCCACTTTTACCTGTCTTACAACGTCTTACAGTGGCCAAGCCCGTCCCACACGCGTCTCACGCGGTCCTACGACGGCGGCAGGCTGTACGGCCCCGGAAGCTTCCGCTCATGCCCCGGCTCCGCCGCCTCCGGTTTTGCCGTCGCCTCGGTGCGCTTGGAGTAAATGCGGAACTGCACTGCCACGTCCACGTTCACGCTTACCGGCTTGCCACCCTTCATCGCTGGCTCGAACTTTGCCTTCTCGATGGCCTCGACCGCGTTCTCGTCCAGGCCGAATCCAATGGGCCGCAGCACCGCCGCCACGCCTGCGCTGCCATCGGCGCCCACCACCGCGCGGTAGAGAGCCATGCCGGCCACGCCGCCGTTCTGCGCAAACTCGTTCGACGGCGCTTCGATAGCCGTCAGCAGTTGAGCCTTCCTGTCGACATTCGTCTGGCTCAGCATATTCGGGTCCGCCGCTGGAGCATCCTTCTGCACGGCGGCCGCGGCAAAGTAGCCCTGCCAGAACTTCGGCATCGCGGCAATCATCTGCTCGTCCAGACCGTCGGAGAAAATTGCATCGAGAGCCTTGCGCAGCAGGTCTGCGGCATGTTCCGGAGAGGTCGTGGTGGTTGTCTTACCGGCCGGTTCATCGTCGATCTTCGCCGGCACCGGCTGGTCCGCATCCGCCTTGCCCGACTCCACAATTTCCGCCGCGCTCTTCTTGCTCTTCTTCGGCTTCACCACCTGCTCGCGGTCAATGGAGATCTTCACCAACTTCTTCTTGGGCGTGATGCGTACCTGGTTCGAGTTCATGCTGATGTCTTCGCCCGGCAGCGCGCCCAGAAAGTGCAGCCCGTAGCGCAGCCCTTCCAGCTCCACGCGCTTCTTGGCCATACGCACCTTCGTGATTTGAACCAGGCACAGCGCGTAGGAGCCCTTCGGCGAGCTGCCCGCAAGCTGCCCGTGCTCGTCGAACTCAAGCGAATTGTCCATATAGTCGCCGCGCAGATAGAGAGTTTTGCCAACCAGCGCCTGACGCAGTGTCTCGTCGCTCAGCAGGCCCGAGCCCAGCTTCGCGGCCAGCGCGCTTTGCGCCGCGGGCGCGGCTTCTGTCGTAGCAGGTGTGGATTGCGCTGTTGCAGGCGCGGCCTGTGTATCCACAGCCGGACTCTGCGCGGCCGGGGCCGTTGTTGATTCGCTCTGCGTTACCGGTGCAGCGGATTCGCTCTGCGCAGCTGCCAGCACGAGCGATGCCGCCAGCAGTGCGATCGCACCAAGCCGGCACGGACAGAGAAGGCAGAAAAGCGAGCGTTCGTTGCTCTTCATGGGGGGGGAGTCCTTCAGCGCCAATGTATCAGCGCGGCATTTCAGTTCGTGTAACAACCTCTCTGCAAATTGTTACCTAGGTTTGTCCGCCCTGTTTGCTTTCGGGCTTCATCCGCGCCAGAATTCGCCGGAACAGCCCCAGCATTCGCCGCGCATCCTTCGGTCCAAGCTGCATGCGGCGCAGCATCAACCGCAGGTCGTGGCGATTGGCCTCCCGCATGGCGCGCGGGGAGTAGCCAGCGCGCCGCATGGCCTCTTCCACCAGCTCGGCCACGCGTTCCAGCGCGGCCGAATCCGCGTCCGCGCTGGCAGTATGATACGTCGGCGTTTCTGCCGCGTGGAGATGCGTAGAAATTTCGTAGAGGCACACGGCCACGGCCTGCCCCAGATTCATCGAAGGCTGCTCGTCCTGCGTCGGTATGACAACGAGACGGTGGCAGTAAGACAAATCCTCGCGTGTAAGACCGTGCTTCTCCGGGCCAAACACCAGACCAATCCGCCCGCCCCGCTCGAACTCTGCGGCGACAATTGCGCCCAGTTCCGGCAGCGGTACGATGGGTTGCTCCGGCCGCCGATACGTCAGCGTTCCCGTACCCAGCACCAGTGTGCAATCGGCAACAGCCTCGGCCAGGGTGGCCGTTTCGCGCGCTGTCTTCAGCACACTCTCCGCATCTACGGCAGCGGCCTGTGCCTCTTCCCAGTGTGGCCCGTAGGTCGAGGCCACGGTCAGTCGCGCAAAGCCAAAGTTTGCCATCGCCCGCGCGGCCGCGCCAATGTTCAAGGGATTCCGCGGCGAAACCAGCACCACATCGAATTGGTCAACCCAGCTCAAGACCCCATTCTAGAGCCGCGTCAAGCTCCTTCGCCTATTTGCCCGCCATGGCTTGTGTGTGCACTTCAACCGGGATCCCCAGCGTCCCTGTGTGCCCCGTTTCCCAGTCGTAGATGCCGGTTTTAAGCACAATGCGCTGGTCTGCGGGCAGATCCAACTCCATATGTACCGGTATGCCGGAACGTTTGATGGCCTCCAGCGTATCCGGCTGGATGTTCATCTCCTGTGTGCCGCCTTCCCAGTTCACAGCCTTTCCGGTCTTGTCATATGCCAACAATCCGGCTTCGATCTTTCCGCGTACCGCCCCATTCGTTTCAGGGGACAGTTTGACGTCGGTCCAGCGAACCATAAAGTCGATGACATAGCGGATGGTCGGTCCCTTCAGATCGGAGTTGAACCCCGCCTTTGCGGAGCCAGGCGCGGGCTGCGGAGTCAGCGGCTCGACCCGTACCCCATAGAGGATTTCGGTTTCGTTCGGGAGTCCCAACTTCAACAGCGGACGCAAGGGATTGCCGTCCTGCTCCGCACCCTCGTCCGCGGGTTTGTCAGCGTTGTACCCGCGCCGATAGCTCAAGTCATACTTGCCGCCGGATGTCTTGATCTCGATCTTCCGGAACTTCCCATCCATCTTCTTGTTGGTGGGCGAGTAGGTGAGCGTGTAGTAGTGCGAACCATCGGAAATCGCCTTCTGCATCGCACCATTCAGGTCGTTGGTGTTCAAAAAAGCTTTACCGCCTGTGTCCTTGGCCAGTTCGCGCATGGAGTAGGTGGTATCGGCGCGCGCGGTCGACTCCGCCTGATAGGGGCCGTTCAGATCCGTGTTCATGCGTTGCATTTGAGACCCGCCGCCCGGAGCTGCGTTATCGGCCATGGCAACGTGATCCTGCATCAAGCCCTGCGCGTTGATCGGATAGAGGGACACGCGCGCCGCCGTGAGCAGGTCCGCCGTATGTTTAATTTCGAATGTGCCGATGCGAATTTGCGCCAGCGCCAGGCGCTGCTCGGGACTTGGAAAGACGATCACCGGATATTCGCTCGAAAACCACAGCAGATTCTTTCGTCCCGGTACTCCGCGCAGATATTCCGCCATGTGGCGCAGTGCCTCCATCGTCATCTCGGCGCGATTGGCGTAGTCGAATGTCTGCGCGTCGCTGAGTGCCGACCGAATGGCTTCAATGCCAAGGCTCGCTCCCGACATAGGGCCCCCACCCGCCGGGCTTTCCGATATTGCCTCCTGCATCGAAAGCGAATCCTGGTCGATCTTTATGTCGGAGCGCGATTGGTATGTCGCCACCTTCACCGGTGTTGCCCCCGAGGCCGTCAACGCCTTCGCCAACTCGCCGGTATCTGCCGTGAACCCTTGCACGAATTGGAGCTTGCTGCTCATGGCGAAGATTGCCGCCCGCGTTCCCGGCTGCATCTTCTTCAGAAAGTTCAGAACCTGCTCGCGTACATAACTCTGGTCCTGCACTTCGGAGTTAAGAAAGTCGAGCAGCAACACATTCACCGCATCGTCCCCGGGCGCGGGTGGCACATTGGTATATACCCCCGGCGGCATTGCGGGCATGGCCGGCGGCGGTCCGGCAAGAGCGGTCTTGTTGGCATGCTCCTCAAAAAAATCCAGTGCTTGCGGCTTGCCATCTTCTTCTATTTTGAAATCGTCCTTCTTCAGCCCCACTACGGGCCCGCCCCCCTTGGTGACCACTACATCCACCACCACATCGCGAGCATTCGCCTTGATCACCGGAACGTTGTTGGCTTGGGAAGAATCCTGTGCCTGGGCAATCACGGGAATTCCGGCGGCCAGAGCGGCGACCAGCAGGATAGAAATAGATGGCTTCATGAAGTTCCTCCAGCGGACGAGCAAGTATAGCTCTGGTAATACAGTCCTGGCCGGAGTTGCTAGACTCAGAATTCAAACGCATCATGCTATTCAGGTCGTAGTGATAGAGTGCTCATGCTAAAGGAACAAGAACTGCCTGAGATCGAATCCCTCTGCGCCACAGCCCGCTGGTGCTACGCACGCGGCTGGGTGCCTGCCACCAGCGGCAACTTCAGCGTGCGCTTGGGTGACCGCATTCTCATCACGCCCAGCGGTCTCGACAAAGGCCAGCTCGCGCCCGAGATGCTGCTTGAGGTCGACACCGACGGCCGCGCTCTCGACGGCGTCAGCCGTCCCTCGGCAGAAACCGGTCTGCATGCGGTCGTCTATCGCCGTCAACCGCAGGCGCACGCCATCCTCCATGTGCACACCATATGGAACACGTTGCTCTCTGCGCGCTTTGCGCCGCGGGGCTATGTGCCTATCGAGGGCTACGAACTGCTGAAGGCCCTCAGCGGTGTCGCAACCCATGCGCATCTTGAGCGAGTGCCCGTTCTTGAAAATTCACAGGACTACGCCGCTCTGGCCGCGCAGTTTGATGCCGCTCTCGAAGCGCATCCGTCCGCACACGGCATTTTGCTCAGCCGTCATGGGCTTTATACTTGGGGTGCGTCGGTGGCAGAGGCGCGCCGCCACCTCGAGGCCCTGGAGTTTCTCTTCGAGGTCGAAGGCCGCCGCCTGTCCAGCTTCCCCGAGCCCGTGACGCCCGACATCTTCGACTAGCTTTGCCGCAGCGAATACCAAGGAGCGCACCATGGCCGTGCTTCGTTTCCCCGATTCCGGCGCGCACATCGAATCCGAGCCTGTGATTGTGGCCGCGTTGGCAGCCTGCGGCATCGACTACGAGCGCTGGTCGCTCGACCGCGTGCCTGCCGACAGTTCCGCCGAGCTTGTTTTGGATGCATATCGCGCAGAAATCGACGAGATGAAGCGCCGCGGCGGCTACGTCACCGCTGACGTCATTGATGTGAACCCTGCCACGCCGAATCTCGACGCCATGCTCGCTCGGTTCGACAAAGAACACACCCACTCCGAGGACGAAGTGCGCTTTATCATTTCCGGCCGCGGTATTTTCTTTCTCGCCTTGGAGAAGGGGATCGCCTCCGTTGAAGTTGGCCCCGGAGACATGCTGCGCGTTCCGCGCGGTACGCGCCACTGGTTCACCCTCTGCGAAGACCGCCGCATCCGCGCCATTCGCTGGTTTCAGGAGATGTCCGGCTGGGCTCCGCGCTACACCGGCTCCGGTGTTGATCAGGGTTATCAGCCGCTCTGCTTTGGCCCGGTGTACCTTGGGCAGCAAGCTTCGACGAAGATTTCCGCATGAGCATGATTCAGC
>DASVLI010000098.1:0-8950 GCA_036384955.1 Occallatibacter sp.
AAGACCCGCGACAACGCCTGGCTGACGACGAACAAGACCGTGGTCGAAGCGTGCCTGCAGAGCATGATCAACCGCAGCGGCGACGTGGGCTTTGCGCAGTACGACAGCACGCGCTGCGTGGGCGGCCAGGAGATTACGACGTACGACTCGCTGGACCACTCGCTGGCGCAGACGCGGAACAACATTTACATCGCGGTGAAGAGCTGGGCGACGTACTGGTCGCTGGCGCTGATGTTCCGCGAGCTGGGCGACGCGGCCAGCCAGAAGCGCTGCGAAGAGCTGGCCGAAAAGGTGGCGTCGGTGGTGTGCGAGCAGGCCGTGGACGGCGTGCTGCCGGCCATTTTCGAGAAGAACAATCCCGGCTACGCGTCGCGGATTTTGCCGGCCGTTGAGGGCTGCGCGTATCCGCTGTACTTTGTGAAGACCGGATTCGCCGGCCGCACCCTGGACGAGATGTTTGCCACGCCGGCCGAGAAGCGCATGCGCGAGGTGCTGAAGGTGCACACGCGGACGCTGCTGCTGGACCCGGAGCGGCGCAATCTGTTTGCCGACGGCGGCATCAAGCTGTCGTCGACGAGCAACAACTCGTGGATGAGCAAGATTTCAATCTTCATGCACGTGACGCGGAAGGTGTTCGGGCTGGACAAGGACGCGGCGGTGGCCAGGATTTTGAGTGAGGCCGACGCGGCGCACGTGAAGTGGCAGACCGAAGGCAGCTCGTACTGGGCCTGCTGCGACCAGATTGTGTCGGGCGAAGGCAAGGCCAGCCGGTACTATCCGCGGATTATTACCAGCGCGCTCTGGATGGAGTAAGCGCTGTTTTTTGAGCAGCTTCAAGGGGCTTTCGGAGAATTTACTTCTCTGGAGGCCCTTTTTGCGTGGACATTGCCCAGGGATTCCTCCCCCCTTCATCGTTTTCAGTGCCCAGATTTGATTCCAAAGGAGTTGTGGGACATTGCAACCTTGCCATATTTGATTCTAAAGGGGTTAGGCGTAAATATTTGATTTAAAAGACTTAATGGACGGGTGAACAGGTGCGCAAGTGAACCGTAGACGGGTGAACAGGTGAACAGGTGGACAGGTGGACAGCGACCGTGCCTGCATTCATTGTGCGGTGGGTGGGGGTAATTATGTGCAAAATTCGGCGTTCGCCTGGGCGGTTGCGTGGAAGAGGTTCAAGAGCATATAGCGCAGTGCCGAGACCTCGGCCAGCAGCAACTCTGTCGGGTCTGCCGGACGCTCCCGCGCAGCTTTCAGGGCCAGCTCACGCAGCCATTCGGCCACGGTTTTCCCCTCACCTTCGGCGGCGGTTTCCACCTCCGCCAGCTCTTCCGGAGTGACCCTGGTCGCAATGGTTTTGGCACGGAGAACCGTACGCGCTTCGCCGCTTGGAGAAGCCGAAGACCGCAAGGGTGCAGGGATGCGGGGAGTGCTCATGGGGAAACGCTCCTCAAAGTCAGCTTGCACCCATCAGTTTTGGCCGTCAAGCGGCAGATTGCGAAAAGTCCTTGTCTGTCATGGCGTTTACGCAACACGCGCTTTCAGGTGCACGCGCGTTTACCCGCGTAAACACGTTGCCTCGGTGTCGGAACTGCAAACTGTCAAACTGCTGATTTTGAGTGAGTTGACGTTGGTAGACACGGCGTTGGACGCGCGTTTACCGGCAGCATCCCTGTTGGGGGTGACGTGTCGCAGATACACCCGACGCAAAGCGGCGTGCTCTTCGGGATGATCGCCAGGGAACGGCTCTCAAGGCTGCCACTGACAACAAGGCCGCCCCGGAGGACGGCCTGCGATTGGCTTTAGGAACTGCTGCCGGAAACTGCTGCCGGTGGTCCCTGCCTATCTTTCTTGGGTCGGAACCGTTCGACCAGGACGTACAGAATTCCTCCCTCCAAGGCCATTATTGGTACCAGCGCGCCATACGTCGCTACGGGAAAACGGTCGATCCGAGGAAATGCTTCGTTGAAGACGACCAGGCCGTACATTGCAGCGGAGTGCAAGACAACGAGCGGAATCATGCCTAGCCAGAGCCACCGCTCCTTCAGAGATTTCCTCTCTGCAAACAGCAAGATATACCCGAACACACTTGCTGTGACTATGTACGGCTTCAGAGCGATCTCTGCCCAGTAGTGGTCCATGAACGCCAGTACGAAGAGCGGCGAGCCAGCGGCCAACACAGCCGCTACGAACCAGTTCATTTGGGTGTTTTCTTTTTGCTCGTCCATCTCTTCGGGATCGCTCATTAGTGGACCTCACTGCTGAAGCAGCCCGCTTCTTTCATGTTTTTGTACGCGCTGTGAACCGGCAGGTGGCCCGGTCAAGTTTTTCAATTTGTGCTTTCCCGCGATGTTGTGTACCCCATTCAAGCCGCGCCGTTTGCGGCTTGAGTGGGAAAGCCGGCTCGTTTCCCTTCTCGGATGCGCACTGCGTTTGGCAACTCGTTTCCTGGCTAACAATGGAAGACGATGAAGTGCAGAGGCTCCGCTTTTTGAAACCGCTTCAGGCCGCTCGGCATGACTCCACCATCGCCCGGCAACGATGTTACTGCAATGCCCGCTCATCGCGATAGAACTGCGATGAACGGGGCACAGCTTTTACGAGTTATGACTGGGCCACCGGACGGTTTTCGTGATTCGGACGCTTCGCAGGAACGTGCGCGGGCCAGGAGGCCCATGCGACAGCCGTCCAGGAGGGCGGCGCTACTCATGGGTAAAGGAAGGGATGGGGTGCGTGCTTTCCGGGGTTGCGGGACCGGCTCATCCCCCATTGGCGTTAGAGGGTGGCACCTGCGACGCCCGATGGTTACTTTTCTGCAATGGGTGCTGCCCTGTTTGAGCAATATTCATGCGGTCCACAAGCTGGCTACAATTCGTTCCATTCGCTGCAGCGAAACCGGGGGTATTATGACGGTGATGGAACAGGTGGACTACTACGAGCTGATGCAGATCAGCCGCAACGCCGATCCCGACACGATTCATCGCGTCTATCGCTTCCTGGCGGCGCGCTTTCATCCGGACAATCCGGAGACGGGGGATGTGGAGAAGTTTGGCCTGCTGAAGAGCGCCTACGACGTGCTTTCCGAACATGAGAGGCGGATGGCCTACGATCTGGAGCTGGAGACTTCGGTGCCGCAACCGGCGCCGCTTGCCGCACAAGTGGACTTTATGGATACGATGCAGGGCGAGCTGAATCGCCGGCTGGCGATTCTGGCGGTTCTGTACTATCGCCGACGCCACAATCCCATGGCGCCCGAGGTTTCACTGGCCGAAATTGAAAAGCGCATGGGCTTTCCGCGCGACTATCTGGAATTTACGATCTGGTATCTGATCAAGAAGAGCTACATTACGCGCGCCGACAACTCTGACTTTACGCTGACGGTGGCTGGTGTGGACTTTGTGGAGACGCAGCGCGCCAACATTCCTGTGCTGAACCGGATGTTGACCAGCGGCAACAGCACGGATGAATCAGTTGACGAAAGCCACACACTGGACGCCAACGCTCCGCGCTGGATTGTGCTGCCAGACATGACGCAGATTCGCGACCGGCGCGATCCGAGTCGCAAGGGTGACCGGCGCGATGGCTCGTTTGGCAGGCGCGCGACGGACGTGGTTGGGTAGAACGAGAAGAACAGAGATCAGAGAATGGAGAACAGGGCCGGAGCTTACGCTCCGGCTTTTCTGTTGCAGTGGACAGCCACTGCTGACAGATTCCCATCCTTCGCTGACGCGAAGGATGGCGCACGGTGGGTTCGTGCTTTCCCAGGTCTCAAAATCGAGACCTGGGGCACCTGAGAGTTGTGCTGGGGTGTTCTCCGATCCCCGAATGCGAGGGACCTGGGGCGTCCGGCTCGTCGTACACTGAATGGGCAGGATTGGGGTTTGGAGCAATGAAAAAAGCTGCGATAAGCGTATATGCCGTGGTGGTGATTGCCCTGATGATCTGGGGCTACTACCAAGCCATTTACGTGGCGCCCACGGATGCGATGCAGGGCGAGATTTTCCGCATCATCTTCTACCACGTGCCGAATGCCTCTGTGGCGTTTGTGTTTTTCGCGGTGAGCCTGCTGGGGTCGATTGGCTTCCTGACGTGGCGGAACAGCAACACCAACCTGGCGCAGGCTGCAGACGCGTGGGCGCTGGCCGGGGCCGAGGTGGGCGTGATTTTTTGCACCGTGGTGCTGACGACGGGCCCCTTGTGGGGGCGCAGAGCGTGGGGCATCTGGTGGACGTGGGATGCGCGGCTGACGACGACGCTGGTGCTGTGGCTGATTTATGTGAGCTATCTGCTGCTGCGGCGCTTTGCCGCCGGGCCGCAGATGCAGACGCTGGCCGCGGTGCTGGGAATTTTTGGCGCGCTGGATGTGCCGATTGTGTATATGTCGAACCGGTGGTGGCGGACGCAGCATCCGGCGCCGGTGTTTGGCGGGGCGCAGGGCTCGGGCATGGACAAGTCGATGCTGGGACCGTTTTTCTGGAACATGGGTGCATGGTTTGCGTGGGGCGTGTTTGTGCTGATTTTGCGCTACGCGGTGGAACGGAAGCACCAGCGGAATTTGGCGGCCGAGGCTGAAGAAGCCTTCCGGGCCGAGGCGTAGGGGGGCGGAGATGGATCAGGCAGCGATTTTGGATCACCAGTTTTTGGTTGCGGCGTACACGATTACGTGGGCGCTGCAGTTGGGGTATCTGGCGTATGTGGGCCTGCGGTGGCGGGCGGAGAAGAAAAAAGATAAAGGCAGGGACTAAGGGACCAAGGGACTAAGGGACTAGAGGACCGGGGCTGATGCCCCGGTTTTTCTATTGCAGTGGGCAGTGAGTCCCCGGTCCCGCGCTCGCTGAAGGTTCGTGGTTCCCACCCTTGCTGCGCAAGGATGGGGCATCCATGATCCGTGGGGGAACGAGCAGCGCTTTGCGGATAGCTATACGGTTGTGGCCTTCCACATCTCCAACTGCGGGAGAGTGAGGGCACCCGGCACCAAGGTTGGCGTGAGCTGGCGCACTGCGTGCGGGGGTTTGGACGGGCCAAAATGCCGTACACTGTCTGTTTGAGAGGCCTGCCATGCTGGTTGTGATGAAGGCGCAAGCGACGCCGGAAGAGATAGCGGCGGTTTGCGCACACATTGAAGAGATGGGATTTCGTGCGCATCCTATGCCCGGGGCGCAGCGGACCGCGATTGGCATTACCGGCAACCAGGGCGAAGTGGACCGCGGCAACTTCGAGGAGCTGTCGGGCGTGGTGGATGTGATTCGCGTGAGCAAGCCGTACAAGCTGGCCAGCCGCGACGTGAAGGAAGAAAACACCGTCATCCAGTTTGAGGGGACCAACGCCACGATTGGCGGGCGCGACCTGGCGATTGTGGCGGGGCCGTGCAGCATTGAGAGTCGCGAGCAGGCCTTTGCGATTGCCGAGAAAGTGGCGGCGGCCGGAGCGCAGTTTTTCCGCGGCGGAGCGTACAAGCCAAGGACTTCTCCGTATGCGTTCCAGGGACTGGGGCTGGAAGCGCTGAAGATCATGGCGGAGATCCGGAAAGAGTTTGGACTGCGGATTATTACCGAGGCCATCGACAACCAGACGCTGGACCTGGTGGCGGAGTGGGCCGACGTGGTGCAGATTGGCGCGCGGAACATGCAGAACTTTTCTTTGCTGAAGCATGCGGGACGGCTGCGGAAGCCGGTGCTGCTGAAGCGCGGAATGAGTGCGACGCTGGATGAGTTTTTGATGGCGGCCGAGTACATTTTGAGCGAAGGAAACTATCAGGTGATTTTGTGCGAGCGCGGGGTGCGGACATTTGCCGACCACACGCGCAACACGCTGGACCTGAGCATTGTTCCTGCAGTGCAGAAGCTGAGCCACTTGCCGATTCTGGTGGACCCGAGCCACGGAACGGGCAAGCGCGACAAGGTGCTGCCGATGGCGCGGGCAGGCGTGGCAGCGGGCGCGGACGGGATTCTGGTGGAAGTGCATCACCAGCCGGAGAAGGCGCTGAGCGATGGTGCGCAGTCGATTTACCCGGAGCAATTTGCGCAGATGATGGACGAGCTGGAGCAGATTGCGCCGGTGGTGGGACGGCGCGTGCCGCGAGGCATCCACGTGGAAGCGGCAGCCAAGGCATGAAGGCAAGGCAGGCGATGAAAGCGACGAGAACCGCGGCGGGCGTGGCAATGCTGTGCGCGCTGGCGCTGGCCGGCTGCAAGCCGAAGGATTTTCCGCAGTATCCGGCGAACTATCGCGAATATGCGTACGTGACGAACACGGGGTCGGGCACGGTGTCGGTGTACGACGTGGTGAACGTGCGACTGGACCGCGAGATTGCGGTGAGCGCGAATCCTGTGGCGGTGACGGCGAGCCCGGTCAAGAACGAAGTCTACGTGGTAAATGCGGGCACGGCCGGCGGCAACGGATTTGTGACGGTGATTGACGCCGAGAAGAATGCGGTGGCTGCAGTGATTGCGGTGCACCGGCAGCCGGCGGCGCTGGCGCTGGATCCAGAGGGCGCGGTGGCGTATGTGGCCAATGCAGCCTCAAACAGCGTGAGCGTGGTGGACCTGAAGACGCGGCGCGAGGTGGCGGTGATTGGCACGGGCGAGACGCCGTCGGCGGTGCGCGTGGCGCCGGACGGCAAGACTCTGGCGGTGGCCAACCGCGGCGGCAACTCGGTGAGCTTGATTGATACGAAGACGCGCACGGTGCGCGGAGTGATTGAAGGCTGCCCTGGAGCCAGCGACGTGGTGATTCTGCCGGATTCGTCGAAGGCGTTTGCGGCCTGCAGCGGCGGGCACCAGATTGTGGCGATCCAGTTGAAGCAGGAGGCGCGGGCGGGCTCTGCCGACCGGATGGAGGCGCTACTGGACGTGGGCCACGGGCCGGTGCAACTGGCGCTGAAGCCGGATGGCGGCGAGCTGTTCACGCTGAACGCGCAGAGCAACTCGATTAGCGAAGTGGTGACAGGGACCAACGACGTGGGCGGGGCGTACATGATGGGCGACAACCCGATCCGCGGGCTGGTTTCGACGGACAATTCCCTGCTGTATGTGGGCAACCTTCACTCGCAGGAAGTGACGATTTACGCAGTGGAGGACGGCAAGCGCACGGGGTCAGTGCATGTGGGCGACGGGCCTAGCGCGCTGGCGTTCAGCACGAATGGGTTTCTGCTGTTTGTGGTAGATGCGCGGTCGGGCGATGTGGCGGTGGTGCGAACTGCGTCGCGGTCGCTGTTTACGGTGCTGCCGGCGGGGCGGAATCCTAGTGCGATTGCGGTGAAGGGGTTCTCGATTTGAGGGACCAGGGGACTAAGGGACTCAGGCCGGGGCGAAAGCTCCGGCTTTTGCTTTTTGGTGGACAGATTTTTTGTCCTCCGCCTGTGTGAAGGATGACGCGGAGATTTGTGGTTCCCAGGTCTCAGAATCGAGACCTGGGGCACCCGAATATTGAGCGGGCGGGCTAGCTGATTTGACTGACGTGCAGGTTCAGCTTTTCGTAGTCGGTGGTGCCGAGGCTGCGGTTGGCGGCCATGCCTAGATAGGGCAGGCTTTCCGGGTCGAGATTCCACCAGGCCTTGGCAACCCATGCGTCGAGGGCGACCGGATCGGTGGAGGCCACCACGGTCTTTTTCAGGGCCACGTCTTCCAGGCTTCCACCGGTTGGGCCGTTGCGGAGCAGGATGCGATAGCCGTCGAGGATGGTGACGGTGGGCAGCATGAAGCCGGCCAGGTCGACGAGCGACTGGTGAATTTGCTGGTGGAGGCGATTGCGCTGACCGCCGAGGATTCCGTACCAGTTCTTCATGCCGAGGGTGACGCCGAGCAGCGAGTGATGCTTGGCGATGGGCAGATTGATGAGCTTGTCGGCTTCAAGGAATGGCTCGAAGACGGGCCAGGTTTTGAGCACAACGCCGCCGAGTTCGACTTCGCGGAAGCGCTCGGGATCGGGGAGGATGACTTCGGCTCCCGCGGCCATGGCGGCGGCCTGGATGCCGGAGCGATGGAAGCAGCGCTGCGCCTCGTTGCAACTGACGTCGGTGACGATGACGCGCTTTGCGCCGGCCTGCCAGCACTGACGCACGACTTCGGCGACGAGGTCGGGGTTGGTGTTGGCGGCCTGCTCTGGGGTGCGGTCCCAGGCGATGTTGGGCTTGATGACGACCACATCCTGGCGGGAGATGAAGCGGTTCATTCCGCCTATGCCATCGAGGGCCTTTTGCACCAGGGCCGCCGGTTCCCCGCCCTGCGCCACGCTCATGTGCGGCAACTGCGCGTTGTCGGCAACGCGATGATCGCGGCGAGCCTGCATGGCGTGCGCGGGCATGGGACGTGCGCTGTGCTGGCTGAGCCAGACGCCGGCGCCGGAAACCAGCACGCCGGCGCCGCCGAGGCGAAGGAGCTGGATCATGGCCTCGCGACGCGACAGTCCGCTGAACTGCTGCGCCTGTGCTGCCGGTCCGGGATGAAGTTCGTCGGTCATGATTCGTCCCTCCGGGGCTAAAGCCCCGCATCTTTTTTGCGACGTTTTTGGCCCGGCTAAAGCCGTGCCCTTGTTACAAAGCTTTCTCTGCGAAGTTTCTCTGCAACGTGAGAAGTTCCGCATTGTTTGCCGGGCTGAATGTACGGGCTAAAAGCCCGTACCCTTCAAAGCATTCACTTCATCAAAGAGCCCCTGGACTCCGAGGGTTCCCTAGACTTCGAGCATGTGGATGCGCGCGGGGTCGTTGGTGCCGAGGCCATGCTGCGCATCAGCGGCGGTGGCGATGTAACGCGCGGGACGGCCGGCGGCCTCGAAGGTGGGCATGCCGGCTTCGGCGCGCTTCTTTTCGAGCATCTGCCAGGCCACGTGATCGATGGCGACGCGGTCTTCTCCGACGATGAGCGCGTTGGGATACCAGAGACGCTCGGGACGGAATCCGGGGCCGCCGTCGTAGACCGAGGAGAGCGCATCGCCAATGGTGAAGCGCACT
>DASVLI010000099.1:0-31180 GCA_036384955.1 Occallatibacter sp.
TATTCGCTCTCGCCGGTGCGGAACAGCCGCCGCGTGATGACAATTTCGCCCTTCTGCGGCGTGCGGTGGAACTTGCGGCGGCGAATCTTCAGCACCACCTGCGGCCCAGTGGCCTCCGCATCGGCAGGCACTGGCTCGGCGGCCTGCGCCTGCTCCGCGCCAGCCTCGGCCTCATCTTCAATCGCCACTCCCGGCTGCTCGGAGGCGATAATCTCCTCGGCCTCGCTGGCTCGTTGCTTGCGCAGCTCGCTCTCGTCCCAGTCCGTGGCGGGCTCGTGGTCAATCGCCACCTCCGGCTCCACGGGAATCGGCCCCTCGTAGGCCTCCGGGTCCACCATGGTCAGCGTCACTTCCGCCATGCCCAGCGGCTTGCGTTCGCGCGTGCCGGCAAAAATCACGTCCTGCATGTTGCTGCCGCGCAGAGTCTTCGCGCTCTGCTCGCCCAGCACCCAGCTCACGCCGTCCAGAATGTTCGACTTTCCGCACCCGTTGGGCCCCACAACAACTGCCATGCCCGTTCCCGGCACCGACAGTTCCGTGCGGTCGCAAAAGCTCTTGAATCCCAGGATGTGGATCTTCTTCAGTTTCAGCATTTCGTCTCCGGCGGCAAAACTGGACCGCGGCCTCTCGGCCGTGGTCGGAAAACACAGCCACACGTCCCAGTTCGCCGGGGCCGCAAAGTGGTCGCATTCATACAGACTCTAAGGAGTGTCGAGAGCAGGGTCAACGGGTGCTTATGTGGATAAAAAGGCCGGAATTCCCACTTTCGGAATTGCACTCTAAATTGTGGATTTTTTGGGAGTTAACGGTGCGTTTTACACAGCAAATCCGTACCCGGAATTGCACATTTCTTAAAGCTTCGCTTTCACTGCCTTCCGTATCACCTTCTCCAGCGCCCGCAATGCCTGCGGCCGCGGAAACCCCGGCCGGCTCGCCAGCCGAATTGTTCGCACCGAGCGCCCGGCCAGCGGCTTCAGCACAATGCCGCGCTGGCCCAGCGAGTCGGCCGCCAACGCCGGAATCAGCGTCGTACCATAGCCCGCCGCCACCAGGTTCACCAGCGTCTCCAGCGTTGCCGCCTGCATCGACCCCTGCAGTCCGCTGCGCGAGCCCTGCTTGGCGCCGCAGGCCGCCAGCGCCTGATTGGCCAGGCAGTGTCCCTCGGCCAGCACCAGCATCTCGTCCTTCAGCGCATCTTCCTGCACGGTGCGCGCCGCGCACAAGGCATGTCCGGGTGGCAGAGCCGCCAGCAGCGGCTCGTCAAACAGTGCAATCTCCGTAATCTCCGGTGACTCATCGGGAGTGGCCAGCAGGGCAGCGTCCAGCCGGTGGCTGCGCATGCCTTCAATCAGCGCGCGCGTCTGGTCCTCCCACAGTTCGATGGCCATCTTGGGATAGCTCTCGCGCAGCGGCTTCAGGATCAGCGGCATCAGGTACGGCGCCAGCGTGGGAATCACGCCCAGCCGCAGTGGCCCCACCAGTGGATCGCGCGCCCCGCGCGCCGCCTCTTCCAACAGCTTTGCCTCTTCCAGTGCGCGCCGCGCATGCTCCAGAATGCGCCCGCCAATCGGCGTCAGCTCCACGCGCTTGTTGGTCCGCTCCAGCAGCGTCACGCCCAGCTCCGCTTCCAGTTTGCGAATCTGGCTCGACAGGGTTGGCTGGCTCACGTCGCACGCTTCGGCCGCGCGCCCAAAGTGTCGGTGCTCCACCACCGCCACAAAATACCGCAGGTCCTGCAGGTTCATCGCTTCTCCCGGCTTTCATATCCATCATAGCGAACAGTAATCGTCAGCATAGTTTCTATTGCCTTGATGAATCGTAATGCGGGCCGTACTGTTGTTCTTACAGGGCATATGAAGACACCGCGCCGCTCAGCATAATGAGACGGGCAGTCTTATTAAGATGAAGGTTTTGGCGGCTTGTTTTTGAAGTAAAACTTCATGTGTCGCCGGCCGGCAATTCCGGCTAGGCCAGAGATTTTCAGGCGGCTTCCCAAGCGGCTTCGGCGTGCAGGCTTACCAGCCGGCATTCCGAAGCCGCTGCCATTTGTGTGGCAGTTTTCTCAGCGCACCGGTTGAAAACTCAGCGTGGCAAGGTTCATCTGGCCTTCGCTCACCACGTGCACCGTCAGCACATTGCGTCCGCGCTCCAGCTTCACCTTGGCCAGCCCGCGCGCCAGGTTCCAGTGGTGCCACTGCCGCCACGCCAGCGGGTCCGTCGCATCGAACGTCGAGGCAATCGTCAGCGGTCCCGTGGCGTCCTTGCCGTTCACATCCAGTGAGATTGCACCGCCGCGGTTCGATGTGTACAGCAGGTCGGCCGTGTATTCGCCGGACTTCGTCACGTCCACTGTCAGGTTGAACCACTCGCCCGGCTCGGTCCAGCCCACGTACAACAATTCTCGCGGCGGCGTCACCCGGTCGTATTTGGTGTCGTCAATCTGCGGGTCGCGGCCAAACTTGGTGTATGAAATGTCCACGCCTTCGCCGATCCTGAACTCATTCAGGTAGCTGCCATCGGCCGGATTCAGCTCGCCGCTGCCGTGGTTCTTCGCATCCGTGTCGTGGTACGCCACGCCCTCGCCGCCCATGTCGTAGTAGGCGCACAGCACCGTGCCGGGAATCTTCTGCGCGCCGCCATTGTATTTGGCGTCGTGGAAGGGAACTCCCTTGTAGCCGGCCAGAAACGCCGCCCGGTCGCCGCCCGCGGGCTGCGCCAATGTTGTTGCGGCTATGCACGCAATCAGAACCGCAGGTCGAAACAGAGTCTTCATTGGTCTTCCTTTCGTGGAGCCACCGCGCACCTATGGCGCGGCAATCTTTACCGTGCGCGCGCGGCACGAACGCAGGTTGCTGGGGCATGCAATCGGCTTCAGGCTCTTGTCCAGGCACACTTCAATTGCGGTCAGATAGTTGTTGCCGCAACTCAGCGCCAGGCTCTCCCGCCCAATTCCCGGGTTGCTCGCCGTAAACAACGTCAGAATCTCCTCCGGCGTCATTGAGCTCTGCGCGTCCAGCCGTGCCAGCTTGGCAGGAATCGCCACCTCATGCACGGCCGCCCGCGCCTGCTGGAAGAACGCGTCCGCGCCAAGCCCGCTGCACGTGCCATGCGTCTTCCACTCGTGCCGCAGCAGTCCTGCGTCCAGATAAATGTCCTTGTACTCGGCTGGATTTGCCGGTCCCGCTGCATTGGAACAGCGCTCCGGATACGAACCGTCGTTGTTCTGCGGCCACAGCCCATGCAGCACAAACGCCGCATGCGCCGCGCACTCCGTGGCATCGGGATGTGAGTGGCAAAACTCCGGCGACCAGCTCAGATTCAGCAGGTAGTAGTCAAAATTGCCCGTTGCCGCCTGCGCTTGCGCCACGTCGGCTTGCGCGCTTTGCGCCTGGGCATTAGGTTGGCTTGCACGGCAGCCGCTCAGCGCCAGCGCCATCACAAAACACAGTAGGGAAGTGGTCGATTTCATTCGCGCCAGCATAGCAGGGCAGGCGAATCAAACGCAGCACGGGCCTGTGCGTCAGGCGCCGCTCCCACTCCTGTAGAGTGAGAACAGGCCCGCTGCATGCGGCGCACTCCTCCTCCCTTGGCTGCCTTCCCCAATTCGGTCGATCTACGCTCTCTGCTCCACGCCACCTTTGGCTTCTCCTCCTTCCGCATCAATCAGGAGGCGGTTTGCCATGCTGCCATCGAGGGCCGCGATCTGCTGCTGGTGATGCCTACCGGCGCCGGCAAATCGCTCTGCTACCAGTTGCCCGCCGTCGCGCTCGGCGGCACGGCGCTGGTCATCTCGCCGCTCATCGCGCTCATGGAAGACCAGGCCGCGAAGCTCGCCGCCCTTGGCCTTCGCGTCGCGCGCATTCACTCCGGTCTCGACCGCGCCGCCTCGCGCCAGGCTTGCGTGGACTACCTCGCCGGCAGCCTCCAATTTCTCTTCATCGCGCCCGAGCGGCTGCGCGTTCCCGGCTTTCCTGAGATGCTGGCCAAGCGCAAGCCCGCGCTCATCGCCATCGACGAGGCGCATTGCATCTCGCAATGGGGTCACGATTTCCGCCCCGACTATCGCATGCTCGGCCAACATCTGCCCGCGCTCCGCCCCGCGCCTGTCCTCGCGCTTACCGCCACCGCCACACCACGCGTGCAGGCCGACATCCTCGAGCAGCTGGCCATGGTCAACCCCGCACGCTTCATTCACGGCTTCCGCCGCGACAATCTGGCTCTTGAAGTTGCAGAAGTCCCGATTCCCAATCGCGAGCAAGCTATCCACGGCCTGCTGGCCGACTCCGCGCGCCGCCCGGCCATTGTCTACGCCACCTCGCGCCGCCAGGCAGAGCAGCTGGCCGCGTCACTGGCCACGCGCATGCCCGCCGCTGCCTATCACGCCGGACTCGACGCCGAAGTGCGCGAGCGCGTGCAGACCGCCTTTCAGAGCGGGCAGCTTGAAGTTGTCGTCGCCACCATCGCCTTTGGCATGGGCATCGACAAGGCCAACATCCGCACTGTCATTCACGCCGGCTTGCCCGGCACGCTCGAAGGCTACTACCAGGAGATTGGCCGCGCGGGACGTGACGGCCAGCCTTCGCGCACCTATCTCATGCACTCCTACGCCGACCAGCGCACCCACGACTTCTTCCTCACTCGCGACTATCCGCCGTCGGATCATCTGGAAAAAGTTTTTCGCGCACTGCCGGAAGACCCCGCGCCAATCGACGAGATGCGCGCCGCGGTCAAGTTGAGCGAAGAGGAGTTCGACAAGGCGCTGGAGAAGCTGGAAATCCACGGCGGCGCGCGCATCGATTTCGGCGGCAATGCGCAGCGCGGCGGCCCGGGCTGGAAGAAGACCTACACCGTGCAAGCCCAGGACCGCGCCGAGCAATTCGCCAAGGTCCTGCGCTTCACCTCGTCCTCGGAGTGCCGCATGGCCGCGCTGGTGCGCCACTTTGGCGACGAGCAGGATGGCGGCCGTGCCTGTGGCCACTGCGATATATGCGATCCTGCCGGCGCTGTGCTGCGCCAGTTTCGCCGTGCCACTGCTGCCGAGCAGCGCTTTGCGCTCCACATCGCAGACGATCTGCGCGCCGTGGAGTACAAGGCCGCCGGCACCCTGCAGCGCAGCATCGATGCCTCAGGCCGTCTTTCCCGCGGCGAGTTTGATGCGCTGCTCGACTCCATGACCCGCGCCGGTTGGCTGGCCATTGAAGATGCCGAGTACGAGAAGGACGGCGAGGTGCGCCGCTACCGCAAAATCTCTCTCACCGAGCGTGGGCTAGACGTGCGCGAAGACAACTGTGCACAGCTCCTGCTCGCCGACGGCATCACCACGCAGTCGCCAGCAGGCGGCGCAAGCGTCCGCGCACCCGTAACAAAGAAGCGCGGCGTTAAAGAGTCTGATGAGCCCCCTGCCGCCACGCCGCAAGGCGAGGCACTGGCCGCGCGGTTGCAAACCTGGCGCGCGGAAGAGGCCAAGCGCCTGCGCGTGCCGGCCTTCGTCGTGATGCATGACCGCACACTGCGCGCCGTGGCCTATGCGCGCCCGCGCACGCCCAATCAATTAATGGCCGTAAATGGAATGGGCCCCGCCAAAGTGGAGCGCTTCGGCGAGGCCCTGCTCAAGCTCTGTTGCGAGAGTTGAAGGAATCAACTCCAAGCGCTTTGTAACAAGGGCGCGGCTTCAGCCGGGCCAATAAAGCCCGCAAAAACACTTCGGGCATCAGATCCTCTGGAACTGATGCCCGAAAAACAAACTTACGCCACGCGCTCAATCGTTATCGATTCCAGAACCACCGGCTTGGCCGGCTTGTCCTGCGCGCCCGTCTTCACCACGGAAATCTTGTCGGCGATTTCCTGGCCCTCTACCACCTCGCCAAAAATCGTGTGGTTGCCCGTCAGCCACGGCGTCGGCGCCACGGTGATGAAGAACTGGCAGCCGTTGGTGTTCGGTCCGGAGTTCGCCATCGCCAGCTTGCCCTTCTTGTCGAACTTGTGCGGTGAGTCCTTGGTCTCATCCTGGAAGCGATAGCCCGGCCCGCCCATGCCCGTGCCCGTCGGGTCGCCGCCCTGAATCATGAAGTCGGGAATCACGCGATGGAAGACCGTGCCGTTGTACAGCTTGTTGGTCGACTTCTCGTTCGTGCCCGGATGCGTCCACTCCTTCGCGCCTTCGGCCAGTTCCACAAAGTTCTTCACGGTGATAGGTGCGTCCGTCTCGAACAGCTTGACGGTGATCTTGCCTTCGGTGGTATTGAAGATCGCGTAGGTGCCAGTGCTCAGTGCCATGTATTGTCCTCGTCTCTAAATCGGTTTGCGAAATCTACTGTTGTTTTGGCTTGGCTGCCGGTGCAGGTGTCTTGGCAACGGGTGCGGCAGTTGGCGTCGCCGCAGCGCTCGGCACCGGCGGCATCGCCTCGCCTTCGCGCACAATCGTCACCTTCTTGATCACCACCGGCTCCAGCGGCTTGTCGTTCCCATCGCGCTCCACGCGCGCAATGGCCTTCACCACTTCCACGCTGGCCTCGTCGCACTGTCCAAAAATGGTGTGCTTCAGGTTCAAGTACTGCGTCGGAACTTCAGTGATAAAAAATTGGCTGCTGTTGGTGTCCGGTCCGCTGTTGGCCATCGCCAGCCGTCCCGGAACGTCAAAGCCCAGGTCCGGGTCCAGCTCATCGGCAAAGCTGTAGCCGGCATCGCCCGTGCCAGTGCCCGTCGGGTCGCCGCCCTGAATCATGAACTCCGGAATCACGCGATGGAAAATCGTCCCATCGAAAAACCGCTTGTGGTGCTGCACCTTCTGCGTGGCCGGGTCGGTCCAGTCCTTGGTGCCTTCGGCGAGCCCGATAAAGTTCGCCACCGCTTTCGGCGCCTGCTGCTGGAAAAACTGGCAGGTTATGCGGCCCATCGAGGTGTCCATCACCACGCGCGGTCCGTTGGGGCGCATCAGCGCGGCTCCGGTCGCCTGCGGCGCGTCGGGCAGCTCGTCGGCCGGTTTGGCGGACTGCTGCGCAAGAGCCGCGCCGGCAAAGGCCGCGGCCAGGGTTAGTGCGAAGAGGGGGGAATGCGCTTTCATGCCGTCTTTCAGGATAAATGATGGCCCTCTGCTGGTGCCACCGCCGTCCGCGGCCTTGTATCCTCTTGGAATGAGAAAACACCACCCCGCTTCTCCCTGGCAGCGCTCGCTCTGCGCCGCCTGCCTTGCTCTCTGTTGCGCCTTCGCCGTGCCCGCCCTCGCGCAGCCGGAGAAGGCCGCTCCCGCCGACAAGACCGCTGCCGAAAAAGCGCCCGCAGAAAAGAACGAGCTGCCCCCGCTGCCCGCTGAAGCCCACACCCAGCAGTCCATCCAGCTTGACGGCAAGACCATCAAGTACACCGTCACCGTTGGCGCATTCCCCGTGCGCGACAAGGATGGCAAGGTTGCCGGCGACGTGGTTGTCACCGCCTACACCGTCGATGGCCCCAACCGCCCCGTCACCTTCGCCTTCAACGGCGGACCCGGCGCGGCCTCCGTCTATCTCAACTTCGGAGCCATCGGCCCCAAGCATGTGCAGTTCGGCAACGAGGGTGACAGCCCCTCAGACGATCCCGCGCTCATCGACAATCCCGGCACCTGGCTCGACTTCACCGATCTGGTTTTCATCGATCCCGTCGGCACCGGCTTCAGCCGCTCCAACGTCTCTGAAGATCAATCCAAGAAGCTCTTCTACTCCACTAAGCCCGACATCGAATATCTCTCCCGCGTGGTCTACGACTGGCTGGTGAAGAACGGCCGCCTCGGCTCGCGCAAATATCTCGTTGGCGAAAGCTACGGCGGCTTCCGCGGCCCGCGTATCACTTACTATCTGCAGTCGCAGCTCGGCGTGGCGCTCAATGGCGTGGTCCTCGTCTCGCCTTACTTAAGCCCCTCCGACGACGAGAACGCCGATCTCTCGCCGCTGCCCTGGATGCTCACGCTGCCCTCCATCACCGCTGCGCATCTTGAGCGCGAAAAGAAGCTCACGCCCGAAGCCATGGCGCAGGTCATTGCCTACACCCGTGGCGACTACGCCACTACGCTGCTCAAGGGCCGCTCCGATCCCGACGCGCAGAAAGCCATGATCGCCAAAGTTACGGAGATGACCGGCCTCGATCCCCAGTTCGTCAAATTCTCCGGCGGCCGGCTCGACATCGGCGCTTATCTGCGCGAGGCCTATCGCGAAGAAGGTAAGCTCAGCTCCGTCTACGACTCGAACGTCACCGCCTACGATCCGTTCCCGTTCGCGCCCGAGCAGCGCTCCAACGATCCGCTGCTGGCCAGCATCGTTGCGCCGCTCACCACCGCGATGGTCGATTTCGACACCCGCATCGTCGGCTGGAAGGTGGACGCGCGCTACAACGCGCTCAGCTACGACGTGGGCCGCCTGTGGGATGGCGGCGACGACGAGCGCCAGGGCTCTGTCTCGCAGCTGCGCCAGGCCGTCGCCGCAGATCCCAAGCTGCACGTGCTCATCGTGCATGGCTGGAACGACCTCTCCTGCCCCTTCATGGCCTCGGTGCTTATTGCTGACCAGATGCCGGTGATGGGCGACCCCACGCGCGTGGCAGTCCACGAGTACCCCGGCGGCCACATGTTCTACACCCGTATGAGCAGCCGCATGGCCCTGCGCAAAGACGTAATGGACATGTTCGCCAAGCACTAGCCGCGCGGTATTTCCTCAGCACGAACCTTGGATGCCCCCGGTCTCGATTTTGAGACCGGGGACACCATAGCCCCATCCCCGCCTCATCTCTCAGTTCCGGAGTCCCCTGGCTCCTTGGTCCCAAAAAAGATAGCCATTGACTTTCTACCCATAGTTAATCTATGTATAGGCCATGGCCCGCAAACCCGACCTGCTGCCCGGCACGCTCGACATGCTCATCCTTAAAACGCTCAGCCATGCCCCGCTGCATGGCTACGGCATTGCCGCCTCCATCAAGCGCATCTCCAGCGAGGTGCTTACCGTGGAAGAAGGCTCGCTCTATCCGGCGCTGCAGCGCCTGCTGGTGCAGGGCTGGGTCAAGGCCGAGTGGAAGATGACCGAGACCAACCGCCGCGCGCGCTTTTACACGCTCACCGCCGCTGGCCGTAAACAGCTCGGCGTCGAAGTCACTGAATTCGAGCAGATGATCGCCGCAATCAGCCGCGTGCTCCACGCCGCGCAGGAGGCATAGATGCCGCTCTCTTCGCTCTTTCGCAAGCTCGATTTCCTCTTCGGCCGCAAGCGCTTCACCAGCGAGCTCGACGAAGAGATGGCCTTCCATCGCGACCAGGCCGAGCGCGCCTTCCTCGCTGATGGCATGTCGCCGCAGGCCGCGCACACTGCCGCCATGCGCCAGTTCGGCAACGCCGCTCAATTGCGCGACCGCAGCCAAGAAGCCGTCGGCTTCCGCGCGGAAACCGTCCTGCTCGACGCGCGCTTTGCGCTGCGCCAGTTGCGCCGCCAGCCCGGCTTCACCGCGCTCGCCACCATCATTCTTGCGCTTGGCATTGGCGCCAGTGTCGCCATCTTCGGCTTCGTCGATGCCGCACTTCTTCAGCCGCTGCCCTACAGCAATCCCGCACAGTTGATGGATGTGGCCGAAAGCGCCGCCGTGCATCCGCGCTCCAACCTCTCCTATCAGGACTTCCTCGACTGGAGGCGCATCAACCGCTCCTTCAGCAGCCTCGACGCCTACACCGGCGGCGGCTTTCTGCTGCACACATCGGGTGGCGTGGAGCCCGTGCCCGCCGCCCGTGTCACCGCCGGATTTTTCTCCACGCTCGGCGTGCAGCCCTTGCTGGGCCGCACCTTCCGCGAAGGAGAAGACCGTCCCGGTTCCGCCAAAATTGTGGTGCTTCCCTGGGCCACCTGGCAAAAACGCTTCGGCGCGCGCCCCGACATCGTCGGCCAAAGCGTTCAGCTCGATAGCGACAACTACACCATCGTCGGCGTGCTGCCGCGCGAATTTTCCTTCGCTCCCCGCGGTTCCGCCGAGCTCTGGGTGCCCATCACCGATCTCACAGAGTGCGAGCAGCGCCGCAGCTGCCACAACCTCTATGCCGTCGGCCGGCTCAAGCCCGGCATCACGCAGGCTGCCGCGCTCGCTGATCTCAAAGCCATTGCCGCGCAGCTTGAACGCATGTATCCCGGCTCGAACCAGGATCAAGGGGCGGCGCTTCAGCCTCTCGCACAGCTCATCGTCGGCGATATCCGGCCCGTTCTGCTCACTCTGCTCGGCGGCGCATTGCTGCTGCTGCTCATTGCTTCGGTCAATGTCTCCAGTCTGCTGCTGGTCCGCTCAGAGAGCCGCCGCCGCGAGATCGCAGTCCGCGGCGCGCTGGGCGCAACGCCTGCACGCCTGGTGCGCCAGTTCATCACCGAGGGCATACTGCTCGCAGCCGCCGGCACGTTAGCCGGACTCGGTCTCGCGCTCTGGCTCATGAGCCTGCTCACGCATCTTGTTCCTCTGCAAATGGCCAGCGCGCTGCCGTTTATTCATCTCGTCGGCCTCAACGCTCACACCGCGCTCTTCGCGTTTTTGATTGCGATCTTTTCCACGGTGTTGCTCACGCTCACCCCATCTCTTCGCCTGGGCTTTCAGCACATTCACAACGCGCTCTCTGAGGGCGGTCGCGGCTCCGCCGGCCGGTTCTGGCGGCGTCTCGGCGCAAACCTCGTCGTGGTCGAGCTGGCCGTCGCCGTCATCCTGCTGGTCGGTGCGGGCCTGCTCGGTAAAAGCTTCTACAGGCTGCTCCACGTGGAAATGGGCTTTGAGCCCGGCCATCTCGCCATGCTCAATGTGCGGCTGCCTGACAGCTCGTATCACGACGCTCCCAAACGCGTCGAAATGTATCGTGTCATTCAGCAGAAACTGGCCGCGCTTCCCGGTGTACAAGCTGTCGCCATCACCAGCGACCTGCCCGTGCAGTGCTTCTGCGACACCGACTGGATTCGCATCGTCGGCAAGCCCTTCCACGGCGAGCACAATGAGGTGGTGGAGCGCGATGTGAGCCCCAGCTACATGGCCACGCTGCGAGCGCAGCTGGTCCGTGGCCGCATGCTCACCGAGGACGACAGCGCCTCCAAGCCGCAGGTCATCCTCATCAACCAGACCCTTGCCAACAAATATTTCCCCGGCGAAGACCCCATCGGCAAGAAGATTGGTAACGGCTCGCTCGACGCCTATTCCATGCGCGAGGTTGTCGGCGTGATTGCCGATTTTCGTGAGGGTGAGCTCGATGGCGAAATGATTCCGGGCGAATATTTCTCACTCTATCAGCAGTCCGACAGCGGCTTCACCGTGCTTGTCCGCACCGCTCAGGATGAAAAGTCAATTCTCCCCGTCATGCTTTCCACGCTGCGCTCCATCGATCCCGGCATCGGCCTCTTCGGCGAAAGCACCATGCAGCAATCCATCGAATCCACGCAGTCGGCGCTCATGCACAGCTTCTCCACCTGGCTGGTCGGCGGCTTCGCGGTGGTCGCGCTGCTGCTCGGCGTAGCAGGCCTCTACGGTGTCATCGCGTATTCGGTTTCGCAGCGAACGCGCGAAATAGGCGTGCGCATGGCGCTGGGCGCGCAGCGCGGTGCGGTCTATGCCATGGTCATGCGTCAGGCCGTGCGACTCACTATCGTGGGTCTTGCGGTTGGTCTGGTCTGCTCCGTGGGAGTCTCGCTGCTCATCCGCAAGCTGCTCTTCGGCGTGGCCGCGTGGGATGCGCAAACGCTCGCCGCCGTGGCACTGGTTCTCGGATGCTCCTCGCTGCTCGCCAGCTTTGTGCCGGCCCACCGCGCCGCCTCCGTCAATCCCACCGACGCCTTGCGCGCCGAGTAGCTACATCAGCTTGAGAAAATTCCCCGGCTGCAAACCCGCGCCGGGGAAGACTGCATTCATATCCGCCGCGCCCAGCTGCCTGGCCAGCACCTCGCCCAGTACCGCGCGATAGTCCGTCGTCAGCGCCAGGTCGCGGCCCTCGTTCAACTGCTCGTTCGCAAGTCCCGGCCAGCGCCCATACACCTTGCCGCCTTTCACGTTGCCGCCCAGCACAAACATCGCATTGGCATGTCCGTGGTCGGTGCCGCCCGTGCCGTTCTCGCGCGCCGTGCGTCCAAACTCGCTCATCGTCACCAGCGTCACGTTCTCCGCATCGTCGCCCATATCGCGCCAGAAGGCACCAATGCTGTCGGCAAAATCGCGCAGCCGGTTGGAAAGCTGCCCGTCGGCCGCCCCCTGATTCTGATGCGTGTCCCAGCCGCTCACGTCGGTAAACGCCGCCTCCACGCCAAGGTTGGCCTTTAGCAATTGCGCAATCTGCTTCATCCGGTTGCCAAACTCCGAGCCCGGATAGTTCGCCTCTGCCCGCGGCGTGTACTGCCCTGGATTCGCCGCTCGCAGCATCTTCACCGCGTCAAACGTTTCTTCGCCGGCCGCGTGGAAAACCTTGTCGCCGCTCTCGCCATACATCGCCTCAAACGCGCTGGCCGCCGCACTGGGCGCAGGCCCGCGCCCGCCCACCGCGAAATTATTCACGCTGTTCAGCGCCAGCGCGGGAACCTTGCCGGCCAGTGTCCGCGGCACATCCGGCCCCAGAGCCACCGCGCGAAACGGCGTGTGCGTTGTCCGCAACCGCGCGTCCTCTGCCTGCAAAGCGCGATTAAGCCAACCATCCTGCGTGCTCTTCAACCCCGGCGTGCCGCTCTCCATGTAATCCTGCGCATCAAAGTGCGACCGCGTGCCATCGGGCGAGCCAACCGCGTGCACAATCGCCATCTGCTTCGCGTCGAACAGCGATGTGAAGCCCGCCAGTGAGGGATGCAGCCCGAAGAACCCGTCCAGATCCAGAACTTGATTTTGTGGAATCGCAATGCTCGGCCGCATCGCGTAGTAATTTTTTTCGCGGTAGGGAACCACGATGTTTAGCCCGTCGGCCGCGCCACGCTGGAAGACCACCACCAGTCGCTGCTTGGGCGCCGCTGCCTGCGCCAGCACCGTCCGCACCAGAAAGCCCGGAATCGCGGTCGTCCCGGCCAGCGCCATTGCGCCATTGCGAAACAGAAATCGCCGTGTCAGCTGCACTTTGTAGCCTCCTGCAACGTTCGCACTATCTCCGCTGAAACTCCGGCGAGCCCAGCAGCAATCCCGCCAGCACCTGGTCCTGCTTTTCAGTCGCCGTCAGTGCCACCGCGCGCCGCCCCGGCGCGGCAATCGCCCGCACCTGCGCTTCATTTGTGTACTGCTGCTCAAACTGCCTCAGCACCGCCGCCCGTGTCGATTCGCTTACACCCCCAGCCAGCAATGTTGCCTCCAACCGAGACTCCTCGGCCTCCGGCGTGGGTGTGTTCGCCGCCAGCATCGTGGCTGTGCTCGTGTCCTCTTCACCGCTCCATTCAGTCCACACGCCCGGCAATTTGTTCGCGGCAAGCTGCAGCGCAAAGTTCATGCGGTCCACCAAAGCCGCGGTGCTCACCCAGGTCTCCGCGCGCCAGTCGTAGCCCGTCGGCGGAACGCATCCATAAAGCGGCATGCCTTGCTCACGCAGCGCATTGGCCAGCGGGCGCAGGCTCTCAATGTCGGCATTGCTTGCCCGCATGGCAGACACCAAATACTCCAGCGGCGTCTTCACCTTCGCGCGGTACACATCTGTCGCCCAGAACTCCGGCGCGTGGAACATCGTGCGCAACACCGTGCGAATGTCGCCGCCGCTCGTCATGTAAGCCTGTGCCATGCGGTCCACCAGCGCCTGCGGCGGATCGTCGCTCACAAACCGCACCGCCAGCTTGCGCGAAAGAAACTGCGCCGTCTTCGGACTCGACGCCAGCGCATGCAGCAGCGCTTCGCCTTCGCGCTCGCCATCCTCGCGATACTTCACGCCCATCACCGTCTTGGTGCCGGGCTCGTGCCGGTTATCGTTGAACTCAAACGTTGCTGCCTGCTCTGCTCGGTCCACCGTCCACCCGGTCAAGATGCGCGCCACTTCCGTCACGTCGGCCTGCGTGTAGCCGCCGTTCACGCCCACCGTGTGCAGTTCCATCAACTCGCGCGCGTAGTTTTCGTTCAGCCCTTCGCGCAGCTTCTTGCCCAGTTCCGGCCGCCGCGCCGCAGCTCGCCTGGCGCGGTCCGCGGCCAGCGACTCCGGACCCATGCTCGTTGCGTTGTCCAGATAAAGCAGCATCGCCGGGCTGTGCGCCGTTGCTTCAAGCAAATCCTCAAACTTGCCCAGCGCCCGCGGCCGAATCACATCCCGCTCGTAGCTCACCAGCGCATACGGCATCGCCTCGTTCTTGCGCAGATAAATATTGAAGTGATTCAGCCAGAAGTCGGTCATCACTTCCTGCAACTGCGCACTCGCGTAGATATCGCGCGTCAGCCGTGCGGCAATCAGCTCCTCGGCCACCAGTCGCTCTGGTCCTTCCAGCGCCAGCACCGTTTCGCGCTGCTGCGCGGTCATGCCGGCAACCAGCGCCAGCCGCTGCACCGGCCGCATCGCCTTCAGCGTCGCATCCAGTTGAGGTTGCGGCAGGCTCGCCAGTTGCTGCACGCGCGCCTCTGGCGTCAGCCCCAGCAGGGAATTGACATCCGCATCGCTCACCACCGGCGCAGCATCGGCCACGGCCATCGTGTTTGCCTCGCCGCCTGTCGAGCCCATCATCGCCGGCTGCGCATTCTCCGCGCGCGCCGTCACCGGCGCATACATCTGCGCCGTCGCATTCTTCTGCGCCGTATCTTTGTCCGCCTTGGCTGCCTTGCGCGCCGCCACACGGTCCATCTGATCCTGGTAAATCGCCCGCAGTACCGGCTCCTGCGGAACAGCGATCTTCCCATTCGCTGCCTGGTGAATCATGCCATTCGACGGGTACCGGTACAGCAATTCCTGCACGCCAAGCTGCATTGCTGGATACTGCTCCAGCCGCGCGTTCAGCGTCGTCTCATCCATTGCCGCAGGATTCAGTTGCTGCTCGAACCAGTTCTCCAGCCCCATGCGCCGCACCGCATCCACATCGCCGGGCCGCGGCCCAAAGGTGAACCGGTTCAGTGTATGCAAAATCCGCGCGTCGCCCTGCAACTCCGGCAAGCGGTACTCCGCGCGCGGCTTCTTGCCGTTTTCAGGCGCGGCGCCGGGCAATGCGCTTAAAGGGGAGGGAAGCGCCAGCGCGGCGCATACCAATGCGGTCACGGGCCGCCGGGGAAGATTCATGGCAGGGCGCTCCTGAGTCTCAAGAATGCCGCAGATTGAGCAGGCACAGCAAGCTTACTGAAGGCACAAACGCCGTTTCAGACATTAAGTTGCGCCGCGCGCACAGGAATGGAGACGGAGCTGGAAAAGGAAGCGAGAATTCAGATAGGAACCGTTGGGCTGTCCCGCAAAAACTGGGGCCGGGCTACGGGCTTAGCAGCCCTTCTTGCACCGCGCCATAATCGCCGCATGCAGTCGATCGCGCAATCCCTTGGGCAAGTCGTACAGCGTATGCGAGCGGTAAATCTCAATCGTCTTGCGCGTCGTGTTCAACGTAACTTCGCAGTGGTCGCAGCCGTGCAAATGGTGCTCCAGCTCGCTGCGTGTCTCCAGGGAGACCTCGTTGTCAATTAGATCGTCAAGCAGTGCAAGAAATTCAGAGCAGGTCACTTCTCACCACCCTTTTTCCTCTTGAAGTAACGGCTCAAACGTTCGCGCAGTTGCAGCCGTGCGCGCAACAGCCGGCTTTTCACCGCCGGTACACTTAATCCCAGCGCCTCGGCCGTATCCTCTGTCGAAAGCCCCTGCACATCGCGCAGTTCGAACACCACCTTGAATCCAGGTGGCAATCCTTGGATGGTTTTGCGCAGAATTTGATTCAGTTCTGTCTGGGTGTAGTTCTGCTCCGGGTCGGGCGCCCAGTCGGCCAGGTCGCGCGGTACGCTGCCCTCTTCGGTCTCCACATCCTCGTCGATCGAGACCATTTTGCCCGTGCGCCGCTTGCGCAGCCGCATCAGGCTCTCGTTTACTGCAATGCGTACCAGCCATGTGTAAAACTTCGAATTCCCCTGGAACTGCTCCAGTTTCTCGTACGCCTTCAGGAACGCGTCCTGCATGGCATCTTCGGCATCTTCGCGATTCTGCGTAATATGCTGCGAAATCCTGAAGACCTGCCGCTCATATTTCCGTACCAACTCATCGTACGCTGCCACATCGCCAGCGCGCACGCGCTCTACCAGCGCCACATCGGGGTGCTGTTCGTTCTCGCCTGCTATGGGTTGGATGGTCGCCATGTTGGTTGGTTGCGGGGAATTTGGACCTTCAGCGAGTGTATCCCGCCTCTGGTGTGTCTCTATTGAGTGTAATGGACGCCGCCTCGTCTCCGCGAGCCCGTCTACGCCCCTAACCCAAATTGAACGTAACCGCATGGGTACGCCCGCCCTGCATTGCAGTCAAAGGGGCTTAGAGTGAATTTATGAAGGCTGCCGCCCCCGCCCCCACGGCCTCGATCCTCATGCGCTCCGTCGCAGCTCTGCTGGCCGTCTGCCTGGCCGCCGCTCCAGTGCCACTCCCGGCCCAGGGCGATTCCGCCACCGGCACCGCACAGACCACCAAAAAGTCCACCTCCAAAAAGTCGACGGCCGCCAAACCCGCCGCCAAATCAACGGCGAAGAAGTCGGCGACGAGAAAGTCCACTGCCTCCCCCAAATCCAGGCGCCGCGCCGCCGCCCGCCGCAAACGCCGGCCCTCGGCAGAAGCCCTCCGCATCAAGCGTGCCTTTGTTGTCTCAGCCGAGCTGCGCCCCATGGCCCAGCAGCTCATGACGCTCCGCACGCAGGCCGCCTACGACGGCGTTGCCGCCTACGCCAAACGTCACACCGGCGACGCGGCTGCCACCGCCTACCTCGCCCTCGGCAACGCCTACCTGCTCGACAAGCGCTACACCGATGCCGCGGCCAGCTTTGCTCAGGCCCATCGCGCCGGCAATGCTCTGGATGACTACGCCGAATTTCTCGGCGCCTCCGCCAATCACCAGGGCGGTAACGACCAGGCCGCCGAGCAGCTTCTGCGCAGCTTCACCACCCGCCATCCCGGCAGCGTCTTCGATGCCGAAACTCCCGAGCTCGAAGCCAGCATTCTTCTCGGCCTCAAAGACGCAGCCGGCGCGCAGCGCGTCCTTGCCGCAGCCGATGCCAGCTCTACCGGCCGTCCCGGCTTTCTGCTCGTCCGCGCGCAAACTGCCGAAGCTCTCAACCAGAACGCCGACGCCATGCGCATCTATAAAGATCTGCTGCTGCGCTCGCCGCTTACCCAGCAGGCCGTCGTCGCGCGCGCACGGCTCACCGCCAGCGGCGAAATCGCCAAGCTTTCCGTCGCCGAGGAGCGCAGCCTGGCCGACGCTTTTTACCGCGCCGGCCGTTATGTACAGGCCTCCGAGCAGTACCACGCCCTCGCGCAAAATTCCAGCGTCAGCGCCGACGCCCGCGCTGATTTTGAAGTGGCCGCCGCTGCCTGCGACTGGAAGCTCAAGCGCCTTACCGTCGCCGACGCGCAGGTTCTTCCCGACAGCGACGATGAAAACGGCGCGCGCCGCTCCTATCTATTAATGGAGCTGGCCCGCGACCGCAACGATCTCGACACGCAGCAATCCGTCGTTCGCCAGATGCAGGTGCGTTTCCCCAAAAGCAACTGGCTTGCCGAAGCTCTCTTCTCCAGCGGCAACATGTATCTGCTGCGCCGCGACTACCCCAAGGCCATCGAGTACTACACCGACCTCGCACGCCGTTTCCCCAACGCAAAAAATGCCTCGCCCGCGCACTGGCGCGCCGGCTGGCTCAGCTATCGCCTCGGCCTCTATAGCGATGCAGCCAAACTCTTCGACGAGCAGATCAATCTCTATCCCCGCGAAACCGACACCGTCTCCGCACTCTACTGGCGGGGCCGCCTCTATGAGACGCAGGAGCACAATCCCGCTCGCGCCTCGGCCAACTACCGCGCCATTGTCCGCGCCTATCCGCACTTCTTCTACGCGCAAATGGCGCGTCAGCGCCTGGCCGCGCTGGGCAGCCCTGCACCGGCTGAGGACGCAACCCTCGATCAATTCCAGGCCGCCGACGCACCCGACCTCGACGACAGTTTTCCCGAGGACAGTGAGCACCTGGCCAAGGCACGCCTGCTGGCCAACGCCGGCATGAACGAGTACATCCCGCGCGAAATTGCCGCCGACCCCGACTCCGCCAACTGGAGCGCCCTGGCCGAAGCCGAAATCTATGCCTCCTATGGAGAAACCTTCCGCGCCATGCGCGCCCTCAAGCGTGCGTTGCCTTCTGCCGCGTCGTCGTCCATCAAGTCCATTCCGCTGGCCTACTGGCGCATCCTTTTTCCAGAGCCCTACTGGTCCACCATCAAAGCCGAGTCGGCCAAAAACAATCTCGACCCTTATCTCGTCGCCGCCCTCATTCGCCAGGAGTCCGAATTCAACCCCTCCGTCGTCTCCTACGCCAACGCATGGGGCCTGATGCAACTACTTCCCCCGGTGGGCAAAGAGATGGCTCGGGCCGAAGGCCTGCGCAACTTCCAGACCTACCAACTGCTCGACCCAGAGACCAACATTCGTCTCGGCACGCGCTACCTTCGCCAAATGCTCGACTCGGTCGGCGGCGTGCCCGAGTACGCGCTGGCCGCCTATAACGCCGGCGACAGCCGCGTGAAGGATTGGAAGGCCAACGGCCCTTACTCCGGCATGGATGAGTTCGTCGAATCCATCCCCTTCACGCAAACTCGCGAGTACGTGCAGGGCATTCTGCGCAACATCGAAATCTACAAAGCCATCGACGCGGCCGCCGCCTCTTCCGGCGCGCGCTCCGCTTCAGGCCGCTGAATGGCACCTTCTCGTGCCGCGTACCTCATTTGCCATCATGCCTGTGCGCTTCTTCATTGACCCGCCCGGCCCATGCCCTCCACACTGAGGCCAATCGAAACCCAACCCGGTTTCGCGCTTTTGCTCCATCTGCTTCGCGCGCGGTCCTCTCGGGCCGCAGTTGAGTTCACCGCTGAGTCGTCTTAACTATCGGAGGGCGGGATGTCGGCAGAGTTGCAATTCCTTGAAGAGTGGATCCCCGACAGAATGGACCCCGGAACGATCTTCGTTCTGGAGAATCAGGCCAAGTTCGGCCAGAAGCAGAACCCCTATGTGGCGGTCATGTCGTGCCCGCGCTGCGGCACCATGGGCCTCATCACGCGCACCCAGCTCGCCCAGGGCGAAATCATGATTTGCGGCGGAGATGTCTGCTCCGCCGAGTACAAACTCGACGGCGAAAACATCCTCTACCGCCCGCCTCAATAACCGCACGCTTCCGAAGCGCCGCGCCTCCACCACGATCATGGTTGGCCCGGGTGCCTCGCCTTTGGGCACCCGGAAAAGCCACTGCACGTCCCCGCCCCGAGCCACTGTTCACTGTTCACGGTCCGCTGTCCACTGCCTTTTCGATTACCATGAGGTGCAGCGTCCCTCTCCGAGCCCGGATGGCGAAACTGGCAGACGCAGCGGACTTAAAATCCGCAGGCCGCAAGGCCGTGGGGGTTCAAGTCCCCCTCCGGGCACCAAGTGGCGGCCTAATCCACAGCCTTGCAAAGAATGTTTGTAGACGATGGGCACTTTGCGTTTTCTCCCGCTCATCGTGATGAAGCCACGATGAACGGGGCACAACGGCGAAGCCCCGCAAACCGACCGCCGAGATTGGTGACTGGGCCACCTGCCCGGTACTGTCATTGGCTGTGTATTGCTGACACCGGAAGTAGATGAGCTTGCCCAACAAGGAAATGTAATTGTCGAGCGCGCTGATTTTCTTAGCAAGGCACTTGGATGGGGGGCATGCGCACTGAATGCCGAAGACTTCATTGATGCTCTCAATGGCGTATTGACGGGAAAGTCGGATTTAAACAAGATCGGTGAATCCATTGAGTCGCTGGGTGGTTGTGTGGGCGATGCTTTAGGTCAAATAGTAACCAAAGAATGAGTGCGCTCCGGTGCATCGTCGCATGACCTACGCTTTGGACAGTGATCGCTCAAAAAGGAAACGAGCTAGAGAATGACTCTATTGATCGCCATTTTCCTCATACGCGGCGGCGGCCCAATTACTTTATTCGGGATCATCGTGGTCGCGTTGATTGCCGGGGCCGTTATGCTCGAGGGTGTCTGCCAAGAGATGTTCCGCAGGTGGAAAAAACGCACTTATGGCCGCAGCTGGCCGACAGTTTCCGCCGTCGTGGACGTTGTGAGTGTCGCCTTTATCGAGGATGATATCCCGTCCATCAGAGCCTATCCAAACCTCTCCTATTACCAAGCCACGCTTACTTACACCTACCGCAACCCAGAGCCTCAAATGGGCGACTTCCGCAAAGGGTTCGGCAGCAAAGAAGAAGCGCAGAGTTGGGCCGATTCCTACAAAGGCGAAACCGTGAAGGTGCACGTAGACCCACGCGATCCCACGCGTTCTGTTCTGCGGGAAGAGGATATATAGACGTTCTGTGCCTTTCTTCGCACCGTCGCGAGCGGAACGACGACGTACGGCTACGACTCGATGGACCGGCTGACCAGCAAGCAGACGCCGGCAGGCACACTCACCTACACGTACGACGGTGCGGGCCACGTCGCAACCATGCAGTCGTCGAACGCGAATGGCGTGAACGTGAGCTACACGTACGACAGGCTCAGATCCGCGACCAGCTTCTTCAGCGGCGCGTTCTCATCCCGAAGCCGCTTGGCCTCCTGTGCCTCGCTCACATCCATGCCGCCGTACTTCGACTTCCAGGCATAGATCGTGTGCGTGCTCACACCCACCTCGCGGGCCACATCCTCAGCCTTGCGGCCCGCCTCCATCTGCTTCACCGCAGCAATCATCTGCGCTTCGGTATGCTTGCTTTTCGACATCGCTCCGCACCTTCCTGAATACGAAAATCGTACTCGGTTCTGTGCGGATTTAGGGGATCAGGCCAGCGTGACGGCGCAACGCGGTGCTTTAGGGCATGAAAAGGAACTTGAAAATCCGCAGGCCGCAAGGCCGTGGGGGTTCAAGTCCCCCTCCGGGCACCAGGCAGATTTCTCCCCAACACCTCTCCGCCAACGCCTCCTCCCCTAGCCCGTATTTCAATCGGTACACTTTTTTCAGTTGCACAAACCGCCCCCCGCCCGTGATCATCATCCGTTCGATCGAAAGGTGCTTTTTGCGATGTCTAAACTCCTTCTTTTTGCCGGCGCCTGTGCGCTCGCTCTGTCGGTGGCCTCCACCCCGGCAGCTGCGCAGTTCCCGGGCATGCAGCCACCCAAGCACTACGCCTGGTCCGACGCCACCCTCTCGCCCGACGTCCGCGCCGACCTGGTCATCAAAGAACTCACACTCGACGAAAAAATCTCCCTGCTTCACGGCCAGGGCATGGACTTCTTCACCACCGGTCCAACCGAATCCAACGGCGGCGCAGGCTACTCCAAGGCCATTCCGCGTCTGGGCATTCCCGCCATCCAAATGGCCGACTCCGCCTACGGCGTTACCCGCGGCGCTGCCGCCGGACGCTACTCCACCGCGCTGCCCAGTAATCTCGGCGCAGCCTCCATGTGGGACCCCGAAGCCGCCTTTGAATATGGCGCGCTCATTGGCCGCGAACTCCGTAACCAGGGCTACAGCATGTCGCTCGGCGGCGGTGTCAACCTGCCCCGCGAGCCCCGCAACGGCCGCACCTTCGAGTATCAGGGCGAGGATCCGCTGCTGGCCGGAACGCTGGCCGGCAACTTTGCCAAAGGCGTCCAGTCCCAGCACATCATCGGCGACCTGAAGCACTACGCCATCAACGACCAGGAAAGCGGACGCAACGCCGTCAACGCTAACATCGACAAGCGCTCCATGCGCGAGACCGACCTGCGCGCCTTTGAAATCGCCCTCGGCATCTCCGACGCCGGCGGCGTCATGTGCTCCTACAACCGCGTCAATGGCGATTACGCCTGCGAGAACCAATACCTGCTCAACGAAATCCTGAAGAAGACCTACAACTTCAAGGGCTTCGTCCTCTCCGACTGGGGCGGCACGCATTCGACTGCCAAAGCCTCCCACGCCGGCCTCGATATGGAGCAGCCCGACAAGTACTTCTTCGGAGAAGAGCTGAAGAAGGCCGTCGAGGGCGGGGAAGTCTCACAAGCCGAGCTCGACGAGCACGTGCATCGCATTCTGCGCACCATCTTCGCCGTCGGCCTCTTCGATCACCCGGTAAAGACCGAAGTCCCCGACGTGGAAGGAGGCATGAAGCTTGCCCAGTCCATCGCGGAAAAGAGCATCGTACTGCTCAAGAATTCCAACGGCATCCTTCCGCTTGAGAACGTCAAGTCCGTCGCCATCATTGGCGGCCATGCCGATGTCGGCGTCATCACCGGCGGTGGCTCCGCGCAGGTTGATGGTCCCGGCGGCTCGCCCGTGGCGCCGCCCAAACCCAAATCCATGATGGATGCCTTCATGCGTCCTTCCTGGCTGCGCAGCTCGCCGTACCAGGCGCTGGTTGCTGCGCTGCCGCATGCACAGGTCACCTTCAACTCCGGTGACGACCTGGCCGCTGCCGCCGACGCCGCCAAAAAAGCCGATGTCGCCATCGTCTTCGCCTATCAGTGGGAGTCCGAAGGCTCCGACCTCGCCACGCTCGATCTCGCTCCGGAGCAGAACAAGCTCATCGAGGCAGTAGCCGCAGCCAATTCCAAAACCATCGTCGTGCTTGAGACCGGTAGCCCCGCCACCATGCCCTGGGTCGATAAGGTCGCTGGCGTCGTCGAGGCTTGGTACCCCGGCATTCGCGGTGGAGAAGCCATTGCCAACATCCTTTCCGGCAAGGTCAACCCCACCGGCAAGCTGGCCATCACCTTCCCCAAAAGCGACGCCGACCTGCCCCATCCCACGCTCATTCTGCCTCCGCCGGAGTCGCAGCCCAACTTCGCCGCCATGGGTGGAGACATTTCCAACTTCATGAGCCTGATGGCCAAGGGCCTGCCCGCCTTCCAAACCACCTACGACGAAAAACTCGAAGTCGGCTACAAGTGGTACGACGCGCAAAAGAAGCCCGTCCTCTATCCCTTCGGTTTCGGCCTTTCCTACACCACCTACGCCTACTCCGGCCTCAGCGTAAAAACCGGCGACACCCTCACCGTCTCCTTCACGGTGAAGAACACCGGCAAGCGCGCCGGCACTGAGATTGCGCAGGTCTACACCTCGTTCCCGTCCGCAGCGGGTGAGCCGCCCAAGCGCCTCATCGGCTGGACGCGCGTCTCGCTCGCCGCCGGCGAATCCAAAACCGTCACCGTTCCCGTCGAGCGCGACCGCATCACCGTCTACGACGAAGCCTCCGACTCCTGGAAGCTCGTCCCCGGCAGCTACACCATCCAGGCCGGCCCCTCGTCCGCCGACCTCGCACTCCACCAGCAGGTCAGCCTGCAGTAGCAGTGCCTTGCAACTCACAGCCTCCGCGCGCCACATGCGCGTGGAGGCTTTTCTGTTTCATCTGCACAAATTGGGTGCCCCAGGTCTCGATTTTGAGACCTGGGAATCCTCCGCGCCATCCCAGACTCGCTCTCCTGTCCGCTGGTCCTCTGTAGAATAGCTCTCGTATAAAACCAGCCCGAAAAGAGCTCATCCAAATGGATCTCGGCTTCACCATTCCTACCTCCGGCGCACTCGACTTTCTCGCCCTCGGCGCCCTCGTGCATCGCATCGATCCCGGCATCGTACCCTTCCGCAAAGCCACCAGCGCCAGCATCCACGTCAGCGGCGGCGAGTTCAACGTAGCCGCCAATCTCTCTGACTGTTTCGGCCTCCGCACCGGCATCGCCTCGGCCATGGTCCGCTATCCCATCGGCGACCTCATCGCCGAGCGCGTCCGCGCTATGGGCGTTCGCCCCTTCTATCGCACCTTCGAGCACGATGGCGTCCGCGGCCCCAACATGGCCGCCGTCTATAGCGATCAGGGCTTTGGCGTCCGCGCTCCCGTCGTCTTCTACAACCGCAGTGACGAGGCCGCCGCGCGCCTCGCCCCCGGCGACTTCGACTGGCCGGCCATCTTCACCGGCGGCGTCCGCTGGTTCCACAGCGGCGGCATCTTCGCCTCGCTCTCCGCCACCACCGCCGACCTCGTCATTGAGGCCATGCGCCACGCCCATCGCGCCGGCGCGGTCTGCTCGCTCGACCTCAACTATCGCGAAAAACTCTGGAAGCCCCTCGGCGGCCAGCCCCAGGCGCAAAAAATCCTCTCCGCCATCGCCGAAAATATCGATGTGCTCATCGGCAACGAAGAAGACATTCAGAAGGGTCTCGGCTTCACCGGCCCTGAGGTCGCCAGCAAATCCAAGCTCGACCCCGCCGCTTTTCTCGCCATGATCCAGCAGGTCGTCGCCCGCTATCCCAACATCAAAATGGTGGCCACTACCCTGCGCGAAGTGCACTCCACCCATCACCACAGTTGGAGCGCCATCGCCTGGGTCAACGGCAACGCCGTCACCGCACCCGTCGCTGAGCTTGAAGTCCTCGATCGCGTCGGCGGCGGCGATGGCTTCGCCTCCGGCCTCATCTACGGCCTTCTCTCCGGCGAGTCGCCCCAGCAGGCCGTTAAACTAGGCTGGGCCCACGGCGCGCTCATGACCACTTTCCCCGGTGACACCACCATGGCCACAGCAGATCAGGTCCGAGCTTTCGCTTCCGGCGCCTCCGCCCGCATCCAGCGCTAGCCACAGTCAACCGGGTGCCCCAGGTCTCGCCTTTGAGACCTGGGAGAGCACAAATCCATCCCTGTCAAAACCCGCGCTGCTCCGTCTTCCAGGAGGGCAGTCGCGTGGGTCTTCCGGTCCACGCCATACAAATCTTCCACAAAAAATGGATGCCCCATCCTTGCGCAGCAAGGGTGGGAAGCACAGGTGCAAACCGGCTGAGATGGGGCAGTGACCTTCAGGCCACTGAATGAAAACGCAGCGATGAATGGAAGACCTGTTCTCCTGTCCACCCGTTCACTTGTGCACTTGTTCTAAAAACTCGTCTTCCGCTCCGGATACCACGTCAGCCGTATCGTCGTCGACGTCACGTCGTGCTGCGTGGCCGGATACACCGGCACGCCCGTGTTGTACGCCGGAGCCTTCCACGTCTGGTACGTAAAGTTGCCGTTCACTTCAAAGTACGGACCAAAGCGCTTCACCGCCTGAAAGCTGATCTCGTTCAGCGTCGTGCCGCCCGGCACAAAATCCTTCGCCACTTTGTGGTTCCGCGCGCTCACCTGCAGCCACTCGTTGCCGCTCAGGTGATAGGTAATCCACGCCTGTCCGCCTTTGCCCTCGCGGCCCACCCAGTCGCCCAGCATTTGGCCCTTGTTGGTGTAGCCCTGCACCTGCACTGTCTCCCAGTACATAAACCGGCCCTGATCTCCCGGCGCTCCCGGCGGATCGGTCGACACGCCTTCCATCCGCAAATCCAGTTGCGGCAACCCCGGCACGTGCGAGAGATAAATGCCCGGCCGCCACGACGCGCGCCGCGGCGCATCGATAGGAGAAAGATCGTCGTGCACTTCCGAGTCCGAGTAGAGCGTCACCCACTTGCGCAAAAACGGCAGCCGGTACGAGAAATCAAACGCTCCAAACCGTGCACCCGGATCGTTGCGGCTGAACTTCTCCTCCGCTGGAACGCCGGAGAAGCTGAAGAAGCTCTTCAAAAACGAGTGCAGCGTAATCGGCGCGTGGCCCTTGCCGCCCCATATCGCCGTGCGCTCAAATCCAAACTCCAGATTCTCCGTTGGACGGAAGCTGATCTTCTCCACGTGAATCCACGGATCGTTCGGCGCCACGTGCCCCTTCAGCGAACCCACCATGAAGTCGTAGCGGAACGGCCCCGTCAGTCGCGACAGCAGCGGCACATACAGCGGCTCCACGCGGTCAATGCGGAACGAATAAATATTCTCCGCGTTATTGGAGTAGGCCATCGCTGAGCCCATGCCCGGCCCCAGCCAGCTGTCCTGTTTGCCAAACGCAATCTCGTGATTCAGCACATGCGCGGAGGCATACGCCTCCACCACGCGCCCCGTCGTCACGCTCGCCAGCGGTCCCATGGGAAGCGTCGCCTGGTTGTAGGGCAGGGAAGTCGCGGGGTTGATGAAAGGCACCAGGTCAATCGCCGACAGCGTCTGCGCCAACGCCGTCGAGTAGCCCGTTCCTGCCGGCGCGCGCTGGAATTCGCCGCGCGCATACAGTTGGAACCGCCCCGCCGCTGCAAATCCGCTCACGCCTGTGTAATTGCTGAAGCCCCCATCGAACGGCCGCCCATAATCGTTCACAATCGACGAGCCAAGATGAAAGCTGTCACGCAGCGGCGTGCCGCTCATGCCGCGCATCGTCGTATAAATCTGGTCAATCTGTATAGTGCCCTTCATCGGCCCGCACGGTCCGGTCACCGCGCCGCTCAGCTCGCGATTAATGGCCTCCACAATCTGCTCTGCCTGGTCGTTTGCCGCGCTCTCATCCGCGTCCTGCACCCGCGCCTCGGCCTCTTCCAGCATGTGGCTCACGTTGGCCCGCGTCCACGGACGCATGCCCAGATACATCATGTCCACGTAGCCCATACCATAAAGCCGCAGCATCGCCGGATAAATCCAGCTGTCCACTGGAATGAAAGGCGAGTCCAGCGTTGCGGGCGAGCAGATTGGCGCCGGCCGGCTCGGGTCGCCCGGAATCTGCGCCGCGCATACCTGCGCCGCCATCGCGGCCGCTGCACAAAGCAGCACACCCGTCCTCATTGACTCGGCAAACCAGCTGCGCTTCATTCCGTACCTCTGCCTTCCATTCTCAGGCCGCGCCCGCTTTCAGGCTATTGGTCAGTTGGATGCAGCCCACAATTCATGCGGGCAACAAAATCTCAATCCAATCCGCCACGAAAATGGATGCCCAATCCTTGCGCAGCAAGGGTGGGAAACCACAATTCCATCCCAGCCTCGTCCATTGAGTTGCGCTGCCCTCCCGGTCCACGCTTCCTCTCCAGGCCAGACATTGAGCGGATCCCAAAAACTCAACAAGCAAGGTCTTGTAACAAGGGCACGGCTTTAGCCGGGCCGAAAAGTTCAACCAATTTTTATCCAGGGCTTTAGCCCCTGCGAAAATTCTTTCCAGCATCTTCGTTGGACTATTTCTTCCGCGTTCCGGTAGCCTCGCGCAGCGCCCGCGTAATCTCCGCGCGCAGCGACTTCTTGCGCTCTTCGCGAAAAATCCCCTTACGCTCCAAATAAAGCTCCATTGCCTCAAGCGGATCGTGCTTCTCGCTCTGCCACGCACGCATCGCCGCATGCGCCGGTCCCAGGCATTCAATCACCGTCGGCCCACGGTCTTGCCGCGCGCGCGTCAGCGCCTCGCTGGCCACGCGATACACCCCCACCGCGTCGCTCCCATCCACGGCAATCACTGGAACCCCGCCGGCAAAGTACGCCAGCGCCTCTTTCTCCTTGCCATCGGCCAGTGTCGCCCGTGTGCTGGTCGCATGCAGATCCACCAGCACCATGGGCAGCTCGTGCGTGCAGCAAAACTTCAGCGCCTCGCACGTACCGGCCCGCGTGCCTTCCTCGTGACTCAAAAACGCCACCACCACCCGCCCGCTCTTGCGCAGCTTCTCCGCCAGCGCCACGCCGCAGGCCGCGTACAGCCGCGCCACATCGCTAGCCGCCTGCGGCAGCACGCGACTTGCCAGCAAATCTCTTTCCGTCGCCTTGCCACGCGCCATCGCCGCCGCGCTCGCACCCTTTACCACTGCCGCCAGCACACTCGGAGCGGTTGTGCTCAGCGCGTCTTCGGCATGCAGATCCACCGTCACCGCCGCGGCTGCCGCCTCCCAGCCCACGCACGCGGCGTAAGCGCCCTTCGCCGCCTCAGCTGTCATGCGGCACTGCATCATCGCCGCATACATCTCCCACAGCCGCGTATTGCTGATCAGCGAAAATCCTTCGCTCTCCTCAATCGGCCCCACAGTATGCAACACCGCATTCGCCCCTGCCGTCATCACGTCCTCGGTCGTTTTTGTTTTTGTCTTTCGCTGTTGGCTGTCAGCTGTAAGCTGTCAGCTGCTTTTAAGTCGAGTAGTCCGCATTGATGTGCACATACTCATGCGTCAAATCCGTCGTCCAAAACACGCACTGTCCCGTGCCCTGATTCAACGCAATGCGCACCGAAAACTCCGGCTGGCTCACATACGCATGCGCCGCCTTCTCGTCCCACTCCGCCGCGCGTCCGCCGTCGCGGCAAATTCGCTGCTCGCCAAACCATATGTCGATCCGCTCCGGATCCACCTGTGCGCCGCTATACCCAAGCGCCGCCATCAGCCTGCCCCAGTTCGGATCGTTGCCTGCCCACGCCGTCTTCACCAGCATGGAATGCGCAATGGCCTTTGCTGCCTTCAGCGCGTCGGCATCGCTGGCCGCGCCTTCAATGCGCAGCTCAATCACGTGGCTCAGCCCTTCGCCGTCGGCCACCACTTGCTTTGCCAGCGACGCGCAAACCTGCCCCAGCGCCGTCGCAAACTCCGCGTGCCCCGCGCCAATCTCCGCGCCGCTCGCACCGCTGGCCAGCAGCAGCACCGTGTCGTTGGTCGACGTGTCCCCATCCACGCTGATGCGGTTAAAGCTCAGCTCCACCGCCGCGCGCAAATACGCGTCCAGCACCGTGGGCTCCACCCGCGCGTCCGTCAGGATATACACCAGCATCGTGGCATGCGGAACCAGTTGCGGATGTATCATCCCCGAGCCCTTGCAGAGGCCCGCAATCCGAACCTCGGCATCGCCCACAATCAGCCGCGCAAAGGCCGTCTTCTCCACCGTGTCCGTGGTCAAAATCGCCTGCGCCACCTGGTGAAAGTGATCGCTCTCCGCGCCCAGCCCCGCCGTCAGCTCCGGCAGCGCGGCCACCAGCTTTTCCGCCGGCAGCGGCACGCCAATAATTCCCGTCGACGAGGGGAAGACCTCTTCGGCCTTGCATCCCAGCGCCTCGGCCACCGCCTCGCACGTGCGATGCGCCGCCGCCAACCCCGCCGCGCCCGCCGCGCAATTTGCGTTGCCCGCATTAATCGCCGCCGCGCGCACCCGCCCGCCCGTCGCTTTCAGGTTCGCCTTGTCCACGGCCAGCGGAGCAGCCTGTACCCGGTTCGCCGTAAACAGCGCCGCCGCACTCGCCGTCTCATCGGCTGCAATCAGCGCAAAATCCGTACGCCCACTCGCCTTCAGCCCGGCCTTCACCGCCCCAAACCGGAACCCCTTCGGAATCACAATCTCGCTCACGTCACTCATCAGCCGTAGTGTAACGTCCAGCCCCAGCCCGGGCACCTAGCCCCTAGCCTCTAGCTTCTAGCCGCCAGCTCCTGCCCTCCGGAGCGCAGCGCACTTGGGTCTCGTCAAAGCGAAGCGAAGATAGGGCAAGCGGAGCCGAAGGATCTGCATTTCCGTTTCCACCGCGACTAAAGACCAAACACGGCTTCAGCCGCTGAGACGTAGCTAGAGGCTAGAAGCTAGCAGCTAGTAGCCCGTGAGCGGCAGCGAACAGCTCGTTTACTCTGTACTCGTGACTCTCGCCGACTTCGATCCCAATTCCTTCCTCTCCCTCGCCCAAGTCAACGTCGCCCGTGGAGACCGCACCGTCCTCCACGACATCAATCTCGAAATCCGCGCCGGCGAGCATGTCTGCATCCTCGGCCCCAACGGATGCGGCAAGTCCACGCTCATCCTCGCCATCACCTGCCAGCTTTATCCCATCGTCCAGCCCGGCATGCACGTCCGCATCTTCGGCCGCCACCGCTGGGACCTCACCCAGCTCCGCAAGCACTTCGGCGTCGTCACCAACGGCCCCTTCGGCTCCGAGCTCCCCGGCGAGCGCACTGCCGTCACCACCGGCCTCGACGCCGTCATCGCCGGCTTCTTCTCCGCCTCCACCCTCTGGCCCAATCTTGTCGTCACGCCAGAAATGCGCTCCCGCGCCGCTGAAGCTCTTGACCGCATCGAGGCCTCCCACCTCGCCCAGCAGCTCGTCGGCGAAATGTCCGCCGGAGAAAAACGCCGCATCCTCATCGCCCGCGCCCTGGTCCACCGCCCCAGCCAGCTCCTCCTCGACGAGCCCTCCAACGCACTCGACCTCGCCGCCCAGCGCGGCCTCCGCGAAACCCTCCGCCGCCTCGCCCAACAGGGCACCGGCATCCTGCTCGTCACCCACCACCTCGGCGACATCCTCCCAGAAATCGGCCGCGTCATCCTCATGCGCCAGGGCCGCATCCTCGCCGACGGACCCCGCACCCACCTCCTAACCGAGCAGCGCCTAAGCGACCTCTTCCGCGCACCCATAAGAATCGGCCACGACGACCAATGGCTGCATAGCTGGTGAGCTGCGCGCTCGGCGGGCGTTCGCGTCCACCGAATCCCGGCGCTCCGCGCCGAATTGAAAGCCCCTCTCACCACAAAAATGGGTGCCCCGGGTGCCTCGCCTTTGGGCTCCCGGGAAAGCACAACTTTCACCCGCCTTGTAATAAGGGCACGGCTTCAGCCGTGCCAAAGAAAGCAGAATGAGAAATGAAGGGCACGGCTTTATCGGGGCCCCCATGAACAGGTCTTCGTTCATGGGGTGATCTTCAGCCGTGCCAAAGAAAGCAGAAAGAGAAATGAATGGCAGGGCTTTAGCCCTGCCATTCAAGTCAGGAAAATGTTTTGAAAGGGCACGGCTTCAGCCGTGCCACAAACCGCCCGCCCCACCCCCTGTCATCCTTCGCCTTGGCCATCCGCGCAAGCGCGGATGGACAAGGCGAAGGACCAGCATCTGCCTTTGCAATGCCCAATCCACCACGAAAATGGGTGCCCCAGGCCGGGGTCCCCAAGGACAGGTCTCCGTCCTTGGGGTGGGTATCTTGATTCTGAGACGTGGGAAACCACAACCCTCAACCAGCGGAGGGAGCAGCGGCCCCGGGGCTCCCATCGACAGGTCTTCGTCGATGGGGTGAATTTCAGGCCACTGAATGCTACATCCATCGATTGTTTTGAAAGGGCACGGCTTTATCGGGGCCCCCATGAACAGGTCTTCGTTCATGGGGTGATCTTCAGCCCTGCCCTTCAAGTCAGGAAAATGTTTTGAAAGGGCACGGCTTCAGCCGTGCCACAAACCGCCCACCCCACCCCTGTCATCTATCGCCTTGGCCATCCGCGCAAGCGCGG
>DASVLI010000100.1:0-3376 GCA_036384955.1 Occallatibacter sp.
CCTGCGGCCCATTCTGATGACTTCGCTGGCCACGCTGCTGGGCATGGTTCCCATGGCGCTGGGTCTGGAGGCAGGCAGCGAGCAGTACGCTCCGCTGGCTCGCGCCATCATTGGCGGCCTTGCACTCTCAGTGGTCGTTACAGTCTTCCTTGTGCCTGCGGTGTACATCGCCATTCGCGGGCGTCACGATGCGCAGCAGCAGGAGGCGCACGCATGAGAGTCCGCATCGTGTTGCTCCTCACCGCGCTCCTTGCCATACCAATAATCTGTACCGCGCAACCGGCGCAGCCAACTTCCGCCGCTCAACCGCTGACGCTGGCGCAGGCAGAGCAGATGGCCATTGCCGGCAATCCAAACATCACCATCGCGCATCTGCTTGCATTGGCGCAGCAGCAGGTCACTCGCGAGACGCGATCGGCGGAGCTGCCGCTTGCGGTCGCCAACCTGACCGCGGTGGATGCGCATGATGACTCACGCATTACTGCCGGTGCGCTCAACAATCCCATCGTGTACCAGCGCGCGGGCGGCGGGCTTACCGTGCAGCAACTGCTCACTGACTTTGGCCGCACGCACAATCTGGTTCGCAGCGCGCAGTCCACAGCCAAAGCCAACTTGGAAGAAGAGCATGCCACGGCTGACGACATGACGCTTGCCGTCGACCAAACGTACTTCCATGCGCTCACGGCGCAAGCTCTGCTCAAGGTGGCGCAGGAGACGTTGGTTGCGCGGCAAACCACGGCGGGTCAGATTCGAGCCTTGACCGAAAGCAAGCTGCGTTCAACACTCGACCTGAGCCTTGCTGAAGTGCAGGTTTCGCAGGCGCAACTGCTCGTGCTCGATGCTGAGAACGACGTGGAGGCAGCGATGGCCAGCCTGAACGCGCTGATTGGATCGGAGGCGATGCACACTTATACGCTCGTCGATCCCGGCGCGGACGCGCCCCCACCTGCTCCCGCCGATGCGGAGCCGTTGGTGCAGGCGGCGATGGGCCAGCGGCCCGATCTGGCTGCGCTCGTGGATCGGCAGATAGCCGCAAAGCAGTTCGCCTCGGCGGAGCACGCGCTGTCGCGGCCGACGATCTCCGCGCTGGCAACGGCAGGCGGAACGCCGGTGCGCTCCGATCAGATTCAATCGTCCTGGTACGGCGCGGCAGGCGCCAACTTGAGCATTCCTGTTTTCAATGGATTTGCCTATTCAGCGCGCGCCAAAGAGGCCGATCTTCGCGCGCGCGCCGCGGCAGAGCATGTGCGCGACACGCGCGAGACGATTGCGCGCGATGTGCGGATAGCCGTGCTCAACGCGCAGCGTGCGTACCAGCGCATCGCGGTCTCGCAGCAGTTGCTGACGCAGGCAAACACCGCGCTGCAGCTGGCGCAGGCCCGCTACCAGGTGGGACTCAGCGGCATTGTGGATTTGACACAGGCGCAGCTTGCACAAACCTCGGCTGAAATCGACTCCACCGACGCGCGCTACGCATATCAAACCGCGCTGGCGGAGCTGCGCTTCCAGACCGGACAGTAAGCAGCCAGCGAAATTCTGGAGGACCCGCATTCGTGCGGGTCCTTTGGAATTCAGGCGGACAGGAACGCCGGCGTTTCCGCGGCCAGGGCTTGCTAGTCTACCCGGCGCTGGCGGAACTCCTCGCCCATGCTGCGAAGCGTTTCGGGGTCGAGAGTGCGCGCGGCCAGAGGGAAGACCACACCCTCTTCCAGGCGAATGTGATTCTGGTAGAGGGCCTGCAACCGTTGCGTCGTGACGGATAGATTCGCCTGCTCTGCTTGGTCGAGTGCGCCGGCCGCCATCCACTTCCGATAGATGCGCTCTACCTCGTCGTGCAGTTCACCGGCGATGCGGTGGTCGGATTCAAGCGAGCGAATATCGGAAAACTCGCCTGCGTCCGGTAGGCGCGGGAAGAGAGAGTCCTCTTCGTCGGCAGTGTGGCGCCGGCCGCCTACTTGAAAATAATGCAGCGAGGCCTCAATCGCAGATTGCTCTTCCGCATGGAGCGCTCTGCCTGCCGCCTGCTCCGCGACCACGCACAGAATGTGGAGAAAGTGCTCAATGCGGCGATGGCAATCGATGAGCATGCCGATGGGGTTGTCGAAGCCGCTTTCTGGCGGCGCGCCGATTTGTACAGCCATGTTGACCTCCGGATTGGGCCGCGTTCTTGTGGCGCGCCCGCACCTTATCCTGCGCTTATCAGAGCGTAACGCGTGCGTGGGAGCAGTGACCAAAGTCTCAACTGGTAGAATTCGTCGCGTGACGCCTCCCCGACCCGACCTCGCCACCGTGCTGGAAAAGACAGCACTTTTTGCCGGACTCTCCGAGCCGGAGTTGAAGCTGCTGGCCGCGCATACCGTACGAAAGCTTTTCAGCTCTGGAGAAGTGCTGTTCTCAGAAGGCGAGCCCTGCACAGGACTGCACGTGATCGTCCGCGGCAAGGTGCGGATCTTCAAAACCTCGGCCAGCGGGCGCGAGCAGGTGCTGGCGGTGAACAGTCCCGGCGAATCCGTGGCCGAGCTGCCGGTTTTCGATGGCGGACCCTTCCCCGCATCGGCGATGGCGATTGAAGACGCGGAGATTGCATTCATCTCGCGGCGCGACTTCCATGCGTATTGCATCGAACATCCCGAGGTGGCGCTCAAGGTGCTGTCCGTTGTGGGTGCGCGGTTGCGTCGGCTGGTGGGGATTATCGAAGAGCTGTCGTTTACCACCATCCGGCAGCGGTTGATTGCCGTGTTGATCAAGCAGGCGCAGAGCACGGGACAAACTACAGCGCAGGGCATTGAATTTCAGCTGCCGGCCACGCATCAGGAGCTTGCCCATCAGCTGGGCACGGTGCGCGAGCTGATTTCGCGCAACCTGATGAGGCTGCAGGCCGAGGGACTGCTGGACGTGGATGCGCGCCGCATCGTGGTGCGCGACATGAAGGGCCTGAGCGCTCTGCTCGAAGACTGACCGAATCTCCTTCAAGTGACTTAAGTCGCTGTGGCGCGTTGTTGCTTTCTCTACCGTTGGCAGTGGAGATTGACGATGCCCATTGCCACCCAGTCCATTCGCGAAATTGTCACCGCTGTGCCGTCGGCCGTTGCGGTTCTTGAACGCTTTGAGTTCAACCTGTGCACACAGAGCGACACTGAGCTCGCGCAAGCCTGTGCGGAGCTGCAGCTTTCGGTCGATCAGGTGCTGGAGAAACTCGCCGATGCCGAGCAGGCGGCGCGCGGCGCCTTTGTGCCGAACATCGAGAGCTACTCGCTCACGCGGCTGGTTCAGCACATCGTCCGGACGCATCATCAAACGGTGCGCCAGGAGCTGCCGCGCTTTGCGGAGCTGTCGCAGCGGATTGCGGCCAAGCACGGAGACAAGGCGCCGGAGT
>DASVLI010000101.1:0-7845 GCA_036384955.1 Occallatibacter sp.
CTTTTGCTTTGGTGTGAATGTCCAGCCGCCACGCGGGCAGCGGTTGAGCTTTACTTCTGTTCGGTGGTGTTCTGCGGCGGCGGCGCAACGGGCGCGCTCTGCTGCACCGGCGGGGCGGCAGCGGGAGGCTCGCTCACGCCACGAATTCCTTCTTTAAAGCCCTTCAGCCCTTCGCCCAGGCCCTTGCCCAGCTCGGGCAGGCGCTTGGCTCCGAACAGCAGAAATGCCACGACGCCAAGAACGACCAGATGCCACGGCTGTAGTAAATCACCCATTGTCCTGCTCCTCAGCGCGCACATCACGCGGCGCGCGGTATCACTGGTAATTGTCGCACAAACAGCGCCGGGCGTGCTGACGCCTTAGTTCACCTGGGCCGGTTTGCCCAGCCGCTCGGTCACCATGGAAAAGAAGCTGTGCAGGTCCTCTTCCTCGCCCATGGTCAGGCGGCGATAGACCTTGACCAGCGGAAACAAGCGCGAGCCGCGCACCTCCACCGCCGGAACCGCGACCGCGCCGCCTGGGTAGGGGGTCATCTCCCACGCACCGGCATAGCGGCGGCGCAGCACCTCACCCAGGTAGCTGCCCCACAGGCGAACCTCGAAATCCAGATCCATCTCCGGGTTGTCGCCCACGCGGACCAGGATCTCGTCCAGGGTGTCGATGGATTCCGAGGAGTAGTCGAGCTTCTGATGGAAGTCGCTGCGGGCCAGGTCGGCGGCCGCGCGGGCGTAGCCCTCCATCATGGCTCCAAGGTCAGCGAATACAGCCGATTCCAGCCGTTGTTTCAGTTCAAGTGCCACACTTCAGCATACTCAATTTCATTTCTGCGGCAAGTTTGGCCCGTCGTGCATCCTATGAAAGACTGTTTTTTGGGAGTTGGAGGCCATTTTCGCGATGCGTAGTTTGCGTGTTCTTGCTTCTGCTGTGCTGTTGATGATTGCTGCCGTTCCTGCTGTCTCTGCCCGCCGCGATTTATACCCCGCGCCGGAGCAGGCCAGGACCGACCTGGCCGACGCATTGAAGGCCGCCGCGGCCACCCACAAGCGCGTGCTGCTGGACTTTGGCGGCAACTGGTGCGGCGACTGCATCGTGCTGGACAACTATCTGCACGACGAGAAGAACCGGCCCATTCTGGACGCCAACTACGTGATGGTGCACGTCAACATTGGCCGCTTCGACGCCAACACGGATATGGCCGCGAAGTACGATGTCCCGCTGGATAAGGGCGTGCCCGCCATGGCCGTGCTGACGGACACCGGCAAGCTGCTTTACAGCCAGAAGCTGGGGCAGTTTGAGTCGATGCGCCGCATGCAGTCGGACGATGTGACCAAATTTCTCGTCCAGTGGAAGCCGGCCAAGCCGGGCTGCTCCACTGTGATGGTTAACTGCTGAACTGCAACGCAAATTGCGGCCATTGTGCCGCGCGGGAAGTGCCGTGTATTTCAATCTTGAATCGTCGCCGCATGGCGTGGCCTATAAGCTGCTGATTGGCCTGATTGCGCCGCGTCCCATCGCGCTCATCACCACGCTTGACGAAAACGGCCGGCTGAACGCCGCACCTTTCAGCGCCTTCAACTACTTCAGCACCGATCCGCCGATTGTGGGCATCGGGGTGGCCAATCGGCCCGACCAGGAGTTTGTGCCCAAGGACACGGCGCGCAACATCCGCCGCACCGGCGAGTTCGTCATCAACGTGGTCACCGAAGACATTGCCGAGAAGATGAACCTGACGGCCATCGACTTTCCACCGGAGGTGAGTGAGGTGGAGATGGCGGGCTTTGGCACCGCGCCCTCGCAGACGGTGCGCGTGCCGCGGCTGGCCGAGGCGCATGCGGCGCTGGAGTGCCGCGAGCACTCGACGCTCGAAATTGGCAACGGACGCATTGTGCTGGGCCGCGTGCTGGCGGCGTATGTCGAGGATCGCTACGTGGACCCGGCCGGACCCTACATCAAAGCGGAGGAGTTGCACGCGATAGGCCGCATGAACGGCCTGGGCAACTATGTGCGCACGCGCGACGCGTTCCTGAAAATTCCGCGCATCAGTTATGCGGAGTGGAAGAAGGGGAAGTAGGCCCGCCTACTGGCTCAGCGGGGCCAGGCCTTTGGTTTTCGAGTACGTGTACTGGATGCGGTGAATCACCGTAATGGTTGAGAGCACGGCCAGCACCCAGAGCACCGGCGCCATCACATTCCACTTGTTGAACAGCGCGCCCAGAATCACCAGCACAATGCGCTCAGGCCGCTCCATAAAGCCCACCTTGCAAGAGCCAATCAGGGCTTCGGCGCGGGCGCGGGTGTAGCTGACCATCAGCGAGGTGACCATGACAAAGGCCACCAGCACCACGTAGCGGAAGCGGTTGATGCGGCCGTAGTAAACCAGCAGGCCGAAGAACAGCACCACGTCGGAGTAGCGGTCGATTACCGAATCAAAAAAAGCGCCAAAGACCGTGACCTGGTTGTTGCGGCGGGCCACACGGCCGTCCACCATGTCGAAGATGCCCGCGCCGATGACCACCAGGCCGGCGTAGAGGAACATGCGCGAGGGGTCGGTGGTGTCGGCATGGCCAAAGAAGAACGCAGCCACGATGTTGATGACCAGACCGATGAAGGTAAGGACGTTCGGTGAGATGCGGGTAAGAGCCAGGCCATGAACGATGCGGTCCAGTAACCAGCCGCACGCCCGGCCAAATGCACTGGTCCAGGTCATTCCAGTCTTCCTTATTCCTACTCCGCGCCTTCGGCGTCTGCCGCGCCGTTGCTGGCTTCGTCGTGAATGGTTGTGAGTTTGAGGATTTCGAGCTCGCGCTTGCCGTTGGGGGTCACAATGGTGGCAACGTCGCCCACCTGCTTGCCCACAATGCCGCGGCCAATGGGGGAGGTGGTCGAGATCAAGCCCTTGGTCACATCGGACTCTTCGCTGGTCACCAGCCGGTATTCAATCTCTTCGTCCTTGGTGGAGTCGAACACCACAACGGTGGAGCCGAAGCCGGCCCGGTCGTGTGGAATGTTGGCCAGGTTCACCAGCGACAGCTCGGCCATACGCTTTTTGAGCTGGCCCAGGCGCGCGTTCACAAAGTCCTGGCGCTGCTTGGCCATGTGGTACTCGGCGTTTTCCGACAGATCGCCCAGCGACGCGGCCTTCTTGATTTCGGCCGGCAGCTCATGGGCTAGCTCATGCTCAAGTATCTGAATTTCCTTGAGCAGCTGTTTTTTGATGTGATCAGGCATCCGGGTCCGTTGCGGGGCGGCGCGTGTAAAGGCCGCACAGAATCAAAGTCCTTGAATCATCATTATACGCGGCCCGGCTGCTGCGCATGGCTGTTGAGGAACGACTCCAGGATGAGCACCGCTGCCACCTGATCCACAACATCCTTATGCGTCTGGCGTTTACGGCCTGCCGCGTAAAGAATCTCGTGGGCCGCCTCGCTGGTCAGCCGCTCGTCCCACAGGTGGATGGGAAGGCCGGAAAGCTCGCCCAGCTCGGCGGCAAGGGCGCGTGTCTTGGCCGCGCGCGGGCTGTCCTCGCCGCTCATATGCAGGGGCAGGCCTACGACAATGCCGGATACTTCGTGCCGGCGGGCCAGCCGGGCAATGGAGCGCAGGTCCTCGCGCGGGTTGCGGCGGCGTTCCAGCGTCATCACCGGCTGGGCGGTCAGCCCCAGGCCGTCGGAGACGGCAATGCCGATGCGTTTTGTGCCCACATCGAGCGCCAGGTACCGGATTGGGCGTGCCGATTCCGTCATTGACTCCCCATGCCCTTCAGCTTAGCTCCTGTGGGCTCCGGGCGGGCAATTCGGCCACGTTCCCGATACAATCTATACAGGTTAAGAATCCCCAGGAGGAGCTGCCGCGTCTTACTGGAAGACAAGGAAAAAGCCAGAGAATGCCGCGCCGTAAATCGAAGAACAAAAAAGGCCGTAGCGGTGGCGTGGTGGTTCTGTTTTTGCTGGTTCTGCTGGCAGCGGCAGGGGGAGCGGCCTGGCTGTTGCTGACGCCGTTTGGTCCGTCGACGGAAACCTTTGTGGAACTTGCGCCGGGCTCCGGCACCATGCGGATTGGCCGGCAACTGGAAGAAGCCGGCATTGTGCGGAGCCAGTACGCCTTTGATCTGGCTCGATACCTCCGCCACGGCAAGCTGAAGGCGGGCGAATACCGTTTTGACCACCCTGTTTCCGCGCTGGAGGTTTACGCGCGCATTGCCCGCGGAGATGTGTACACGCGGACGGTGGTGGTGCCTGAGGGCGCCAACGTCTTCGACATCGCCGCGCGGCTGAAGAAGGCGGGCGTGAAGGCCGGAGACGATTTTCTTACGGAGCAGGCGCGGCTGGCCACGCTGGTCTCCGACATGGATCCGGACGCAAAGAGCCTGGAGGGCTATCTGTTTCCGGATACGTACAAGTTTCCGCGCGCGGCTACCGCGGAGCAGGTTTGCAACACGATGGTGCGGCGCTTCCGCGCAGCCGCCGCCCAGCTGGGATTGAGAGAGAACGTGCACGCAGTAGTCACAATGGCTTCGCTGGTGGAACGCGAGACGGCTCGGGACGATGAGCGGCCTCTGGTGGCCAGCGTCTTCCAAAATCGCCTGGCACAAAAGATGCCGCTGATGACCGACCCCTCAGTGATTTACGGCCTGCAGGTGCAGGGCCAGTGGCGGGGCACGATCTACCAGAGCGATCTGCGGCGCGACACGCCGTTCAATACCTACATCCATACCGGCCTGCCGCCGGGACCGGTGGCCAACCCCGGCATGCGCTCGCTGGAAGCCGCCATGCAGCCGGCGCAGACCGACTATCTCTACTTTGTGGCCGCGGGCGCCAATCCGCAGGGCCGGTCGCTCTTCTCCGCCACGCTGGAGCAGCACGCCCGCGATGTGGCCGGTTATCGCCGCTCCGTGAAGAAGGCAGGTGGCCGTTGATCGCTGCCTGTCGCCGCCTTTCCTCGCTTGCGCTGTTGCCGTTGGCGCTGCTTACCGGGTGCATGTTCACCACCCGCAAGCTGCCTGTGCCCAAAACGCCGCAGGTTACGCAGAGCGTGTCGCCTTCCGTGCTGGTGGAGCAGCTGGACAATCGCTGGGCCGCGCTCGATTCCTTCTACGCCACGGTCGAAATCCAGGCCAGCACGCTGAAGAAGAAGGACGGCGTGGAGAAGGACTACACCACCTTCCCCGGCATCATCATGATGCGCAAGCCGGAGTCGCTGCGCGTGTATGGACGCGTGCCGGTGATCGGCTCGCGCATGTTCGACATGGTGAGCGACGGCACCAACTTCACGCTCTACATTCCATCGAAGAGCCTGGTGTACAAGGGCGCGAATGCGCTGCACAAGCACTCGGCCAACACCATTGAGAACATGCGGCCTGGCTTCTTCTTCGATGCCATGGTGGTGCGCGGCCTGGAGCCCGGCGACAATTACATGGTCTCTGCCGACACCGAAACCATCGAGGACGCGAAAAAGAAGCACCTGATTCAGATTCCCGAGTACATTCTCAGCGTGATTCGCTCGCAGCCCGGTTCGCGCGAGATGAAGCCAATCCGCGTCATCACCTTCCATCGCGACGACCTGATGCCCTACGAGCAGGATCTGTATGACGCCGAAGGCAATCTGGAGACGCATGTCTCCTATGCGAACTATCGCAGCTTCAATGGCACGCTCTATCCCACCTCGGTGGTGATCAAGCGGCCGCTTGAGGAGTTTCAGCTGATGATGACGGTCGAGAAGGTGGTGCAGAACATGCAACTCACCGACGACCAGTTCCAGATCAAGATTCCCGACGGCACCACGCTCAAGAGCCTCGAGTAGCCCCCTACTCCGGCCGCCCCGTGCGCGTCAGCTCCCTGTAAAAACCCAGGTCTTCACCGGTCAGCATTTTGGTGATGTAGGCAATCTGTCCATAGTGCAGGCCGAAGTGTTCCACCACCTGATAGACGGCGGCCAGTCCGCTCACCGTCACTCCCTGAATTGCATAGATGCGCGTCAACTCGGCTTCGGTCAGCCGGGCCAGTACCTGCTCGCCTTCCGCGACAGCCGCGCCCAGGAGAGCAAGAATCTCCGCCGCGGTCATGCCTTCGGTGCGGTCGAACTCCGCCGGCCGGTCGCGTTCGTCGGCCTGCTGGTTGAATGAAGCCACCAGCCACTGGCGCACGTTGCCGGCCAGGTGCAGCACCAGGTTGCCAATGCTGTTGGACGCGGGATTGGGACGCCACCAGATCTGCTGCGGCGTAAGCGGCTCAACGCAGGTGCGCAGGCGCGGCCAGTATTGCGTGCACAGTTTGTAGCGGGAGTAGGCGAGGAATTCAGCGGAAGGAACCAGCGGCGTGCCGGGGTTGACTTGTCGTTCCATGGCAACCCCAGTGTAGCCCCGGGGCTGCCATGGCGATTGCAGGAGCTTAGGAGGCTCCTTCAATACTTTGGACGTGGATGGTCTGGCTCTGCGGGTCGAGCTTGCCCACCACCTTCACCTGCTTCCCTTCGAATTGCTGGGCCTGTCCGCCGTCGTCCAGCTGATACGTACCGGACGAAGCGCGCAGAACGTAGCCGCTGCCGGCCTTCTGAACGGTGCCGGTGAAAGTGGACGACTGGGCCGCTTCACTCTTCGGCATATCCTGCTGCGGAGCGGGCTTTTGCGGTTCCTGTATCACGGGCATGGGGGCTGCCATGCTGTGTACGGTTTGAGCGCGAGCCACCACGAGCAGACACATGGCGGCCAGGGCAGTAAGAGCAGAGACTTGACGCTGATTCATAAACTGCACCTCCGGGGGGAGAGATTCGGCTGCCCTTGCCGCGTGGAACGCGGAAGGAACTGCCGCGGTCGTGCGCCTCACTTTTGCAACTCGCGTGCCAAACGTGCGGTGTTGCAGCGGAGGAACTTAGGCTGTTCGCGCGGAGTTTTGAGTGCGTAAAAAATGCCCGGTGCGCAAAAACGCACCGGGCATTTTCTCGTTTGCCTATTCGGCAGCAGAGCCGTGCATCAGCTCGTTGTAGCGGCGCGCGTACTCGGCCTTGTAGGCGTCCACGGCCGCGCGGTAGCTGAGCGCCGGTGTGCCGGAGGCAACTTCCCACTCCAGCTTCACTTCCTTTGCGGTTGCGGGCAGCACAAGCGCGCCATTCACAGCCTTCACCGGCTTGCCGTCCACGGTAGCCGTCGTCAGAGTCACGAACCATGGCAGGTGCACCACAATCTGTTTTGGCGCCGTGGTGAATTTTGTGTCCAGATGCAGAACGGCCTTACCTGCTTCGGGCTGCTCCAGCGTGTAAGCCACCTGGCCGAAGTAAGTGGGCGCCTGGCTCACGGCAATTGTTTTGCCTTTGCCAATCCACTCCGGCGAAACAACGGAGAGCAGATGCAGGTCGCTGCCCTCTTCGCGTACCAGCATGGTGCGCAGCATGGTGCGGTACTCGGCGGCAAACCACCCATGCGGAGCCAGGTTGTCCTGGAAGTTGCGATCGCCCCAGGGCAGAATCGCGAACTCAAAGCCGGCATGCGTGGAGCTGGTGTGCGCCAACAGCGCGTAGAGCTCGTTCACGGCCTGCTGCTGGTCGCCGCGAATGGCTTCGGTCATGGTGTTCTTGATGGTCAGATAGTGGTGCAGGAACTCACCGTTGGCGTAGGTCATAATGCCCTCGGCGTACTTGGCCTGCGTGGCCTTCAACGTTGCCGCGACGCGCGGGTCGGTTGGCGGCAGCGTTGGCTCCGGCACCACGGCCAGCATGTTGCCCCAGTCGTAGCCTTCCTTCTGGCCGTCGAGCGCGGGCGGAATGTAGCCGTTGTTCTCCGCGGCGCGCTGGTCAAGAATCTTCATGAAGGCGGCACGGTAGTCGTCGTACTCCGGCTGCCAGGCCTTGGCC
>DASVLI010000102.1:0-3979 GCA_036384955.1 Occallatibacter sp.
AGGCAGGGAGAGGGAGCCGTACGATGACTCGTAAGCAGCAGTGGCGCGGTGCGGCGCTTTGCGTCGCCATCTACCTCGGCTGCCTTCTCATCGCCTGGCCTGTCGCGGAAATGGGGTATGACGATGACTGGTCCTACATTCGGACAGCGCAGGTCCTGGCGCAAACAGGGCACTTTATCTACACCGGCTGGAGTAATCCAATCCTGGGTTGGCAGGCTATCTGGGGGGAACTTTTTATTAAGCTCTTTGGGTTTTCGTTTACCGCGGTCAAACTCTCTACTGTCCCGATTGCGGCAGTCACGATCGTTCTCTTTCACGCCATCCTGCTTAGGTTTGGAATAACTTCGCGAAATTCCATCATCGCGACGCTGACACTGGCTCTGTCTCCGCTGTTCATGCCTTTATCTGTAAGCTTCATGACCGACCTCTACGGGCTCTTCATCGTGGTGGCGAGTCTCTATCTCTGCAAACGGGCACTCGATGCCAGAGCCACTAGCGGGGCAATGCTTTGGTTGTGTCTTGCCACCTTAACCAGCTTGGTCGGTGGAACCGCGCGACAGACCGGCTGGCTCGGCGCTCTGGTTTTGGTGCCTTCCTGTGGATGGATTCTCCGCAAACGGCGGACCGTGCTGGCAGCGAGTTTGGCTCTCGGAGCGATTTCACTCATCTCAGTCATACTTTGCATGGCATGGATGCGCCACCAACCTTATTGGGCGTCGAACGATTTACTCGACACGGTAACACTCGGTTGGGCAATGCGCGCCCTGCTTACGCTCTACGAGTTGGGCGGCGGCACCATCAGCTTACTCATCATTATCGTTCCAGTCCTGGTGATTTGGATTCCAGAAATCCGCCAAGTGAGCCGTCAGGCAAAAATCACCTATGTTTACGTCGTATGTCTTGCTGCGCTGATGCAGCTTATCGGCAGGCTTCCGCTCCCTTGGGTGCTGCATACGATGCAATTGCAATTCACTTCGCAGCGCGTGTCTGCATTCAATCCAATTGTTTCGCAAAGTGGATTTGTGGAACTGTCCATTGCATTCTTTACGGTAATCATCCTGGCAGCTTCATCGGCGGTCTGCCTTCACGCGCTCCTGCGCCGCTGGCATCATGGTGGTGATTCGGTCATTGGCAAGCAGTTGTTCTGGTTATGCGCGCCACTGACCGCGGCGTATGTTGCGCTTTTACTGCCGCGCGCTTTGCACGCACTCATCTTCGACCGATACATGCTTTTGTTGGCCCCAATTGCCATTCTTTGTCTCGCACATCTGTATCAATGCTCTGTCTCGCCCAAAATGCCCGCCGGTGCAATCGCTCTTTTGGTGCTGATGGCGTCTATCAGCGTTGCTGGCACGCACGATATTTTTGCCTGGCAAAGAGCTAGGCTCGCAGCCATTGCCGAATTGACTGCTGCTGGAGTGCCGCCCACCTCGTTTTATGGCGGTGTGGAATGCGACGGCTGGACACAAATAGAACACGGTGGGCACATTAACAGTCCGTGGTTAACCAATCCACCGGATGCCTACACTCCGCAGCCTCCGGTCATCAAGGATGATCCTTGCGCGCACGGTTTTGCTCCTTACGTGCCCTCCATTCACGCCGAGTACACTATCGTTTTTGAACCCAAGCCCTGCTTTGAGCCGTCACGATTTCCGTCAGTTTCGTACATCTCGTGGATTCCTCCTTTCCGCCGCACCATCTATGTGCAGCGCATTCCCGAATCACGTCGCCGATGAACACACAAACCGTGGATCTCGGCACTATCTTCAGCACATGTAACTAAGGTGCCGTTTCGGTTAACACGGTTCGTCTCTGCATCCCACCCACCGCTGTAGACTCGTAGCAACTCTTCTCCATGGGATCGCTTCGATGCAGGATGTTGAAGTTGGCCGTGACATGCCCCAATCGGCGCAAGGCCCTCCGCCCGCCGAGTTGCGCAGCATCACGGTCCTTTTTCCCGCCTTCAACGAGGAGATGAACATCCGCAATGCCATGGCCCGCGCGCTGGATGCCATGCGCGCCCGCTTCGCCTCCTTCGAGCTGCTCATCATCAACGACGGCAGCTGCGACAGGACCGGCGAAATCGCCGACGAGCTTGCCGCTCTCCACCCAGAAATCACCGTGCTCCACAACCCGCGCAACATGGGGCTGGGAGAGGTGCTCTATCGCGGCTTCCAGTGCGCGCGCGGCCAACTGGTCATCCAGAACGCCATGGATTATCCGCTCGATCTGCGCGACCTCGACATCCTGATGCCCGCGCTGGACCAGGCCGATGTCATTGTCGCCGTCCGCAAGGCCTACGCTGGCTACACGCCCTACCGCAAGCTGACCTCGCGCGTGAACCGCGCCCTGCTGCGCCTGCTCTTCCGGCCGAGTCTGCGCGACTACAACTACACCCAGCTCTACAAACGCGAGGTACTTGAGGCCGCACGGCCCACCTCGCGCAGCACCGTCTTCATCGCGCCGGAAATCATCATTCGCGCCCACGCGCTGGGCTTTCGCATCCAGGAAGTCGAGGTGGACTTTCATCCTCGCCTGGCCGGCGAGGCCACTTCCGGCCGACCGCTCGTCATTCTCAAGTCCGTCCGCGACATGTTCGCCTTCTGGGCCAGCCGCCTGTTCACGGGCAGGCCGGCGCCGGCCCGCTCCGCCGCTTCGCCGCACGTTCCCACTTCCCGCCGCTAGCCTGTGGAAAGCGCCTTCACCCGCGCCCAGCCCGCCTGCCCCGGCGACCTATAATAAAGAATGGCCGGATGTGCCCTGAGCCTCTCTGAGGCCCCAGTGCACCCTCCGGACCAATTCTTTCCGGTGCCTTCCCTTTGAGCCCTGTCATCGAAGCCAACGAAGCGATTGTGATCCGCGGCGCGCGGACCCACAACCTCAAGAACATCGACTGCACCATCCCCCATGGCAAGCTGACGGTGCTCAGCGGTGTCTCCGGGTCGGGCAAGTCCTCGCTTGCCTTTGACACCATCTACGCCGAAGGCCAGCGCCGCTACGTCGAGTCGCTTTCCGCCTACGCCCGCCAGTTTTTGGAGCGAATCGAAAAGCCCGACGTCGACGAGATTGAAGGCCTGGCCCCGGCCATCGCCATCAAGCAGAAAAACACCACGCGCAATCCGCGCTCCACTGTCGCCACCGCCACCGAGATTTACGACTACCTGCGCCTGCTCTACGCGCGCTGCGGAGAGGTGCATTGCATCCATTGCGACGGCCTGGTCAAGCGTGACTCCATGGACGAAGTGGCCGAGCGGATTCTCGCGCTGGGCGAAGGCACGCGCCTGCAGGCGCTCTTTCCCGTGCGCCACGCCGAGGAGCCTGCGGCCGAAACACCCAAGCCCGCGAAGAAGAAAGCCAAATCCGCTAAAAGCGCCGCCGCCGAAACCGGCCCGCTGAGCGAAGCCATGAAGGCGCGCCTCACCGAGCTGCGCGCCTCGGGCTTTAACCGTCTCTACCAGCGCGGCCAAATCTTCGAGTTCTCCACACCGGAGTCGCTGCTCGAAATTGACTTCACCCTGCCGGTCTTCGTCCTGCTTGACCGCATCGTCGTCAGCGCGGAGAATCGCGCACGCATTGTGGACGCGGCCGAAATCGCCTACCGCGAGTCCGGCGAAGTCTTCTTTGAGGAGGTTCCTCGCGACGAAAGCGCGGAGCGCGTCCGCCACCGTTTCAGCGGTGAATTTGAATGCACCAGTTGCCATCGGCCCGGCCGCGAGCCAGAGCCGCGCCTCTTCAGCTTCAACAATCCCTTCGGCGCCTGCCCGCGCTGCCAGGGCTTTGGCAACACCGTCGACTACGACCTCAACCTCGTCATTCCCGACAAAACCCTCAGCCTGAACGACGGCGCCATCGACCCCTGGAATCGCCCCAAGTACCGCCCCTGGTTTACCGACCTCAAGAAGCAGGCCGCCGCGCTCGAAGTCCCGCTCGACGTGCCCTGGCGCGAGTTGCCCGAAGCCGCGCGCGAAACCGTTCTGCG
>DASVLI010000103.1:0-5570 GCA_036384955.1 Occallatibacter sp.
AAAGCGCTCGCCGCGCTGTCGCCTTCTCGCGCCGACAAAAGCGCACCTCTGCTGCCGCCCATTGCAGACGCGCGCAAAGTCAGCTTCGAGGTGGCCAAGGCCGTCGGTCGCCAGGCCATTGCCGAAGGCGTCGCCACTCTCGCTTATCCTGAAACTCTGGAAGACGAAATCCGCGCCTACGTGTGGGAGCCGGTCTACCATCCGTACGAACGAATCGGCTAGCCCTGCAAAATCCTCTCGAATCAATCGCCCACCGGACTGCATGCTCCACGCTTGTGGTCCGGTTCAGCGAACTCCACGCCAACCGTTGCACCGGCCTGCTACTATATCTCCGGTTCTGCACAAACGTTTTAGTAGAGAGGTAATCATGATGCACTCTCCATTCGACCTGCGCCGCTCCACCGCGCTTATCGCACTGGCATGCGCACTCGCCGCCGCCGCTCCGGCGCTTGCCCAGCACCACACCGCCAAACCCGCCCCCGGTCCGTGGATGAACACGAGCCTCTCCGCCGACCAGCGCGCCGCGCTGGTGCTCAAAGAGATGACGCTCGACGAAAAGATCGCGCTGCTGCATGGTGTGGGCATGCCCACCGACGATCCGGTCACACCGGAGAATGCGCCGTCGAATCGCGGCGTGGGCTACGCCGTTGGCGTGCCGCGCCTCGGCATTCCCGGCATCGACATGAGCGACGCCGCCTACGGTGTGCGCTCCAGCGGCGTCAACGGCCGCTACTCCACCGCGCTGCCGGCCAACGTGGCTGCGGCCAGCAGTTGGGATGTGAATGCAGCCTACGAATACGGTGCGCTGATTGGCCGTGAGCTGCGCGCGCAGGGCTTCAACATGTCGCTCGGCGGTGGCGTCAACCTCACCCGCGACCCGCGCAACGGCCGCACCTTTGAGTACCTGGGCGAAGACCCGGTGCTCGCCGGCACGCTTGTAGCGCACCTCATCCAGGGCACGCAGTCGGCCAACGTCATCGGCGACATCAAGCACTACGCCCTCAACGACCAGGAGAGCGGCCGCAACTCGGTGAACATTCACATCAGCGAGCGCGCCGCGCGCGAAAGCGATCTGCTCGCCTTTGAAATCGGCGTGCTTGAAGGCAAGCCCGCCGCCGTGATGTGCAGCTACAATCGCGTGAATGGCGACTTTGCCTGCGAGAACAAATGGCTGCTCACCGACGTGCTGAAGAAGGACTGGAATTTCCCCGGCTTCGTGCTCTCTGACTGGGGCGGCACTCACTCGGTCGAGAAGGCATCGGCCGCCGGCCTCGACAACGAACAGCCCGGCCGCTTCTTCTACGAGAAGCGTTACAAGGACGCCGTTGTAGCCGGCCGCATTCCTCAATCCGAACTCGATGAGCATGTGCAGCGCATTCTGCGCGCCATGTTCGCCGCGGGCGTCATCGACAATCCCCGCCAGCGCTTCGTCGTCGATCCCTTCGCGGGCATGGAGACGGCGCGCAAGATTGAAGAGTCCGGCATCGTTCTGCTCAAGAACGAAAAGAGCGCGCTGCCGCTCAGCGCGGCCAAGCTGCACACCATCGCCGTCATCGGCTCGCACTCCGACGTGGGTATGATCTCCGGCGGCGGTTCGGCGCAGGTTGATCCCATCGGCGGCAATGCCATCAAGCCCGCGGGCAAAGGCCCCACGCACTGGATGGAAGAGATCTGGTTCCCAACCTCGCCGCTGAAGGCCATTCAGGCGCGCGCTCCGCACGCCACGGTGAAGTACGACGCCGGCACCGACCCGGCCAAGGCTGCTGAGGCCGCCAAGGGCGCGGACGTGGCCATCGTCTTCGCCTATCGCTGGTCCAGCGAAGGCATGGACCTGCCCGACCTCTCGCTGCCGCACCACCAGGACGACATCATCGCCGCGGTGGCCAAGGCCAACCCCAACACCATCGTGGTTCTCGAAACCGGCAACCCCGTCACCATGCCTTGGGTCGAGGCGCCCGCGGCGATTCTGGAAGCATGGTTCGCGGGCAGTGACGGCGCCAATGCCGTAGCCAACATTCTCTTCGGCAGCGTGAACCCCAGCGGCAAGCTGGTCAACACCTTCCCGAAGAGCGAAGCCGACCTGCCCCACGTGAAGATCACCATGCCGCCACCGAAGTCTTCTGGCTTTGACGGCGCCGCCACACCCGAGCAGTGGGCCGCCGGCCTGCCGCCCTTCGACGTCACCTACGACGAGGGCGTGAAGGTGGGCTACAAGTGGTACGAAGCGGAGAAGAAGCCCGTGCTCTTCCCCTTCGGCTTCGGCCTCTCCTACACCACCTACGCCTACTCCGGCCTCAAGGTCGCTCCGGGCGACAAGGTGAAGGCGACTTTCGCGATCACCAATACGGGCGCACGCTCCGGCGCGGAGATCGCGCAGGTCTACGCCGTGCTACCCGACGCCGCTGGCGAGCCCTTCAAGCGCCTGGTCGGATTCACGCGCCTGAATCTGAATGCCAAGGAAAAGAAGACCGCCACCGTCGAGATCGACCCCAAGTACCTGTCGATTTGGGACGAAACCAACCACGCGTGGAAACTGCTCCCCGGCACATACACTCTGCTGGTCGGCGGCTCGTCTGACAAGCTGCCTCTGAAAGCAACCATCGACCTAAAGTAGAAACGTTGCTGCAAACAAGAAGGCCCTGCATCCGCATGGATGCAGGGCCTTCGCATTCTGTCTGAATCTACTCCGTCGCCAGCGGCACCTGCTCCAGCAGCCGCTTCCACGTCTTCTGGTTCCTGCGAAAGCTCTTCTTCAAATCCTCAAGAATGCGCTCAAAATCCGCGTTGGTGCGGAAGTTATTCCACGCCGGATTCTTCTGGAACCACGGATAGTTTTCGTTGCCAAGATAAATCGCGCGGCGCAGCCAATGCAGCGCCTCGCTCGCGTCGCCATCCACGGCAAAATACGTAGCCAGGCGGTACGCCATCTCGCTATCGGCCTCGGCCGCGGCCAGCGTATCGTCCTTCAGCAGCGCGGCCGCACGCGTGCGGTCGCCAGTTTGCGCATAGCACATGGCCAGCGTGGGCACCGCAATGCGCAGCCGGTCATCGTCACGGATCACGCCTTCAAGAATCTCTATCGCCGCCGCCAGATTGCCCAGGCGCATCTCCTGGTATCCATGCGAGGTGCGCAGCAGCGGATGCCGCGGTTCCAGCGCGAGACCCTTCTCCAACTCGTCGCCGGCCAGCTCCAGCAAATTCTGGTAGTGATACACGCGCGCGCGGTGGTTGTACAAAATCGCCGCGTTCGCCGGATTCAGCTTCAGTGCGCGGCTAAATTGGCCTAGCGCCTCGTCGTACATGCCGTCGCCGCGCAGCGCCAGCCCCGCCACCATGTGCACGTTCCAGTCGTTGGCCGCGCTCGCCAGCAGATTGGCCACACCGTGCCGCGCACTCTCCTTCTCACCGCGCGAAAGCAGCATGTAAATGCGATAGAGATTCGCCTCAGTCGATGCCGGATCAATCCGCAGAGCCTCGTCGAAAGCTCGCCGCGCGTGCATGATGTGAATCTGTCCGGCAAAGCCGTGTCGCGCATACTGCAGCTCGGCAATGCCCAGCCCGCTCCACCCCGCGGCAAACTCCGGATCGGCCGTCGTCACCTGCGTAAACAGCGCGTGCGCGCGGTCCAGATCGTCGCGCGAGCCGGTGCGTACCATGAACGCGCTCAACAATGCGCGCGCCTGCAAGTACGTTTCGCTCACCTGCCCCGGCAGGCTTGCGTCGCCTGGCGTGCTGGTGCGTGTAGCGTCCAACGCATCCCCCGAACTGAGCCCGTGCAGCGACGCGAAAACTTCGTTCGAAATCTCCGTCTGCACCGCGATTAGATCGAGCGAGGCTACTTGGATAGCTCCACCGGCGCGCACGCTCTGCGCCGCCACATCCAGCAATTGCCAGTTCAAATCGAAGCCGTTTTGCGAGCGCAGAAAACTGCCCGCAAGCACATAAGAAACAAGCAGCCGCTGCCCTACTGCCAGCGGGTCCAACTGTGCAATGGGCAGAGACATCAATGAGCTTGAAGGCCGTACCACCAGTGCGGGAATGCGCGCCAGCCGCGCGGCAATTGCATCGGCCAGCGCGTAGCCGTACAGCGGCGCAACTTCCGTCGCGCCCATATTCGTAAACGGCAGAACCACCAGCGAGTTTTGCGGCGCTTTATCCGCCGCGGATTCGCGGAATCGCTCGGCCAGCATCGACAGCAAACCGGTCGCGCGCTTTTCCTGCTCCGCCTCGGTAGTGGGCAGGTTGGCCGCGGCTTCGCCGGGAATCACGCCCGTCTCGATCTGCAGCGCTTTCATGATGGTCTTCAGTGCCTCGCGCACCTCGGCCGCGCTGGTGTACCGCTGCGCCGGATTTTTCTCCAGGCACGTCGCAATCACGCTCTTCAGCTCCGGCGAAACACCCGGCACAATCTCGCTCAAATCCTGCGGATCGGAAAACTGAATGGCACGGATGGCCTGAAAATCCTCCGCGTCCGGACGTGAGAATGGATGCCGACCGCCCACCAGCTCGTACAGAATCACGCCCAGCGCCCACACATCGGACTGCACGCTCGACTGGCCGGTGACAAACTGCTCCGGCGCCATGTAGCGAATGGTTCCGCCGCGCGCGGTGTACGTCGCCGCCACGCTCGCATCCTTGGCCAGTCCAGGCTTCGAGGGGTCGAAGCCCGAGTCTCCCGGCGCCAGCCGTCGCGCCAGGCCAAAGTCCAGAATCTTCACCAGACCGCCGTCGGTCAGCATCACGTTCTGCGGCTTCAGGTCGCGATGAAAGATGCCGAGTGCGTGCGCCGCCTGCAGTCCGTCGGCAATCTGAATGCCGACAGAAAGTACCAGTTGAAGGCTCGCCGGTCCGCGCGCAATCAGCCGGTCCAGAGACTGGCCCGGCACATATTGCATCACGATGAAACCTTCGTCGGTGGTCTCGCCCACTTCGTAAATGGCGCAAACATTGGGATGCTCGATGGCCGAGGCCAGCCGCGCCTCGCGCAGCACCGTGGTGCGCATCTGCTGGGCACTCAGCAAACCGGCGCGCAGAATCTTCAGCACCACCGGCCGCTGCAGCAGCGTGTCGTTGGCCAGATACACCACACCGCTGCCGCCGGCGCCCAGCCGTCGCTGAATCTCGTAGTGCTCTATGGTTCTGCGCTTCATACCTTATGCATCAGTGTATCGGCGCAACGATGAAAAGATACGCACAACGCGGGACGAAAGATTGTTATGCCTAATGTCCCCGCCGCTCTTCGCCCTCTTCGGTGGACTCAGGCGGCTGGCTGGCCAGGCGTTTCTGCCCGGCGCGGCCCAGCAGGAACATGATTATTCCAAAGGCAAGCAATACCAGTCCCCACCACAAATTCGCATTGATGCCCAGGCTCTTCGCGTAGAGTCCGGCGTTGCCGTTGGTCACAAATCCGAAGACAGTAAGAATCAGGCCGGTCAGCGTGAACATCAGCCCCATGGGAATGCGCAAATCCAGACTCATCGTGTCCTCCGGCCCTTATGCAAAGAAGATGTTCAGCGCGATTGCGCCCACCAGCACGCCCACAGCCAGCGCCTCGGGCCGCTTCCACCACG
>DASVLI010000104.1:0-2958 GCA_036384955.1 Occallatibacter sp.
ATTTTGCTGCAATGCGGACAGAAGAGCGTGGACTCATTGTGGGCCACCGAGCAGGCCCAACAGGCCACCGGAACCGCGGAGTCAAGAACCTTCAACATCGAAGTCCATCCTTCCAAGCTCTTTGCGTAAGAATGGGACCCAACGTGTGCGCGGGTCCCATTGCGTAAGACAGATTGATGAAGCCGGCTTGCGGCCGGGATCAGGAGGAGAACGAAGTACCGCAGCCGCAGGAGCGCGCAGAGTTGGGATTGATAAAGTTGAATCCCTGGCGCATCAGCGTCTCTTCATAGTCCAGCGTCATGCCGTGCAAATAGAGAAACGATTTGGGGTCGACAAAGACGCGCACGCCGTCGAACTCGAAGATACGGTCGCGCTCGCGCGGCTGCGTGTCGAACTTGATGGAATAGGAGAGGCCCGAGCAGCCGCCGCCCATTACGCCCAGGCGCAGCCCGCCTTCGGTGGGCGAAATGCCCTCCTTGGCCATGGCTGTGCGGATGCGCGCGACGGCCTTGGGCGTGACGGCCAGACTCTGCGCCGGCGCCTGCGGTGCAGCTGGCGGCGCGCCCATTTCCGGCGTGGCTCCGATGGTAACGATGTTGGACATCCTGCTACCTTCTTTTGGTTTCCGCTGGGGCTAAAGCCCCGGATTTTCCAGGGTGAAGCATGTACGGGCTAAAGCCCGTACCCTTCATGCTGGAGCCGCGGCTTACTGGGCGGCGGCTGCCGTGGCCGGCGCGGCTTCGGCCACACCGTTCTTCTTCTTCCAGTCGCCGATGGCGGCGCGAATCGCGTCCTCGGCGAGCACCGAGCAGTGAATCTTCACCGGAGGCAACGAGAGCTCCTTCACAATGTCGGTGTTCTTGATTTCAAGCGCGTCCTCGACCGTGCGGCCCTTGATCCACTCGGTGGCCAGCGATGAGCTGGCAATGGCCGAGCCACAGCCAAAGGTCTTGAACTTGGCTTCTTCGATCACCTGCGTCTCCGGGTTCACGCGGATCTGCAGGCGCATGACGTCGCCGCACTCGGGAGCGCCGACCAGGCCGGTTCCCACTTCGGTGGAGCTTTTGTCGAGCGTGCCCACGTTGCGTGGATTGTTGTAGTGGTCCACTACCTTGTCGCTGTATGCCATCTTCTCGTCTCCTCCGCGGGGGAAGCCGCGTTTGTTGCTGTTGAGCTGCTAGCCGCTAGCTGTTCCGTACCGGCGCCGAGCGTCCTTGCTCGTTTGATGCTCCCACTCGCGATACGAAGCTAGAAGCTGGGAGCTGAAAGCTCGCATTTAGTGTGCCTGCCACTCAATCTTGGTCAGGTCAATGCCTTCCTTCACCATCTCGTAGAGCGGGGAAAGCTCGCGGAGATGCTTCACAATGTCGATCACCTTGTCGGCCACGTAGTCCACTTCAGCCTGTGTATTGAAACGTCCGAGGCCGAAGCGGATGGAGCTGTGCGCCACATCGTCGCCGAGGCCGAGGGCCTTGAGCACGTAGCTTGGTTCCAGCGTGGCCGAGGTGCAGGCCGAGCCGGATGATACCGCCACATCGTTGATGCCCATCAGCAGCGACTCGCCTTCGACGTAGACGAAGCTCATGTTGAGGTTGCCGGGCAGGCGATGCTCCCACGAGCCGTTGACGTGCACATAGTCCAGCGCGGACTCGAAGCGGGCGCGCAGGTGGTCACGAAGACCGCGCAAATATGCGGCTTCGGAGTCCATCTCCCGCTGGGCAATCTCGCAAGCCTTGCCGAGGCCGACGATGCCGGGAACATTGAGCGTACCGGAGCGCATACCGCGCTCATGGCCGCCGCCGTCGATTTGCGCGGCGATTTGCACGCGCGGATTGCGGCGGCGCACATAGAGAGCGCCCACGCCCTTGGGGCCATAAATTTTGTGGCCGGAGATAGAGGCAACGTCAACGTTGTCGTCGATAACGTTGAACGGCGCCTTGCCGATAATCTGCACGGCGTCGCAGTGGAAGATGACGCCCTTCTCGTGGCAGATTTTGCCAATCTCGCGGATGGGCTGCAGGACACCGATTTCGTTGTTGGCGGCCATGATGGAGACCAGGATGGTCTTGTCGTCGATGGCACGCTTCAGGTCGTCGATGTCGATGAGGCCGTCGGCCTTCACCGGCAGATAGGTGACGCGATAGCCGTACTTCTCCAGGCGCTTGCAGGTGTCGAGTATAGCCTTGTGCTCGGTGACCTGGGTGATGATGTGGTTGCCGCGCTCGCGGTACATCTCCGCAATGCCCTTGATGGCGAGGTTGTCGCTCTCGGTGGCGCCGGAGGTGAAGATGATCTCCTTGGCGGTGGCGCCGATGAGCTTGGCGATTTGTGTGCGCGCGGTTTCAACGGCCTCTTCGGCCTCCCAGCCAAAGCTGTGATTGCGGCTGGCCGCATTGCCAAACTTGCCTGTGAGATAAGGCATCATCGCTTCCAGCACGCGGGGGTCGAGCGGCGTGGTGGCGTGATTGTCCATGTAGATCGGCAGCATAACGCCGGCCGGCACTTCAACGTGGCTTGTAACTGTGCTCATCCTTTGACTCCAATCCTTCTTTCACTGCCTGACGGCTGGGGAAGCCGCTCCTGATGTCTCTTTAAACGGTCAGCGTGACCAAGTTTGGACTGGCAGCCGCACCATGTGTGTGCTCTTCAGCCAGGTCTTGAATACTGATGCTCTTCAACACGCCGGCGATGGTTTCATTCACGCGTGCCAGCGGTTCCTTGATGGTGCAGCTGGGCGTTAAATCGCAGCCGTGCGCGCCCTTGGTGCAACTGGTGATAAACAGCGGTCCATCGATGGCGTGGATCACTTCGAAGGCAGAGATGAGGCGGGCTTCCCTGGCCAGGGCATAACCGCCGTTCATGCCGGCGTGCGAGCGCAACATGCCTGCCTTGGTGAGCTGCTGCAAAATCTTGGCCAATAGCTGAGCCGGGATACCGTAAGCGTCGGCGACATCCTTG
>DASVLI010000105.1:0-28727 GCA_036384955.1 Occallatibacter sp.
GCAAGTGGTCAGCGGCAAGGAGGCCGACGCCTTCAAGCGCCGCATCTGTCTTGCCACCGACGCCGTCTCCGGCCTTGAAGCCGGCCAGGACTCCGTACTGTGCGATCCGTACACGAACACGGTACGTACCCGACGCCCCAATACCACACCGCCGCCCAACAATCGCGGCCAGTCCGTGCCCTACGGCCCGCGTCGCTAGTCGGCCGCGCGCACTTCAATCGAAGCCAGATTCCGCACCCACCGCGCCGGACGCTTTTCGCCCGTCGCCACCAGCTTCAGCGGCCCGTCTTCGCCCAGCGGCTTTCCATCCTGCGCGTCGGCCACCAGTATCGTCGCCTCGTGCAGGTCTGGCGTCACCTCCGCGCCCGCGTACACCGCCTTGTATCCGTCGGCGCCCGCCACCACCACGTAGAGCTTCAAATCTATTCCGTGCGGCTTGGCCGGCATGCCCACTTGCGCCAGCAGGTCCATCAGCAGCACGCCGCTGTATGTCTCGTTCTTTTTACTGTGCTCGTTAAACACCGTGATGCTCGTATGTGGTAGCGCAGCCAGTTTTTCCACCGGCCACTCGGCCTCTTTATCGCCAAAACTCACTGTCAGCGGACCGGTCGGTTTTACCGGCTTCATCTCGTGGTGCATCGCCATGCCGCCCATCGGCTCAGCCTGCTGCGCACCTGCCCCCACCGCCGCAAATCCCAAAATAGCTACTGCCAAAGCCAAAAATTTCCCCCGCATCGCGTCTCCTTCGCCTCCATCGTATACTTGAAGCATGTCCATCGTGCGCAACCTCGCAGGCATCGCCAAAGGCATGAGCATCACCTTCCGCGAAATGCTGGAGCCGACGACGGTCGAGAATTACCCCGATGGCCCAGGGCCCATGCACGGAGCCGTGTTTGAGCCGCGCTATCGCGGCGCCCACGTGCTGCAGCGCGATGAAAACGGCCTGGAAAAATGCGTAGCTTGCTACCTGTGCGCGGCGGCTTGCCCGGCCAACTGCATCTACATTGAGGCGGCAGACAACACCGAGGAGACCCGCATCTCCTCCTCCGAGCGCTACGCCAAGGTCTATAACATCGACTACAACCGCTGCATCTTCTGCGGCTATTGTGTCGAGGCCTGCCCCACCGACGCCATCACCCATGGCCACGGCTTCGAGCTGGCCACCCTGAACGCCACCAATCTCGTCATGCGCAAAGACGACATGCTGGTGCCGGTCAGCGCGCTTACCGCCGCAAAGTAAGCGAAACTCGCTCAAGTCAGTTTTGTTCACGCCGGCTTTACCACCTGCTGGAAATCCCTGCACAGGGCGCGGTTTTGAAAGGTGCGGGCTTCAGACCTCTGAGGGATGCGGTTTGTTTCTATCAGTACAGAATCGCGCTTAATCTTGATAAGCGCTTCGGTAGCCCTGCCCCGGAAGATGTGAAGCCTCTATCGTGCTGTTCTTGTCAGCCTCTGCTGGTCCAGCGCATGCCGCAGCAGCGTTTTGATCACTGCCTGCCTGCTGATATTCAACTCCCGCGCTTCGTCGTCGAGTTCTTTCAGCATCGGCCCGGTGAAATCCACATTCACTCGCTGAATCGGCGGCATCATCCTGCCCTTCCCGGTAAAAAATCGGGCCACGCTCTTTCCGTTGTCCGCGCGCTCCGCAATCTCATCGGCACTGGGAGCGGTCTGCTTTTTAGGAATTCTCGGCATATAAATCTTTCTCCTCACGTGTTGATCTCCACAACGTGACCAGATGGTAGTACTCGCCCTCCCGGTCTTCCCGCACTTCAAAGATCAGCGAGAACAACCGGCCGCCGACCCACCCAATGGCGCGGTATTGTTCCGGCACATCCGGCCTTTGGTCCTGATAGTACGGCCGCGCAAAAATCTCCTGCGCCTCTTCAAAGCCGATTCCGCGCTTCGGATTTGCCCGCAACCGCTGGCTCTTGCGTCTATCGAAATCAAAACGCATTGTATAACAGTTATACCACACTTTCGGCTTTCACCGCGTCGCGCGCTGTTCCAGTTCACACCCCTCTGATTCCGGTCCAGGACACGATTCACTGGATTCCCTGATTCCTTGTTACGGCGCGAGAGAACAGTCATATATCCTTGACATCAAGCCGCACTGAACACTTTTGGCGGCCATCGAATCCATGGCCCTTTCCCAAGACCATCCGTTCTACAAGATTCTCGCCTCCCGCATCGCCATCATCGATGGCGCAATGGGCACCACCATCCGCACCTACAACATGACGGAAGCCGACATGCGCGGCGACCGCTTCCGTGATGCGGACAAGGACCTGCTCAACAACGGCGACCTGTTCAACATCACTCAGCCGGCCATGATCGGCGACATCCACCGCCGCTTTCTTGAAGCTGGCGCCGACATCATCGAGACCAACACCTTCGGTGCAACCTCCATCGCGCAAAGCGAGTTCTTTGTCGAGGACCCGCGCGAGCACGGCGGCCGCAAAGACCCCGACTTCTACCAGAAGATCGTCGAAGACGCCGCGCTCAATCAGCTTGCCTGGGACATCAACGAGTCCTCGGCGCGCATCTGCCGCGAGTGGGCCGACCGCGTTGCCAATCAAACCGGAAGCCCGCGGTTTGTCGCCGGCTCCATCGGTCCACTCACCGTCTCGCTCTCCAACTCGCCCGACGCCAACGATCCCGGCTTCCGCTCCGTCACCTTTGACCAGGTGAAGGCCGCCTACGCGCATCAGGTGCGCGCGCTCATCGCCGGCCGCGTCGATTTCCTGCTGGTCGAAACCATCTTCGACTCGCTCAACGCCAAGGCCGCGCTGGTCGCCATTCAAGAGGTCTTCACCGAAGATCGCATCGCGCCACTGCCCATCATGATCTCCGCAGCCGTGGGCCGCGGAGGCGAAACCCTCATCTCCGCGCAAACCACTGAGGCGTTCTGGAACGCCGTCGAACACGTCAAGCCGCTCTCGGTCGGCCTCAACTGCTCGCTCGGCCCCGACCTCATGTTCCCGTTCCTCAGCGAGCTGGCCGCCAAATCCACCGCCGCCATCTCCTGCTATCCGAACGCCGGCCTGCCCAATCCGCTGGCCGAAACCGGTTTCGACCTCGGCCCGCCCGACATGGCCCGTTCGCTTACCGAGTTTGCGCAAGCTGGCCTCATCAATATTGCCGGCGGCTGCTGCGGCAACACGCCCGCGCATATCGCCGCCGTGGCCAAAGCGCTTCAAGGTCTGCCGCCGCGTCCCTGGCCTGTCGCTCCGCCCGCGGATGAAGAGCCTGCCGTTCTTGCCGAGGTGGCACAATGAAGCCGCTTCGTCTCTCCGGCTCGCAGCCGTTCACCCAGCAGTCCGGCGTCTTCATCATCATTGGCGAGCGCACCAACGTTGCCGGCTCGCCCAAATTCGCGCGCCTCATCAAAGACGGCAACTACGAAGAGGCCGTCTCCGTCGCCCGCCAGCAGGTGGAGAACGGCGCTAATATTCTCGACATCTGCATGGACGAGGGCATGATTGACGGCGTCGCCGCCATCACCCGCTTCCTGCAGTTGCTCGCCAGCGAACCTGAAGTCGCCAAAGTGCCTTTCATGGTCGACTCATCCAGTTGGCCCGTCATCGAGGCCGGCCTCAAATGCATTCAGGGCAAGGGCATCGTCAACTCCATCTCGCTCAAAGAGGGTGAAGACTCCTTCCGCGCCCACGCTGCCGCCGTGCTCAAGTACGGCGCCGCGGTTGTCGTCATGGCTTTTGACGAGCGCGGCCAGGCCGCCAGCTTCGACGAGAAGATTCGCGTCTGCCAGCGCGCCTACAACATCCTCGTCGATGAAGTTGGCTTCCCGCCTGAAGACATCATCTTCGATCCCAACATCCTCACCGTCGGCACCGGCATTGAGGAGCACAACAACTACGCGGTCGACTTCATCGAAGCCACCCGCTGGATCAAGCTGAATCTCCCGCATGCTAAAGTCTCCGGCGGCGTCTCCAACATCTCCTTCAGCTTCCGCGGCAACAATCGCGTGCGCGAGGCCATGCACGCGGCCTTCCTCTATCACGCCATCGTCGCCGGGCTCGACATGGGCATCGTCAACGCCGGCATGCTCGAGGTCTACGAGCAAATCGAGCCGCACCTCAGGGAACTCGTCGAGGACGTGCTGCTCAACCGCCGCCCCGATGCCACCGAGCGCCTGGTCGAATACGGCGAAACCATCAAGTCCGCCGGCTCTGAAGCTGCCACGGAGAAAAAGACCGAAGAGTGGCGCAACGGCACCGTCGAGCAGCGCCTGAGCCACGCGCTGGTCAAAGGCATCGACACCTACATCGATGCCGACACCGAAGAAGCACACGCCAAACTCGGCCGCCCGCTGCTGGTCATTGAAGGCCCGCTGATGGCCGGCATGAGCGTCGTTGGCGATCTGTTCGGCGCGGGCAAAATGTTTCTGCCCCAGGTCGTCAAATCCGCGCGCGTCATGAAGAAGGCCGTTGCCTGGCTCACGCCCTACATGGAAGCCGAGAAAGCCGCGATGGCTGCGGCCGGGCAAGTGACCCGCGCGCAGGGCAAAATCGTTCTCGCCACCGTCAAGGGCGACGTGCACGACATCGGCAAAAACATCGTCGGCGTCGTCCTGGCCTGCAACAACTACGAGGTCATCGACCTCGGCGTTATGGTGCCCGCCGAAAAAATTCTGGAACGCGCCAAAGAAGTCCGCGCCGACATCATCGGCCTCAGCGGCCTCATCACGCCTTCGCTCGAAGAGATGATCCACGTCGCGCGTGAGATGGAGCGCCAGCACTTCAAGCTACCCCTGCTCATCGGCGGCGCAACCACCAGCCGCGCGCACACCGCCATCAAAATCGCGCCGTTCTATAGTGAGCCTGTCGTCCACGTGCTCGACGCCAGCCGCGCCGTGCCCGTCGCCACCAGCCTGCTCAGCGACGAAGGCAGGGAAGAGTTCCTCGTGCAGCATCGTGCCGACTACGAGGCGGTGCGCAAGGCGCACGCCGCGCCGCGCGTGCAAACCATTCCGCTGGCCGAAGCCCGCGCCCGCCGCACCTCCATCGAGTGGCGCGCCCAGGACATTCCCACGCCCGAGTTCACCGGCGTGCGCATCCTCGACAATTTCCCGCTCGCCACCCTGCGCGAATACATCGACTGGTCGCCCTTCTTCCACACCTGGGAATTAAAGGGCATGTATCCGCGCATTCTCGACGACGAAAAGTATGGCGCGCAGGCCCGCCAGATCTTCACCGAAGCCAACGCACTGCTCGACAAAATCATCGCCGAGCGCCTGCTCACCGCGCGCGCCGTCTACGCCTTCTTCCCGGCCAACGCCGCGGGCGACGACGTCGAGCTCTACACCGACGCCTCGCGCTCTTTGCTTCTCGGTCGCTTCCACTTCCTGCGCCAGCAGTCGGAACGCAAAGGCGGCGATCCCTTCCGCTCGCTCTCCGACTTCATCGCGCCCGCCTCCACAGGCCTTGCCGACCACATCGGCGCCTTCGCCGTCACCAGCGGCATCGGCCTCGATCAACTTCGCGACAGCTTCCGCGCGCAGCACGACGACTACAACGCCATCATGGCCGAGGCGCTTGCCGACCGCCTTGCCGAAGCTTTCGCCGAGTGCCTGCACAAGCGCGTGCGCGACGAGTGGGGCTATGGCCGCGCGGAAAACTTCGCCCCCGCCGACCTCATCCAGGAAAAGTATCGCGGCATTCGCCCCGCGGCCGGCTATCCGGCCTGCCCCGACCACACAGAAAAGGGCACGCTCTGGAATCTGCTCAATGTGGAAGCCGCCACCGGCATCCGCATCACCGAGTCCTTCGCCATGTGGCCCGGCTCCAGTGTCAGCGGCCTCTACTTCGCACATCCAGAGGCGCGCTACTTCACGCTCGGCAAAATCGGCCGCGACCAGGCAGCAGACTACGCCGTGCGCAAAGCCATGCGCCTGGCCGACGCGGAACGCTGGCTCGCGCCCAATCTCAACTACGACCCGTCCGCCTGACCTCAAGTCCGATTGACGGCGCGGCCCGCCGGTGTTTAGATGGTCGGCGGTGCATCCGGCAGGTTTGCTCGTGTTGCGTACAAGGTGGCACCCATGTTGAAGGTGAGTTCTTATATGCTGTCCTCTTTGCTTCTGGCTTCAGCTCTGCTTTGCGGCTGTGGTGGCGGCGGTACCAGCAACTCCGGCGGCGGCGGTTCAACGCCCGCGGTCACGCCTACCATCGCAACCACCGCTGCGCAAAACGGCGCGGTCCTCGTCAAGCTCTCCACCACCACCAGCGGCGCAGCCATCCACTACACCGTCGACGGCTCCGCGCCCTCCGCCTCCTCGCAGACCTTCGAAGCGCCCTTCCTCGTCGCCTCCAATCTCACTGTCAAAGCCATCGCCGTCGCCAGCGGATTCTCCAACAGCACCGTCGCATCGCAGGCCTTCACGCCCAATATTGCCTCCGGCACGCTGGTCTGGAGTGACGAGTTCTCCAACTCCACCAGCGCCCCTGCGCAGCCCGACCCCACCGTCTGGACCTACGACACCGGCAACAGCGGCTTCGGCAACCACGAGCTTGAAACCTACTGCGCCTGGGGCTCCAACACCGCGCCCTGCTCCACCGCCAATCCCAGCGAGTACGTCGGCGCCGATGGCTACCTTCACATTGAGGCAAAGCAGACTTCTCCCGGCGTCTACACCTCGGCACGCCTCAAGTCGCAAGGCCTTTTCAGCTTCCAATACGGCCGGCTTGAGTTCCGTGCCCTCGTGCCGGAAGCGCAGGGCTTTTGGCCCGCCGCCTGGCTGCTCGGCAATAACGTCGACACCGTCAACTGGCCGGCCTGCGGAGAAATGGATGTCCTCGAGCGCGTGAACGCCGCCACCTCGCCCGACTGGAATGAAGGCTCCGTGCACGGCACCGGCTTCATCGGTGGTACAGGCCTCGGCACGGTCTACAACTTCACCAGCGGCCAGAGCGCCGCGCAGTGGCATACCTACGGCATGGTCTGGTCCAAGGGCACAGTCTCGTATTACATCGACGACCCGGCGCATCCCTATGCCACCTTCACCACCGCCAGCATCAGCAGCCTGCCCGGCGCCGTCTGGCCCTTCGACAACGGCCAGGCCAGCTTCCTCATCCTCAACCTCGCCATCGGTGGAGACTGGCCGGGCTCGCCCGATGGAACCACTCCGTTCCCGTCTGAAATGCTGGTGGATTACGTGCGTATTTATACGAATTGAACAGAGTTTTAGCCGGGCGTTAGCCTGCGTTTGACCGTCTGTTGACAGAAAGGACGGCACAATCATGGGGTGATCTCTCACACAGGGCAGTCCTCACAATATCCTTTCCAGGCACTCTCCGTGCCTGCCGTTGAGCCGCCGCAATCCGCACTTCTTTCTTCCTGGCACGCGGCTCCCGCCCGTCCCTCCATCCATGCTGAAGTTGGCCGCTATCGCCTCCGCCTCGCGGAAACCGTCGAAGACCGCGACGCCGCCTGCCGTCTGCGCTTCCGCGTCTTCAACATCGAAATGGGCGAAGGCCTCGCCAGCTCGTATGAGACCGGCCTCGACACCGACCACTTCGATCTCTTCTGCGAGCATCTGATCGTCGAGGATAAGCTCGAGTCCAATCCCACCCGCCGCGTCATCGGCACCTATCGCATGCAGTCCGGCGTCACCGCCGCGCTCAACCTCGGCTACTACTCCGAGCAGGAGTTCGACTTCACGCCCTTCGAGCCGTTGCGCGACAAGGTTCTCGAACTCGGCCGCGCCTCCATTCACCGCGAGCACCGCACCCCCGAAGTCCTCACCCTGCTCTGGCGGGGTATCGCGCAGTATGCTAACGACATGGGACTGCGCTACCTCATCGGCTGCTCCTCGCTTACCTCTCGCAATCCAGAGGAAGGCTGGCAGGTCTATCGCCAGTTGGACCGCTACTTGTCGGCCCACGAGCTTCGCACCGAGGCCGCCGATGCGTACGTTTGCCCCGCCCCGCAGAACGACCTCGCCGCACAGCCGGCCGAGGCCAATCAGGACTCCACGGCGCCGCCTTCCATCCAGGTTCCCAAGTTGCTCAAAACCTATCTCGCCATCGGCGCGCGCATCTGCGCCCCGCCGGCATGGGACCGCGAATTCGGCACCATTGACTTCCTGACTCTGCTCGATCTCCAGATGCTCTCCACGGCAGCGCGTAATCGCTTCCTGGCCCCGCTCACCGCTTGAGCCTGCGTGCCGCCCGGCGCGCTGTGGCGCTGGGCTTCGCACTGTTCTGGTGCTTCACCCACTACTGGCTGCTGCGCCTGCGCGGCACGCCCACCCTGGAGCAGCGCGCCTACTGGCTTCATCAGGCTGCCCATCACATCCTCGCCAGCCTGCAAATCCGCTACACAGTCGAGGGCGCCGCGCCGCGTTCAGGCATCATCGTCGCCAATCACCTCAGCTACCTCGACATCGCCATCCTCTCCGCCATCACGCCCTGCTTCTTTGTCGCCAAGCTGGAGATTCGCAACTGGCCCTACTTCGGCCGAGCTGCCCGCGCCGGCGGCACCATCTTCATTGACCGCTCCAGCCGCGCCAGCTCCGCCGAGGTAGCAGCGGAGATTGCCCAGCGCCTTTCCATGAACGTGCCCATCCTCTTCTTCCCAGAGGGCACCAGCACCGATGGCTCCGCCGTGCTGCCCTTCCATCGCTATCTCTTCGAGCCAGCCGTACAGGCGGGCGCAACTGTCACTCCCGCTGCCATTCGCTATGTGCTGGGTAAAGGTGTGGAAGAAAAAGAGCTCTGCTGGTTTGGCGATCAAACCTTCCTGCCCCACTTGTGGAAGGCGCTCTCCATCACCGAATTCACCGCCCATGTCCAGTTCGCGGAAACGCAGGTCTACCCCGACCGCCGCGCGGCCTCCGAGCACACGCACGCCACCATCAGCGCGTTGCGCGCTGATGAAGTTTCTGTTTAGTGTGGTCTAGGTCCAGGCTGCGGGCTTGCCCGTCGATCCGCGCACAACCAGGCTGGTCGAAACCAGAAACTCCCGTTGCACATCGGCCGGGCGCGGCGTCTCTGTCTGCTGCTTGAGCGCCTCAAAGGCCGCCCGTGCCAAATCGCTGCGCGACAGCCGTATCGTCGTCAGTGGCGGCAGCGTGAACTCCGCAAAGTCGATGTCGTCCAATCCAATCACCGACAGATCCTGCGGTACGCGCAAATCCTGCATGTAGGCCGCGCGCAGCACGCCAATCGCCGTCATGTCGTTCGAGCACATTACCGCGGTCGGCCGCGCATCCAGGCTGCGCAAATGCGTAAAGCCGGCCACGCCGCCCTTCAGCGTGTGGTCGCACTCCACCACCCACTTCTTCTGCACCGTCAGTCCAGACGCTTCCATCGCGGTATGGAAATCGTTGATGCGCGTAATCGCCGAGTGCAGTTTGTGCGGCCCGGCCAGGAACGCGATCTTGCTATGCCCAAGTTCCACCAGGTGACCGATAGCCGCCTTCATTCCCGAAGCGTAGTCCAGCAGAATCGTGCTTGCCTTCGGATCATCCAGGCGAAACTCCGCCAGCACCATCGGAATATCGTGGAACGCCAGTTGGTCCAGCACCGGCTCTTCCTCGCCGAAGGTCATCACCGCCACGCCTTCCACCTTGCGCTCCAGCATGCGCCGCACGCAGTTGGTCAAAATCACCGGGTCGCTGTTCGACGAGCTGATTATCACCTCGTAGCCATTGGCCACCGCAATCTCCTCGAAGCTCTGCACAAGCTCCGGGAAGAATGGGTTGGTGATGTTCTCCACAATCACGCCCAGTATGCGGCTGCGTCCGGAAACCAGGCTGCGCGCATGCGTGTTGGGGTAGTAGTTCAGCTGTTCAATGGCCTGCCACACCCGCTTGGCCAGCTTCTCGCTCACCACCGGCGAGCCGTTGATGGTGCGAGAAACCGTCGCGATCGAAACCTTCGCCATCGCGGCTACGGTACGAATATCGGGTGTTTTGGTGGCAGACTTGCGGGTTGCTTTTCGAGCCACGGTTCAATCCTGAAAACGAAGGAAGGTAGGTCCTGCGTGAGCATCCATCATATGCTGACAGCCCGCACACTCCACAAGTGGAATTAGCGGTCCGGTTTAACTCCTGCTTAGTCCTGAATCTGGTCGGCAATCAGAATTCGCAGATCGCGCAGATTCAGCTTCGTCGGGCCCGTCACCACCGTGTCGCCCAGCGCCGTAAACAGCGGACAGGCATTAAAGCTCTTCAGCGATTCGGCTGGATCGTAGCCAAAGCCCTTCGCGCGCGTCACCGTTGTCGGGTCCGCAATCGCGCCGGCCGACTGCGTGTTGCCGTCAATGCCGTCAGAGCCCGCGCTCAGCACCGCCAGCAGCTCGCCCTCGTACTTGGCCAGCTCCAGCGCGCACGCCAGCGCAAACTGCTGGTTGCGCCCGCCCGCTCCCGGCGTGCCGCTCAGCGTTACCGTCACCTCGCCGCCGGAGATCAAACACAGCCGCGGATGCATCTGCCGCAACTGGTGGAATCGCTCCATCAGAAAGCGCGCCGCGTCCGCATAATCCCAGTCGTCGCAGGAGTTGTCCACCGCCACAAAATAGCCGGCCTTCTGCGCCAGTGCACGCGCGCTCTCCACCAGATCGTGGCTTGAAAGCAGCAGCTCATACACCGAATCGCGAAACGCCTCGTGCTCTTCCGTCAGATTCGAGGCCGCCGTCACATTGCGCCCCGCGCCTCCGCCGGGAATCGGCAGCTTGGAGAGAAACCCCGGCTTCCAGCCCTTGTTTCCGGGCGACTCCGGCAGGTCCTCGCGCTCAAAAAACTCCCGCACCGACGCTGGCAGCTTCGGCGCAATCTCGTACTTGTCAAGAATCGCGCGCACTTCCGCCAGCGTCGAGTGATCCGGTGAAGTCGGCCCCGACGAGAGTGCATCCAGCGTGCGCAGCGGCACGTCGGGCAGCAGCACGCTCACCTTGGTCGCTTCCGGCGCGGCCATTGCCAGCCGTCCGCCCTTCACCGCGGAAAAATGTTTGCGCAGTGTGTTGATCTCGTTGATAGGCGCGCCCGCGCCCAGCAGCACTTCGTGGAACTTCGCCGTGTCCTCCAGCGTGATCGTGCTGTCCAGCGGCAAATCGAACATCGCCGAGCCGCCGCCCGAAATCAGAAAGAACACCAGCGTGTCTTTGCGCGCCTTCTTCAGCATGGCCAGTGCCGCGCGCGAGGCCGCGAACGAGTCCTCGTTCGGCACCGGATGTCCGCCCTCAAAGTAGCGGAAACGCCAGTTCCGCTTGGCCGGCAAATACTTCGAGCAGCAGATGCCGCGCAGACCCTGCCGCCGCTTCATGCGCTCCAGCAAAACGTCCAGCATCGGCGCGGCGCCTTTGCCGATGGCGATTACAAAGATGCGCTTGAAGTGATTCAGCTCGATCCTGTCCGGCCCGCTGCCATCGGGCAGCAGCCGCACCAGCGTGTTGCCCTCGAACCGCAGCCGGCGGTCGAATGCCGTTTCAATGTTGCATTCCGCCAGAGCATCGGTAAAGAATGCCGTCGCCTTGGTATGAAGAAATTCGAGTGCGGAGTCACTGACTGGGGTCATTGAAATTGTTCCAGCAGCCAGCCGGAAAGCGACTTCTGCATCGCCTCCAGATGGCCGGTAAAGAAATGATCGGCGCCGTGGATCAGCACCTGTGTTTTTGGGTCGGCAGCCGCGTCCGTGGTGCGCCGCCACTCATCGGCCGGCGCAAACTGGTCGTGGTCCCCGCTGATAAAAATCTTGGGCAGCGTGCAGCTCTTCAAAAATGGATACAAATACCGCGCGCCGTTGGCCTGCAGCGGCAAGCCCAGCGCGGCTATGCCATGCACGCGATCCCGCTCTTCGCCATGCTCGCAAATCGCCTTCATCGCCATCGCGCAGCCAAAGCTGAAGCCCGCCAGCACCACCGGCAGTCTGAATTCGTTTTCAATCCAATCCAGAGCCGTACGCACATCCTGCCACTCCGCCGCGCCGCTGTGGCTGCCTTCGCTCAGACCCACGCCGCGAAAGTTGAAGCGCAGCACCGGCCAGCCCAAACCAAACTCCGGCGCATTCATCGCCTTCATGGCCCGGTACACAACCTTGTTGTGCATAGTGCCGCCGCCCAGCGGATGCGGATGACACATCACCGCGGCGTAGCGCGCGTTCGGCGCGCCTTCATTCAGTAAAGCTTCCAGCCTGCCGGCGGCTCCGCGCATCTCTACTGTGCGCACTTTCCCGGCGTCGGGCGTTCGTGTGCTCGCTACGGCAGCATGGGCGGAAGTCATACCATCATTCATTCTACGCTGAATCCCGCGCCACTCCGTACCTTCGGAAAATCGCTTTTCTGAACACAATTGGCCCGCCACATGCCGGTCCCCGTGCCCATGCGCTATTCTGGCTGCAACATGCCAGCCAGCGAACCGATAGACCCAATTCGCCTTACCCGCGAGCTCGTCGAAATCGAGTCCACCACCTATCACGAGGGTGCGGTCGGCGACTTCCTCGCCGAACTGCTCACAGCCCGCAACTGGTCCGTGGAAAAAACGCCCGTGCCGCAGCCCATCGATGGCGCGCGTGGTCCGCGTTGGAATGTCTATGCCGGTCCGGCATCCGGTGCGCCGGTCGTCGTCTTCTCCACCCACATGGACACCGTGCCGCCCTTCATCCCCTTCAGCGAGGATGACGAATTCGTCTACGGCCGCGGTGTCTGCGACGCCAAGGGCATCATCGCCGCGCAGATCGCCGCCGCGGAAGCGCTCCGTGCCGAAGGCCTGCCCGTTGGCCTGCTCTTTGTCTCCGGCGAAGAGCGCGACTCAGCCGGCGCCAAGACCGCCAACAAAACCCCCAAGGGCAGCCGCTACCTCATCAATGGCGAGCCCACCGATAATCGCGTTGCCCTCGCCACCAAGGGCGCGCTGCGAGCCTCCATCAAAGCCACCGGCAAAATGGCTCACTCCGCCTACCCCGAGCTCGGCGACAGCGCCATTCACAAGCTCATTCAGGTGCTCGACCGCCTGCTCAAGGCGCAGCTTCCGGTAGATGAGTTCGCCGGCGACACCACCGTCAACGTTGGCCAGATTCAGGGCGGCTACGCGCCCAACGTCATCGCCGACACAGCCGAGGCCCAGGTGCTCATCCGCACCGTCTGCTCCTCTGAGCCGGTCCGCGCCGTCGTCCGCGAAGCCGTTGCCGGCCTTGCCGAAGTCGACTTCACCCTCGACCTGGCCTTCGTCCGTCTCTGCGCCATTGAAGGCCTGCCCACCATGGTCGCCAAGTTCGCCACCGACATTCCCGAGCTCTCCAACTGGGGTCAGCCGCTGCTGCTCGGGCCCGGCTCCATCCACGTCGCCCACACCCCCGACGAAAAGCTTTCCAAAAAAGAATTGCTTGAAGCCGTAGACCTCTACATCAAGGTCGCCCGCTCGCTCCTCGTCTAAGCTTCCCCGCTTTCACGCGAATTTCGTGCATCGGTTGTGCTGCGCCTCTGCTATGCTTCCGCTGCACTACCTTCCCCGTTTCTCCAAATCTCGTGAGGTCACTATGTCATTTGCTCCAGCGGTCACGCCGGAACGCATCCTTCAGTTTGCCTGGGGCTTTGCGCCTCCGCTCATTCTTGAGGCTGCCATCCGCCACAGCGTTTTCGATGTCCTTGATGAAGGTCCCAAAACCGTGCAGCAGCTCGTTGTCGCTACCGGAGCCTCCGAGCGCGGCCTGACGTCCATCCTCAATGCTCTCGTCGGACTTGAACTCCTGGCCCGCGACGGCGCCGCCTATGCCCTCACCCCTGAGAGCGCCGCCTTCCTCGTCAGCTCCAGGCCCGGCTACCAGGGCGGATTCCTGCGCCACACCAGCGTCCAGTTGCTGCCCAGTTGGATGCAGTTGAATGAAATCGTCGCCACCGGCAAGCCCGCGCATCACGTCAACCAGCAAAGCGATGGCACCGCCTTCTTTCAGGACTTCGTCGCCGACATCTTTCCGCTCAGCTACCTGCCCGCGCAGGAGCTGGCCGCGCACCTCAACCTCGGCGCCACCGCCGAACAGGTCAGCGTGCTCGATCTCGCCGCCGGCTCCGGCGTCTGGAGCATCGCGCTGCTGCAGAGCGCGCCTAATGTCCACGCCACCGCGGTTGACTGGCCCGGCGTTCTGCCCGTCACCCGCAACATGGTTGCGCGCTTCGGCCTCACTGACCGCTACACCTATCGCGAAGGCGACCTGGCCACCGCCGACTTCGGCACCGGCCATCACGTCGCCACCCTCGGCCACATTCTGCATAGCGAGGGCGAAGCCAAAAGCAAGGCCCTCTTCGCCAGAACCTTCGCCGCACTCGCGTCGGGCGGCACCATCGCCATTCAGGAGTTCCTCGTCAACGCCGAGCGCACCGGCCCGCCTATCGGCGTCATCTTCGGCGTCAACATGCTGGTCAATACCGACGTCGGAGACACCTACTCCTTCGAAGAAATCTCCGCGTGGCTGCTCGACGCCGGCTTCGTCAATCCGCGCACCATTCCCACTCACGGCCCTTCGCCCGTCATCCTGGCCACCAAACCGTAAACCAGCCAGTGCAACCTGAACCGGTAGCGCTCATCTACTATGAGAGCTACCGGAGGCACTTCATGACCGCATCCATCTACGACATCCCCCTCGAAACCCTCGCCGGCGCGCCGGCCTCGCTTGCCGACTTCAAAGGCAAGGTTCTGCTCATCGTCAACGTCGCGTCCAAGTGCGGCCTTACCCCGCAGTACGAAGCCCTCGAAAAGCTCTACGAGCTCTATCGCGGCCAGGGCCTGGTCATCGCCGGCTTCCCCGCCAACGACTTCAAACAGCAGGAGCCCGGCACCGCCGAGGAAATTCAGTCCTTCTGCTCGCTCAACTACAACGTGCAGTTTCCGCTCTTCAGCAAAATCACCGTCGTGGGAGAAGGGAAGCACCCGCTCTACGCCGCGCTCGTCACCGCGCAGCCCAAGGCCATCAGCCTCGGAGAAGTCTCCTGGCGCGACAAGCTCAAGGGCTACGGCATCGAGGGCAATCCGGAGCCGGAAATCCTCTGGAACTTCGAAAAATTCCTCGTCAGCCGCTCTGGGCAGATAGTCGCCCGTTTCGCCCCCGACACCCAGCCCGACGCCCCTGAATTCGTCGCCGCCATCAAGGCCGAGCTCGACAAGGCCTGACACCAAAAACGGCCGGCGTGCTTCCGCGCGCCGGCTGCTGTATCCTCTTCCCCATGCAACCGGCTTCCCCGTCCGAATCCGTCTCGAACCTGCTTGAGCAGGCCGCCTCTTCCTATCTCCGCTCGGCCCGCCACCAGCCCGTGCAGTGGAACCCCTGGGGCCCCGCCGCCTTTGAGCGTGCCCAGGCGGAGAACAAGCCCATCCTGCTCGACATTGGCGCCGTCTGGTGCCACTGGTGCCACGTCATGGACCGCGAGTCCTACGAGGACGCCGAAATTGCCGCCATCATCAACCAGCACTTCATCGCCGTAAAGGTCGATCGCGACGAGCGCCCCGACGTCGACGCGCGCTACCAATCCGCCGTCTCCGCCATTAGCGGACAGGGCGGCTGGCCGCTCACCGCTTTTCTCACCCCCGATGGCCGCCCCTACTTCGGCGGCACCTACTTCCCGCGCGATGACCGCTTCGGCCGCCCCGGCTTTGGCCGCGTCCTGCTCACCATGGCCCAGGTCTGGAACGACCGCCGCGATGAAGCCCTCGAATCCGCCGCCAGCGTCATGAGCGCCATCGAGCAGAACGAAAGCTTCTCCGGCCGCGGCGGCCAGCTCTCGCTTGCCCTCGCTGGCAAGCTCGTCGAATCCATCCTCAAGCTCTACGATCAGCGCAACGGCGGCTTCGGCTCCCAGCCCAAGTTTCCCCACAGCGCCGCGCTCGATCTGCTCCTTCAGTCCGCCCTGCATCAGGGCAACGCCCAGGCCGGCATGGCCTTCGTCGCCACGCTGGAGAAGATGTCCCGCGGCGGTATCTATGACCAGATCGCTGGCGGCTTCCATCGCTACTCGGTCGACGAGCGCTGGGTCGTGCCCCACTTCGAGAAGATGCTCTACGACAACACCGAGCTGCTGCGCAACTATGTGCACGGCTTCCAAAGCTTCGCCGACCCCGGCTTTCTGCGCACCGCCCGCGAAATCATCGGCTGGCTCGACTCCACCATGACCGACCGCGAGCGCGGCGGCTTCTTCGCCTCGCAGGATGCCGACATTGACCTCGACGACGATGGCGACTACTTCACCTGGACCCTTGACGAGGCCCGCGCCGAGCTCGATGTCAACGAGCTCGATGTGGCCTCGCTCTATTGGGACATTGGCGAGCTGGGCGACATGCATCACAACCCCGCCAAAAACGTCCTCCACGTCAAATACGACCTCCGCGATCTGTCCTCGCGTCCCGACTTCGCCGCCAAATACAGCTTCCACCAGCTTGAAACCCTGCTCGACTCCGCGCGCCGCAAACTCATGGCCGCGCGCCGCCTGCGCCCCATGCCATTCATCGACCGCACCCTCTACACCGGCTGGAACGCCATGGCCATCTCGGCGTACCTTGAGGCCGCCGCCGTCCTCAACAACCCCGCTCCGCGCATCTTCGCTCTGCGCACCCTCACTCGCCTGCTGGCCGAGGCATGGGATGGCAGCCAGACCCTCTGCCACGTCATCGACTACCACGACGCCATGCTCGCCACCGAGCGCATTCCCGGCACCCTCGACGACTACGCCTTCACCGTTCACGCCTGCATCGATGCCTGGATTGGCTCCGGCGAAATCAGCTTCTACACCGAAGCCCTCAAGCTGGCCGACGCCATGATCGCCCGCTTCTACGACCGCACCGCCGGCGCTTTCTTTGACACGGCCGAGCCCGCTCCCGGCGCCGTCCCTCTCGGCGCGCTCACCGCCCGCCGCAAGCCCTTGCAGGATTCACCCACACCCGCCGGCAATCCCACCGCTGTCTCCGCGCTGCTCCGGCTTGAAGCCCTCAGCGGCCGCGCCAACTATCGCGAAATCGCCGAAGACACTCTCGAATCCTTCTCCGGCATCGTCGAGCACTTCGGCCTCTACGCCGGCAGCTACGGCCTCGCCCTCATGCGCTTCCTGCAAGACCCCATGCAGATTGTCATCGTCGGCAACGGAGAAGAGGCCGACCGCATGTATCACACCGCCATGGCCGGCTTCGGCGTGCACAAAACCGTCATCCGCCTCAACACATCTCAACTCGTCCCCGGCGCGCTGCCGGAAGCGCTGGCAGAAACCGTCCTTCAGGCCCCAGCCCCCGCCGGCTCCGCTGCCTGGGCCCTGGTCTGCAAAGGCCGCACCTGCCTGCCCCCCATCGCCGACCCCGAAACCCTCCTCGCCGCCCTCCCACCGGAATAGCCGCGCACGCCGCGCCGAACAGTGGTATCGGAGGGAGCGTGGGGCCTGTTCAGGCCCACGAAAATGCCCACCAGAAAACCCCAGGGCTTTAGCCCTGGTACCGACAAGCGCAGCGACTTCCCCCACCAAAAGCCGGGTGCCCCAGGTCCCGATTTTGGGACCTGGGAGACCACGAAAGCAGTTGCCCATCCGTGCCCACAGAACCGCAGGTATCGGAGGGAGCGTGGGCCTTCAGGCCCACGAAAAAGCCCACCAGAAGATCCCGGGTGCCCAGGTCCCGCCTTAGGGACCAGGGCACCCACACGAATTCCCCCACAAAAAATGGTTGTCCCCGATCCCTCGTCGTTAGGCACCCGGGGATAGCACCCACCCCCCGGCGCGCCCAGCGCGCTCCCGCCCGTCCGGCAAGGACTGCAGATTATTTCTGCAAAGTGTGTACGCTTGAAGTCGAGCCTATTGCGGACTCGCAGCGCAGCCCAGCAAAAAGGAAAAGGGAAGGCGAAACATACCCCCCCCCTCCCCCCCCGGGGTAGCTGAGGGCAGAGGGCCACATCAAAAATTCCGTAGGCGAAGAACCGCCAAAACAACGCCGCTACTCGCCCGTAAACGGATTGCTCGGCGTCTCTGCCGCAACCGTCGGGTCCGGTCCAAGGTCGCTCTGCGCCGGCTGCGTATTCTTCGGCAGCACGTCCACTCCGGCCACCGTCCGAAACACGCGATTCGGATCGCCCGGCAGCAGTCCGCGTTCCAGCAGAGCCACGCGCACCCGCCGCCGAAACTCGCGCATCGGCCCAAACTGTTTGGTCGCACGCGTCTTGAACTGCACCGGAAAAATCATCTCCGAGCCGCGCACCGCGTCCACGCCCAGCACCTTTGGATCCTCCACAAACAGCTCGCTGAACTTGTTGTCGCTGCGCACGTCCATCGCAATCTCTTCCAGCAGCGTCATCACCTGGTCCGGCTCAGCAGAGTAGTCCACGCTCACATAAATCGTCGCCACCGAGTAGCCAATGCTCTGGTTGGCTACAGTCGAAATCTGCGAGTTTGGAATCACATACAGCGTGCCATCGGCGTCGCGCACCGTCGTCTTGCGCAGGGTCATCGCTTCCACAACGCCAGTCACGCCAGCCACTTTCACCGTGTCGCCCACGTTGAACTGGTCTTCAATCAGAATCAGCACGCCGTTCAGCATGTCGCGCACAATGTTCTGCGCCGCCAGGCCAATGGCCACTCCGGCAATGCCTGCGGAAGCCAGCAGCGGCGCAAGGTCCAACCCAATCGCATCCAGAAACTGCAAGCCCACAATCGCCGCAATCATCGTGATTCCCGTGGTGCGAATCACGCCGGCCAGCGTCTTCACCTGCGCCACGCGCGTCTGGCCTGGCGCATGCCGCTCGGCCACCGCCAGCATGTGCTCTGTAATCAGGTGCAGCAGCCGATACAGCACAAACGCAATCAGCGCCACCATCAGCAGATGCGGCACCTTCAGCCGGACGAACTCCTGTGCGTCGCTGGCCCACTCGTCCAGAACCTTGCCCATGAACCGCCCTTCGGCAAGCCAGCCTGTCCGCACCATCAAAAGAAAAGGATGCATGCAATCGCTCCTCTTACTAGACTAGACTGTGCGTGGCAGATCGAAGGCCTCCCCGGCCGCTCTCGCATAGCGGCTCTGGCTAGGATTGCTTGAATCCGGCACGCTTGGAGGTACCCATGGACTCGATTCGAGTGCAACCGTCAACTGTTCGATTTGCCCGGTTGTGGCAGCGCCGCGTCCCTCCGCGGACCATCGCATGCCTTTGCTCCGTTCTCCTGCTACTTGTCGGTCCCCTCAATCCGCAGCAGAACCCGCAGCCGAACGTTGAGCGGCATTCGATTCTCGACCCAGTCCTAACAGCGTCGCCCGACGCCAACGCGCAAATGCGCATGCGCCAGGCTCAGGCCAAGAAGCAGGACTTTGAAGCGGCCAATGCTGAGCGCAAAAAACAGCTCACTGATGACAGCGCGCACCTGCTTGCGCTTGCCACGGAGCTGAAGGCCGAGGTGGACAAGACCAACAAGGACACACTCTCGCTCAACGTAATTCGCAAAGCCAGCGAAATTGAAAGACTGGCCCACGACGTCCGCGAAAAAATGCGCCTGGTTGTTGGCCAGAGTTGAGTCGCACATGCGCCGCTTGACTCCATTTTCGTGTATCTCGCGTAGACAGTTGTGCAGCTTGGCCGCACTCGGCCTGTTGGCCCCACTCTGCACGGCTCTGCCTGGCGCTGCTCCCTTGGCCCAGCAGGGTGGCTCTGCGCAGCAGTCCGGACCCACTCATGCTCGTCCCGGTGTGCCGGGCCCGTTTTCTGACAACGGCTTGGACGACCCCATCTTTGAAGAGCGGCGCATCAAGGCGCTCAACGAGCATCGCCAGAAGATGGTCGTCTCCGACACCGAGAAACTCCTGCTGGCCACACAGCACTTGCAGCACGAAATCGAAGAGCAGCACGCGGACCGTCTCACTCCAGTTGAGTTGCGCGAACTTGCCGACATCGAGAAGCTTGCCCGCAACATCCGCGCCAACATGGCCGACATGCCCGGCGGAGGCACGCCCATGATGAATATTCCCGGCCTGCAGCGCTGACTGTGGGACGAAGCCCGGCATCCACCACGCCAAACCCCGCGGGGATTGGTACAATCGATTAGGCGAGTTCGCAATTAATGTCACGTGGGAGTAAGCGAATGGGACTTGCGGTTTCCGGTATTCGCCAGAAAAGCAAGACACTTATAGACGGCCTGACCTCGGATCAACTGGTCGAAATGTACCGGTTGATGGTCCTCTCCCGCCGCATTGACGATCGCGAAATCCTTCTCAAACGCCAGCAGAAAATATTCTTTCAGATTTCCGGCGCGGGCCACGAGGCTCTTCAGGTCGGTGCCGCGCTCGCGTTGCGCCCCGGCGTTGACTGGTTCTTTCCCTACTACCGCGACCGCGCGCTCTGCCTCACTCTCGGCGTCACGCCCTACGAGATGTTTCTCCAGGCCGTCGGCGCCGCGCCCGACCCGGCCAGCGGCGGACGCCAGATGCCCACCCATTGGAGCAGCCGCGAACTGCACATCGTCAGCACCTCTTCGTCCACCACCACGCAGGTGCAGCACGCCGTCGGTTGCGCAGAGGCCGGCCGCTACTTCGCGCATCATCCCGAAATCGCCGAGAAAGTCTCCGGCGACTATCGCCAGTTTCATGACGTCAGCTTCAGCGCAGACGAAGTCGTCTTCACTTCGCTCGGTGAGGGTTCCACCTCGCAGGGCGAGTTCTGGGAGGCTCTTTCCACCGCCTCCAACCGCAAGCTTCCCGTCATCTTTTGCGTGGAAGATAACGGCTACGCCATCAGCACGCCGGTTGAAGTGAACACGCCCGACGGCAGCATCTCGCGTCTGGTCGCCAGCTTCCCGCACTTCCACTTTGAAGAAGTTGACGGCACCGATCCCGTGGCTTGCCTGCGGGCCTTTCAGCGCGCTGCCGCGCACTGCCGCGCAGGCGCGGGCCCGGCCTTCATTCACGGCCACGTCATTCGTCCCTATTCGCACTCGCTCTCCGACGACGACAAGCTCTATCGCTCCGCCGAGGAGCGCGAAGCCGACGCCATGCGCGACCCGCTCGCCAAGATGCAGATGCGCCTGCTGCGCGAAGGCATCCTCAGCGCCGAGGAAATTACCGCGCTGGAGCAGGCCTGCGAGAACGAGGCTGCGGAGGCCGCCACACGCGCCCTTGAAGCGCCGCTACCAGAGATTTCAAGCATCACCAAACACGTCTACTCTGAAGATCTCGATCCCACCAGCTCCGCTTTCGCCACCGAGCCAAAGAAACCCAGCTCCGAGAAACCCGCCCAGCGCACCATGGCCGATCTCATCAACGCCTGCCTGCACGACGAAATGAAGCGTGATCCGCGCATCGTTGTCTACGGCGAAGACGTGGCTGACGCCAGCCGCGAAAAGGCCCTGGCTGAAGTGAAGGGCAAGGGCGGCGTCTTTAAGCTCACCTCAGGCTTGCAAACCAAGTACGGCTCTGAGCGTGTCTTCAACTCGCAGCTTGCCGAAGCCAACATCGTCGGCCGCGCCATCGGCTACGCCGTCCGCGGCATCAAGCCGGTGGTAGAAATCCAGTTCTTCGACTACATCTGGCCTGCCATGCACCAGATTCGCAATGAGCTGGCGCTCATGCGCTGGCGCTCCAACGGTGCCTGGGGCGCGCCTGTAGTGCTACGCGTGCCCATTGGCGGCTATCTTACCGGCGGCTCCATCTATCACTCGCAGTCGGGTGAATCGATCTTCACTCACCTGCCAGGCTTGCGCGTTGTTTTCCCCTCCAATGCTCTGGACGCCAACGGCCTGCTGCGCACCGCGCTGCGCTGCGATGACCCGGTTCTCTTCCTGGAACACAAGCGGCTGTATCGCGAGACCTACGGGCGCGCCGCCTATCCCGGCCCGGACTTCTCCATCCCCTTCGGCAAAGCCAAAATCGTTCGCCCCGGCTCCCACATCACTCTGGTCACCTATGGCGCACTGGTTCCGCGCGCCCTGCAGGCCTCCGAGCGCGCCCACCGCGAGCAGGGAATCGAGACCGAGATTATCGACCTGCGCACCATCAATCCCTACGACTGGGAAGCCATCGCCGAGTCGGTCCGCAAAACCAGCCGCGTCATCGTCGCGCACGAGGACATGCTCAGCTGGGGCTACGGCGCGGAGATCGCCGCGCGCATCGCCGACGAGCTTTTCGACTCGCTCGACGCGCCCGTCCGCCGCATCGGCTCCATGGACACCTTCGTGGCCTATCAGCCCGTGCTTGAAGACGCGATCCTGCCGCAGCCCGACACCATCTACAAGGCGCTTGTGGACCTGCGTGCCTGGTAGGCCAAACCACCGCATAGGCGGCTACAATACGGGGATGGACTCAGGCGCTGCCATTTTCACGGGTCTCCGTGCGCACCTCCGCAACGGAGCGTGCCGTCCATGAAGCGCGTCTTCCGCCTGCTCCGCTACGGGCTTCCGTACACCATTCAGTGGATTCCCGGCGTTCTGCTGCTGACTGTGGCAGGCGCGCTGGACACGCTGCGTGTTCTACTCTTGCAGCCCATCTTCGACCAGGTACTGCAGCCCAACACGCCCGATGGGCCCATCATTCTCGGCATGCAGCACAACCAGCTGCATTTTGATCTGCGCTCCTTCATCCCGCACTTCCTGCACATTCACAATGCATGGAATGTCGTCGCCTTCGCGCTGGTTATGGCCACCCTGGCCAAGAGCATCTGCGATTATCTGGGCACGTATCTGGTCAACTATGCCGGCTTTGGCACCATCACTGACCTGCGCAACCACCTCTACGAAACCACACTGCGCCGCTCCTCCAGCTTCTTCCATCGCCATGCCACCGGCACTATTCTCTCCACACTCATCAACGACGTGGATCGCGTGCAGAACGCGCTCAGCTCCATCATTGGCGACTTTCTGCAGCAGCTCTTCACCTTTGCGGTTGGCATATGTTTCGTGATTGGTATGGGCGGCCGGCTCAGCTGGGCGCTGGTTCTCTTCATTCCCGTGGTCATCACCTCGGCGCGCAAAATCGGCCGCGAGGTCCGCACCCGCACTCGCACCGGTCAGGACAAGCTCGCCGAAATCCAGAACATCCTCCACGAAACCGTCACCGGCAACCGGATCGTCAAGGCCTTCAATACCGAACTCTGGGAGATCCTTCGCTTCCAGAAGGCCGCCAAGCGCCTCTTCCGCGCCAATCTGCGCAGCGTCCGCATTCAATCCATCTCTTCGCCGCTCATGGATGCCATTGGCGCCATCGCCATCGCGGCGTTTCTGCTCGTTGGCCGCAATGAGATTCTGCAGGGCCGCATGACCATGGGTCTCTTCGGCGCGTTCATCCTCCTGCTCTTCAAGCTCTACGATCCGGTCCGCAAGTTTGCCTACTTCTACAACGCCTTCCAGCAGGCTCTGGGTGCATCCGCCTCCATCTTCGCCTTCTTCGATGCCGAGGATGACGTCAAAGAGCGATCTCACCCAAAGCATCTTGACCGCTTCAAGTCCGCCATTCAGTTTGAGGATGTGGGCTTCCGCTACTCCTCCGAGGATGGCGAGCATCAGATTCTGCATAACGTCGATCTACAGGTCAACGCCGGTGAGGTGCTGGCGCTGGTCGGCCCCAGCGGCGCCGGCAAATCCACGCTCGTCAATCTCATCCCGCGCTTCTTCGACGTCACCTCGGGCCGCATTCTGCTCGACGGCATCGACATTCGCGATCTCTCCCTCTCCTCGCTGCGCCGACAGGTCGCGCAGGTTTCGCAGGAAACTATCCTCTTCAACGACACGGTGCGCAACAATATCGCCTACGGCCAGCCCGACATGAAGGGATCGCTGGTCATCGAGGCCGCGAGCAACGCGCTGGCCCACGACTTCATCATGCGCATGCCGCAGGGCTACGAGACCGTGATTGGCGAGAAGGGCTTCCGCCTCTCTGGCGGCGAGCGCCAGCGCATCGCCATCGCCCGCGCCATCCTCAAAAACGCGCCCATCCTCATCCTCGACGAGGCCACTTCCGCGCTCGACGCCGAAAGCGAGTCGCTGGTGCAGACCGCTCTGGCCAACCTGATGCAGAACCGCACCGTGCTGGTCATCGCGCACCGCCTTGGCACCATTCGCCGCGCCAATCGCATCGCCGTGCTTGAAGATGGCCGCATCACCGCGATCGCGCCCCACGAGGAACTGCTGAACTCCTCGCCCACGTATCAGCGCCTTTACCAGTTGCAGTTCATGGATGCCGGCGATATGCCGCTGACCGATGTGCTGCCTGCCGATCCAACCACCCAGTATCCGCTGATTTTTGAGCAGGAGCTGACCGGAAAGAGGGGAGAATAGCAACAACATGCCCATCTACTCCATGACAGGCTTTGCCCGCGCCCAGGTGCGCGTGCACGACCAGCTTGTCTGCACGCTCAGCCTGAAGAGTGTGAACCATCGCTTTCTCGACCTCCAGTTGCGCCTGCCTTCGGGCCTGGACGCGCTGGAGATGGAACTGCGCCGCGTTATGAAGGACTCTCTGCGCCGTGGCCACGTCGAGCTCTCGCTCTCCTTCGACCGCTCCACGCAGCAGAGGGCCGGTTACAACCGCGACCTCGTCGCCGGATATCTCGATGCCTTCAAGGCCGCGCGCGACGAGTTCTCGCTGGCCGGCGAACCTGATCTGAACGCAATCCTGCGCATGCCGGCGGCGCTGCAGTCGGAGAACCGCTCCAACCCCGAAGAAGATCTGGCCGCCATTGCCGAAAGCGTGCAAAAGGCCATCGGCCCTTTGATCGACGAGCTGAAAATCATGCGCGCGCGCGAGGGCGAGTCGCTGGCCGCCATTCTCCATGCCTCGCTCAATCGCCTCGAAGAGGCGACTGCCGCCGTCACCGAACTGCGCCCTGAAGTCGAACAGCGCTACGAGGAACGGCTCACCCAGCGACTGATCGCCGCAGCGGGAAACGAGTTCAATCGCCAGCGACTGCTGGAGGAGGTTGCCGTGCTGGTCGACCGCAGCGATATTGCCGAGGAACTGGCCCGCATGAGCACCCACATCGGCCACTTCCGCGAGCTGCTCACCGCGGGCGAGGAGATTGGCAAAAAACTCGACTTCCTGCTGCAGGAGATGAATCGCGAAGCCAACACGCTGCTCTCCAAAACCGGAGGCGTGGGCGGGAAGGGAACCCGCATTACCGAGCTGGGACTGGCCATGAAGGCCGAGATTGAAAAGGCGCGCGAGCAAATCCAAAACGTGGAATAGCACATGCACCATCGCAGCCAGATTGACGAAAGGGACTACTGGAAAGTGGCGGGAATTCTGTTCATCATCTCCGCGCCTTCGGGCTCGGGCAAAAGCACGCTCGTCAGTGAGCTGCGCAAGCAGGTCAGCGGCGTTGAGTTCTCCATCTCCTGGACCACGCGCGCACCGCGCGGCTCGGAGGAGAACGGGCGCGAGTACCACTTCACCACGCGCGAGGAATTCGAGCGCATGCGCGACGCCGACGAGTTTCTGGAGTATGCCGAGGTCTTCGGCAACTACTACGGCACCGCGCGCCACTCGCTCGACGAGGCGCGCCGCATGGGCCACGACCTGATTCTCGACATCGATGTGCAGGGCGCGGCGCAGGTGCGCCAGAGAATGCCCGAAGCGGTCAGCCTTTTCGTCCTGCCTCCCAATCCAAAAGTCCTGCGCACGCGCCTCCGCAATCGCAGCCGCGCCGAAGGCGTGATGAACGAGTCCGAGCTCTATCGCCGCCTCAGCGAAGCCAGCAAGGAAATTGAGAATTATCGCCAATACGTCTATATTTTGGTCAACGACATTCTGGACAGAGCGGTAGCGCAGTTGGAGGCCATTGTGCAGGCCGAGCGCTTCTATCGCAATGGCGAACCCATCGCCTTCCGCTCCAGCAGAGTGTTGGAGGTCGCCGCGGCCTGCAGGATTGAGAATGCGCGGGAGCGGCTAAAACCAGTGCTGGAAGCCTTCGGCATCGAAGGCACCTCCGGCCAGCAACAACTTCCCTTTGGAGATGACCCCGATGACGATTGAAACAACTTTCGATTCGAACTATCGCAAGGTCCTTGTTGCCGCACGCCGCGCCCGCCAGATTCAGGGCGGCTCGGCTGCGCTCATCGCCAGCAACTCCACCAAAGCCTGCCGCATTGCGCAGGACGAGATAGACGCCGGCAAAATTTCCTACGTCAAAAAAGATCAGCCCATCGTCAAGCCACTGGTGGAAGATCGCGGCACGCCGATTCTCTCCTAACGCGCGCTTCCGCTGGCTCTTTCAAAACGGACTTCGTGCCGGGGCCTCGCTCCGGCACTGAACCCCGTTTCCCTCGGACGCTTATTCCTCTTCGGGACTACAATCGAATCATGCGAGTGACGGTCGGCGTTTCCGGTGGCATTGCCGCCTACAAGGCGGCGGAGCTGGTGCGGGCACTGCAAAAGCAGTCGGTCCAGGTGCACGTAGTCATGACCGAGGCGGCCACGCACTTTGTGCAGCCGCTCACCTTCGCCGCGCTCACCGGCCATAAGGTCTATGCCGGACGCTGGGACGACTCGGCGGCTGGCTCCGCCTCCCACGACGAAAGCGCCATCGAGCACATCGGCGAGGCGCAGTGGTCCGACGCTCTCGTAGTCGCGCCCGCAACCGCCAACATCCTCGCCAAATTCACGCACGGCATTGCCGACGATTTTCTCTCCACGCTCTATCTGGCCACCGCGGTTCCGGTCTTCGTGGCTCCGGCCATGAACACCAACATGTGGAATCACCCCGCCACCCAGGCCAATCTTGAAGCCCTGCGTCAGCGCGGTGTGCGCGTCATTGAGCCCGGCACCGGCCTGCTCGCCTGCGGCACGGTGGGCCCCGGCCGCATGGCGGAGCCGGAAGCCATTGCCGACATCGTTCTCAGCGCCGTGGGCCGCCGCCACGACCTGGCAGGTGAAATCGTTCTTGTCACCGCCGGCGGCACGCGCGAAGCCCTCGATCCCGTCCGTTTCATCGGCAACCGCTCCAGCGGAAAAATGGGCTACGCCCTTGCCGAGGCCGCACACAGCCGCGGCGCGCGCGTCATCCTCATCAGCGGGCCGTCGTCGCTGCATCCGCCCGCGCATTGCGAAGTCGTCAAGGTCGTCACCGCCGAGCAGATGCGCACGGCCGTCCTCGAACGCATGGACGAGGCCACGCTCGTCGTCAAGGCCGCTGCCGTCGCCGACTATCGCCCCGTCGCCGTTTCCGAGCAGAAGCTCAAGCGCACCGGTGCGCTCACGCTCGAGCTCGCGCCCACTGAGGACATTCTTGCCGAGGTCGCGCGCCGCCGCCGCCCCGGCCAACTCATCATCGGCTTCGCCGCGGAGACCGAGAACACCCAGGAAAATGGCCGCGCCAAGCTGCTGCGCAAAGGCGCGGATGCTATCGTCGTCAACGATGTCTCCGGCGAGCACACCGGCATCGACGCCGACCTCAATGCCGCCACCTTCCTCACTGCCTCCACCTCCATCGAAATGCCGGAGATGTCCAAGCGCAAGCTGGCCGACCGCATCCTCGACGAAATCGTCGCCCTGCGCCGTCCGCGCGCCCTCGTCGTCGAGCTCGACCAGCAGACCGCCGCGCTCTCACCGCAGGATCGCGTCCTCAAGGAATCCATCGGCGGCTCCAAGTCACGCCGTCATCTCATCGTGGAGTAGCCGGCGTGCCCCCAGCGCTTGATCCATCAACGCAGCAGGCCGTCGCGGCGCGTCTGCGCTTCTATCGCGACCTCGGCCTCACTGAGTTCTATCGCCGCCCGGTCGACCCCGCATTGCTCGCGAGTCTCGCGGCGGCTGAAGCTGCCACGCCCGCGCCTGTCGAAGAAACGCCACTCGCCGCTTCGCCTGCCGCCGAGCCCGTAAAGGAGAACGCTCCCATTCCGCCCCGCAAGCCCATTGCCGTTCCGCCTCCCACCGCCGCTGCGTCCGTCGCCGCCGCCGATCGCGATTCCGCGCTGCAAATTCTCCGCGAAGAAATCGGCGACTGCACTCGCTGCGCTCTCCACACCGGGCGCAACAAACTGGTCTTTGCCGATGGCTCGCCCAGCGCCCGCCTCATGTTTGTTGGCGAAGGTCCCGGCGCCGACGAGGATGCGCAGGGCCTGCCTTTCGTAGGCCGCGCCGGCCAGCTGCTCAACAACATGATCGGCGCCATGGGCCTCAAGCGCGAAGAAGTCTACATCGCCAACGTGGTCAAATGCCGCCCGCCGCAAAACCGCACGCCGGAGCCGGACGAAGCCAACACCTGCTCGCCTTTTCTCTTCCGCCAGATTGAAATTGTCAGTCCGCAGGTCATCGTCGCCCTCGGCGCCACCGCCGCAACCTATCTGCTGGGCCAGCGCCAGCCATTGGCAGGCCTGCGCGGCCGCATCCACGCCTTCCGCGGAGCGCAGCTCATCGTCACCTACCACCCGGCCTATCTGCTGCGCGACCCGCGCCAGAAGAAGGAAGCCTGGGCCGACCTGCAAATCGCCATGCGCGAACTCGGCCTCAAGGCGCCCACCAAGAGCTAAAGCAATTTCTCGATTAAAACAACAAAGGCAGGACCGGAGCCCTGCCTTTGTTAATGCTTGCCGCAGACCGGACCGCTAATCCCGCCACAGCGCCACGCCGCCCAATATCCCCGTCTCGTTCGAGACAATCGACACGTCCGCCGGCAGCTTGACGATGATCTTCTTGCTGTTGCCGCCGCCAATGTACAGGTGGTCCCAGTTGAACAGTTTCCGCGTCTGGTCAATGGCTTCCAGCAGCAGCTTGTTCCAGCGCTTCTTGCCGTACTTGTCCAGCCCGCGGCGGCCCAGGTAGTCCTCGTATTCAATGT